>NZ_JBIICB010000074.1:0-15821 GCF_044239095.1 Aestuariivirga sp. | reverse complement strand
AGAGGACGAGGTTGTATCCTTTGTCGGCGCCATAAACGGCATCCTCGACGCCACGCACCAGATCCGAAAAATAGGGGTTTGAAATATCTGATATCATCAGCCCGATTGTCCCGGTGTTACTGCGCCGCAGGCTGCGCGCAATCCCATCGACACGGTAACGCAGCCTCTCAATGGCGGCCAACACACGAGCGCTCGTCTCGGGCTTGACGTAGCGCGACTTGTTGATGACATGTGAGACGGTGGCGGTGGAAACGCCCGCGGCCTTTGCTATGTCCTGGATGGTCGTCAGTGACTGCCTCCATAGTGATGTTAGGACAATCCCATGAGCCGGACTAGCTCAACGGCACGCCGCAGGTTCGGGGCCTCCAGCGGCCGGTGAGCATTAGAGCATGATCCGCAAAAGTGGAAACCACTTTTGCGAAAAGATCATGCTCAAGCCATTGAACTTGCGCGAGTTCTTTTCGACCAGGTGATTCCACCTGGTCGGAACGCGCGCTAGTCAAATGCAAAGAAGACGTCCAGTTCGTCGATCCAAGAGGGAATGCAATCCCGGAGTTGCTGGCAAGCCTCCCGACTCGCGAACGTTCCAACCAGGCGGAAGCACCTGCTCGAAAGGAAATCGCGCACGTTCAACTGCTTGAGCATGATCTTATCGCAAAAATGGTTGCCACTTTCGCGGATTGTGCTCCAAAAAATTGAGGCCGGCGCAGTGCCTCCCCGAGACGATATTGATAAGCAGGCTCATGCTAAGGACCCGAAGGCGCGAGCGAGCCTGCAAAATTCTCTATCAGCCATTCCGTCAGCCGGCCGACATCGGGCAGTTGCCCGGGTTCCGCATCACTGCGAAACGCGATATAGCCGTCAGGACGCACAACATACAACGTGGGCCGCGGTGCGTTCCAGGCAAAGGCATCGCCTGCCGCCACAACAAGCCGCACACGACCATTGAGCCAGACCAGCGCCGCCAGGTCGAAGAGACGAATTTCAGCGGTTCTGAGCGACTTGCGATCGGGCACCGCCAGCACCACCGTCCAGTTAAAGCCGTCGTAAAGGCTGGCCCAGGTCCTCGAAGCACCTTCCCCGCTCGCGAAGTCCGCTGTCGGCGGTACGCGCATGCCCACCCGGAAGGCGCCGGTCTCAGCCTCGTCCCGCCACATGCGATCGCGCGTGTAACTGAGACCAACCTCTCCTACCGCGCGATCTGCCATCGCCATGAACTCAGGCAAGCGCAGTTCTGGACTCCTCAATGCCTCGACGTCACGGTCGGCCATCATCTGGTGCGTGCTGTCGCTCATTGCACTGATCAACACAAACATTTCCTGCCTGTCGACGTTGTAGCCATCGAGGATCGTAGCGTCCGCATTCAGGCGGAGATGCGCAGCCAGCCGCCAGGCAAGATTAATGCCGTCCTGGATGCCCCCATTCATTCCATAGCCACCAGCAGCCGACACCAGGTGTGCGGCGTCACCCGCCAGGAAGACCCTGCCAATGCGGAAATCCGGAACGCAGCAGTTGTGCATCTCAAAGTGACCGCTCCACGAAACACCCAGAACGCGTGAGGCAAGGTGCGGGTAAGCGCCGAACGACGCCTTGTAGACATCCATCACGTGGTTCGGATCCGCCGGACCGGGCCGAGCATCGGGATATTCATCGTCCTGCAGGATCGCGAAGAACATCAATCCCCCGTCCAGCGGGAGCTTGAAGGCAAAGCGCTCGGCTCCGAACAGGGCGTGCACCTCGGTAATGACCTCGGTGTGCTCGATCTCAAGTTCGCCACCGATCCAGCGCTCGGGGTAGTCCGTGCCAACCATTCTCGTACCACAGGCTTTTCGCACCGTGCTCCGGGCACCATCAGCCCCGATGAGGTAGCGGCAACGCAATGTCGAGAGGCCGTCCTCAGTTACGATGCTGGCCAAGACGCCCTCACTGTCCTGCACCAACCCCGTACATTTGGTAGAAGCCTGAACGCTCACCCCGCGGGCCAACAACTGCTCGGCGATGATCCACTCGGCGTGCCATTGCTGCAGATTCTGCTGCGCCGGATATTGCGAATCGATGGCGCGAAGTTGCCGGCGAAAAACCTCCTTGCCCTGCGCGTCGAAGAAACACACGTCCCGGATTGGCTGCGCATAGGCAGCTATCCGGTCTGCGACACCGAAGGGCGCCAACAGTTCCAATGTACGCGCATGGATCGCGCTGGCCCGGGGTGTGGCATGGCGCGCCGGCATATCATCGATGATGCGCACATCCACTCCCTGAGCGACCAGAGACAAGGCTGTCGCAAGACCAACAGGCCCGGCGCCAACGACGAGTACTTCACAATCAAACGCAGCTTTCATCATGGGAATTGACGTTAGACGTTGCTTAGGTGTCAGGCAACACGTGTAGTCCCTGCAATTTAACGGTCACGTCCATGCATTATTGATCTCAGCGGCATTCTCGGAGGACTGAGGTACATACTGCACTGAAGATGGCAGGAGGACTTGCGCGTTCAGCTCGCAGTCCTTCGCTTTTCAGGGCATTCACCCATACAGCATCAGCTGGGTGCAGCGCATGACGCTGCTGGCACTGGAGATCGTGGAGGACATATTGGCAGGCCGGCAACCCGAGGGACTGACGATGACATGGGCGATGCAGCCGTTTCCGGTGATGTTGAAAGACCAAAGGACATTGTTCACGTCAAGCTGCCGATAAACGGACTTCATTCAAGCCGGCCTCTTCGTAGAACGACCCCCTGCGTCTTGCGGCAATTGACTGCAGACTTAGTTCCTGCGCAGCTTTTCAAGCCCGCTTACGGCGACTGCCGCAATGATGATGCTGCCAACCAGAATATCGCGAACGTAGCTATCAATGCTCAATTGCGTAAGACCGTTGGAGAGTACGCCCAGGAAGAGGACACCTGCCAAGGTATTGAGAACGCGCGGTTCTCCATTCGCACTCATTGTCATGCCGAGGAATACCGCAGCAATCGCATCAAGCATCAGGCCGGACCCTTGCGTGGGGTTGGCCGATGCAACGCGGCTCATGTACATGAGACCTGCAACGGAGGCCGCAAGCCCCGAAAGCGCAAAGGCGATGAGGCGCGTGCGCTTTACGGCGATGCCCGCGAGCCGTGCGGCCTCAGAATTACCCCCCATGGCATAGAGATGGCGGCCGAACACCATTTTCTGCAAGAGAAACCATACCGCAAGGAACGTAACCGCCGCGACGACGGTAAGGTTCGGGATGGCGATTATCGCCTCGCCCTGTTTCCACACAGGAATGCCGCTGCGTGCAAATGCGCCAAAGCTGGCCGGAATATCACTACCAAAGATCGTCTTGCCCCCAGCCAGGAGGAACGCCAATCCGCTGAACACCGTCAAAGTGCCGAGGGTTGCCACGAACGGCAAAATGCCGAGATAGCTCACCAGGAAGCCATTCAGCGCACCCCCCAGAAAGCCAACCACAAGGGCTGCCACCAATGCGAGGCCCGCGGCATCAAACTCCTTGAACGTAACCGCCGCCACGATCCCGGCGAGGCTCGCCATGGAGCCAACACTCAAGTCATAATCGCCCATCGCCATGACGATGGTCATCGCGAAGGCGGTGACGGCCAGCATGCTGACCTGCTGGGTGATGTTAAACAGGTTCCGCGGGGTCCCGAACGTGCCGGGCAGCAGAACCCAGAATAACACCACCAGCAACGCAAAGCACGCAAGCGTGCCGTAGCTGCGAATGAACTGCACCACGCCTGAAGCCAGAATGCTTCTTCTTATTCCTTGACGTTTGCGGAAGTGATCAGCTTCGTGGGCACATAGATCACGCCCTGCTTGATCTGCTCACCACCGAGGTGGCGCTTCACCGCATCTGCCGTCATGAAGCCAATTCCCTTGAAGTCCTGCGCCATGGACGCCTCAAAACTGCCGCCCTGGGCGATCGCATCGCGTGCCTCGGGATTGGCGTCAATGCCGGTGACCACAATGCCTTCGCCGCCACGGCCTGCGGCCTCAATGGCTTGCAGCGCGCCGAGCGCCGGCTGGTCCCATGCAGCCCACACCGCACCGATTGAACCCTTCTCAGGGTTCGCGGCAAGAATGGCTTCCATCTTGGCGCGGCTGTCGGCGATGCCGCCGTCCTGCACATCAGGCGTCACACGGTCAATGACCTTGATGTCCGGGTTATTCGCGAAGATTGCATCGGCGATAACGCCGCGCTGCTGCACTGGCGGGAAGGCGTCGAACACAAACATCACCACGTTGCCCTTGCCGCCCAGCCGGTTCGCAACATACGCGGCGGTGTCCGCCGCCATCGCATAGCCATTGGACGTGACGTTCGTGACGAGAAGCGGCGTCGCCCCTGCATCCATTCCGAAAACCGGAACACCTGCAGCCTTTGCCGACTCGAGGCCAGCCTGCACCTGCGAGGGATCGACGTTGATGACAATCGCGGAGACCTTCTGGTTCGCAGCATCCTCGATGCGCCCCACGGCAGCGGCAACGTCACCCTTGGTGTCGACAACGTTTACCTCCCAGCCGAATTCTTTCGCCTTCTCCTGGAATGCCTCGACGTAGAACTGCGTTCCGGGCTGCGCGAGGTATGGCGTCACGATGGCGATCTTTTCGCCCGCAGCATTTGCGGCCAGGCTGCTTGCCCCCAACATCGCCACCGCCAAGCCAACCCCTAGAATTTCCCTGCGTTTCATCGCTGCTTCCCCTCGTTTTATTGCTGCATTGAAGTGGCGCGCAACGTAAGCACAGTCACCCGTGAGTGACAAGGAGGAGGCCATGCTGATCGGGATTGATGTGGGTACGACCGCGGTGAAGGCCGCGCTTTTCGACATGAAGGGAAATGTCATCCGCCGCTTCAGCGAGCGCTACCCCACCATGCGGCCAGCGCCCGGTCATGTCGAGCAGGACCCCCGAGACTGGAGACGTCTGGTCTACCGGGCACTTGCCGAACTGGCAGAAGGAATGCAGGTGAGTGCTGTGGGCATTTGCTCGCAAGTCAACACCCACGTTTTTGCCGATGAACACGGCGAAGCACTTCTACCTGCACTCACCTGGCAGGACACGCGCTGTGCGGCCGACGCCATGGCACTCGACGCGAAAGTCACCGCCGATGACAAGATCCGCTGGTGGGGTGCGCCGCTTCCGGTGGACGCCAGCCATATCCTCGCACGCATGGCCTTCCTCGCCCGCAGCGCGCCCGAATTATGGGCGCGCACCTGCTTCGTCATGGCCCCGAAGGATTACTGCATCTTCCACCTTACGGGTGAGGCCGTGGCAGATCCAATGACCAATTTCGGCATTCTCGACCAGAACCTGGAATTGATTGGCCCGTTGATGGACCTCATCCCCGGCGCTGCTTCACACATACCACGAATGAGTGGCTTCACCGCTCCAGCAGGCCGGATTCGCGCTGGTCTGCCCTGCGCAGGCGTTCCGGTCGTCACGGGCACCATGGATGCCTGGTCCGGTCTACTGGGCGCCGGGGTTTCGGAAGATGGAGAGGGAGTGTACCTCAGTGGTACGAGCGAAATCCTCGGCATCCTGTCGCATCAGAGGCATCCAGCTGAAGGTGTCATATCCTTTGCGGAGTGTGAGGGGATCGTGCTGCATGCGGGCCCCACGCAATCGGGAGGAGCCTCAGTGGAATGGCTGGCACGCCTGGTCGGCAGGAGTGTCACGGAGGTTTTCGACCTCGCCTGCAGGGCAGATCTCCGACACGTGCCACTATTCCTGCCCCATCTGGATGGCGAGCGGGCCCCACTGTGGGATGCGCATGCGCGGGGATCTTTCACCGGGCTAACCTCAGCCACTGGCGCCGCTGAATTCTCGCTCGCCGTTCTGGAGGGCGTGGCCTATTCGGCCCGGCTCGTTTTCGACAGGCTTGCGCAGTCAGCCTGCCGCGAGGCCGACGTGATTCACCATGCTGGCGGTGGCGCTGCCTCCGATCTCTGGTGCCAGATCCGTTCCGATGTTCTGGGAACCCGGCTACGCCGCACAACCATGCGCGACGCCGGCGTACTCGGCGCGGCACTGATGGCTGGTGTGGGCGTTGGCAGCTATTCCTCTCTTCAGGAGGCGACGCGGCACTTCGTCCAGTTTGACCATGAGTTTACGTCACGCCCGGAAACTCAGTCCCGCCACCAGGAACGCTATGAGGCGTACGGGCAGACATACGGCCAATTGCGCCCGGTCTACCGGGTCAGCGAATAGACACTGGAGGACCCACAAGCAACCTCGTGCCGCGTCGCAGAGATATCACCCAAGCCTGATTCGCTCTGCGATAACGCACCCGGCTGTCTCAGATGATCTGACGGATCAGAGGAACCATGGTTCAGAAACCATCACGCTGCATGACACTCAGTCGAGCGGAAGAACAACGCTGATGTCAGCTCCAATACGCTTCATCAGCTGACATCAATGAGTACCTTACCATCATCGACACGCACCGGATAGGTGCGAAGATTGATGCAGACGGGCGCGCCCTTGGCCTCGCCGGTACGGTAGTCGAAGCGGCCATTATGCTTCGGGCATTCGATGATGTTGTCCATGACCAGACCATCAGCGAGGTGGATTTTCTCATGGGTGCAAAGCCCATCCGTCGCATAGTACTGGCCGGCCGGCGACCGGTAGACTGCGAAGGTCCGGCTACCGTGATCAAATCGAATGACATCTTCCAAAGCAACGTCTTCGACGCTGCAAGCAGCTACCCAATTTGTCATGTCAGTTCGCTTTGTCCATCATGTCCGCAAAGGCAGCAAGCTCAGATTCTGGCATACGCACCAGGTGCCTTTCTTCCGGATAGTTGCCCAATCTCACATCGGCAATGAATTCGCTGAAGGCAGAGACGCGCTCTTGCTGGAGCCTGTCGAACTCGGCCGCAAAGTTGCGGTAGACCTTGGCATGGCGCGGCATGTGCCCGCGGTTGGTTCCAAGAATGTCTTCAGCGAAGAGATACTGCGCATCGCAGCCAGGGCCAGCCCCCATCGACCAGAGCAACAGCGGCAGCCGCTTGCTGATGACAGTTGCCACTTCGACAGGCACCACCTCGATCTCGACTGCAAAAGCCCCGGCGGCTTCGTAGGCCTTGCACTCTTCAAACAAGGCAAGAGCGGATTCAGCGGTCTTGCCCACGGCGCGAAATCCCCCCGTCCATGTGGCGCGCGAGGGCACAAGTCCGACATGGCCCACCACGGGAATGTGGTCCTCCGCCAGAAAGCGCACGGTCTCGAGGCCGCCGCTGCAATAGACGGCATCGCCACCCGCCTGAAGCATTTGCCCAGCAAACCGCCGGTATTCGTCACGCGATCCATACTCGAGATGGGTCATCCCCGTCATGGAGAACAGCCCTGGCGCCACCTCGCGGTAACGCGGGTGGGTGAGGAGTTCAGGCGGAAGTGACACGATGTCAATGCCGGCCTGCTCCGCGGCCTCCGCCTCCTCGATCGTGAAGATGCGAAGCATGGTCAGCTGACCCTGGCCCTTGCGGGCGCGGAGATCGGCGATGGTTGGTCTCTTCCGGGGCATTCGATCCTCCCTATTCCGCTGCGACGGGCGCGCCGCCAATACCAGTTTCCCGATACGGCCGGGCGGTCGGAGGTAATTCACGCTTCAGGAAATAGTCTTCATACTTGAGCTGGCGCAGCAACGCGGGCACCATTTCGCGATAACCCTCCCACATGGATCGGTTGGGTGCCGGCAGATCGTGCCTGATCAGCTCATGCAACCTGGGCAGCGCATGGAACGGAACCATGGGGAACATGTGGTGCTCCACATGATAGTTCATGTTCATGTAAAGAAACCGGCTGACTGGGTTCATGTAGACGGTGCGGCAGTTAAGGCGGTGGTCAAGCACATTGTCAGCGAGGCCACCGTGCTGCAGCAGGCCCACCAGTACGGCATGCCATGAGCCATAGAACCGCGGCAGGCCGATGATCATCAGCGGCAGCCATGATCCCATGTAGATGGCCGCCGCGATGGTCAGCGCATAGACCGCCATATGCAGCCGCCCGGCAAGGATCACCTTGGCCCATTCGGAGCTGGGGATATAGTCCTTCTCGTCATCCGAGAGGATGCCAAGCGCATTGCGCCCCAGGATCTTCAGCGACAGGTAGCCATCCACAATTCCGACGAAATTCAGCACCCACTTGGCCAGCGCCGGCGGGCGCATCAGCGCGATCTCAACGTCGCGGCCGACGATGATCGTATCGGTGTGATGGCGGGCGTGGCTCCAGCGCCAGGCCACCGGATTGCGCATGATCATGAAGCTGGCGATCTGGTAGACGGCGTTGTTCATCCATTGGGTCTTGAAAGCCGTGCCGTGCCCCATTTCATGCCAACGCGCATCGCTGGCTGACCCATAAAGCGTGCCATAGACGAAGAAGAACGGCACGCACCACCAGCTGCCCCAGAAATAGATGCCGCCCGCGAGCGAGGCAGCGAGCAGGAGAAACCACACCAGCGTATCGCGGATCGCGGGCCCATCGGAGCGCTGCATCAGCTCCTTCATCTTGGCGCGTGGAATCTCGGTGTGGTACCACTCGGCCGAAGCCAGGCCTTCCTCTATGGCAAGCTTGGTGCTCTCACCGTGGAGACTGTAGTCGCGTTTCATCATTCTCTTCCCTCTTTCTGCCGCGGCTGCGGAACAGGCGAACACCCTGTCACCACCCGCCATCGATACCCACATTCTGCCCCGTCATCATGTCGGATTCCGGGGAAACAAGGAACAGCACCAGGCCCGCCACATCTGCCGGCATGATGCGCTGCTTGAGGCACTGGTTCTCAAGCACCCAATCATTGTATTCGGCAATCCGATCGCCAAACACCCTCTGCTCTGCCTCGGAGACCACCGCACCCGGCGAGATCGCATTGACCCGGATGCCGGAGGCGCCGAGGTCACGCGCCAGGGATTTCGTCAGCCCCAGCATCGCGCCCTTGGACGCAACATAGGGCACATAACCCTGCCAGCGCCCGTTGAGCGTGAGTGAGCAGAAATTGACGATCTTGCCATAGCCCTTCGCCACCATGCCGGGGGTTACCGCCTGGCACAGCGCAAAGGCGGCGGTAGCATTCACCCGCATTTGCTGCTCGTAGTCGGCAACCGAGACGTCACTCACAGGCTTGTTCACGATGACGGCGGCATTGTTGATTAGAATGTCGATCCCCCCGGCGTCATGTGCTAGGCCAGAGATGAGAATTGCTGCGCCCTCCGTATCACCCAGATCCTGCGGGATGAAGCGGGCGGCGGGCGCCCCGGCCTTGCCGATTTCCTCCGCGAAGGCCAAGCCGCCGTCCATGCCGGGCCTGTCAAGCAGCAGGAGCGATGCCCCGTGCTCCGCGAGTTTGCGGGCCTGCGCCCGGCCGAGCGAGCCCAATGCCCCCGTCAGCAGCGCCGTCTTGCCTGAAAGCCCTTTGGTCGTCATCCCTGCCGCCACCTAGAGATAGCCATGGACCTCGTCGATCGAAGTCTTGCCCACGGGACTGTCGAACACGATCTCGCCGCGCGCCATGGCCACAACCCGGTCGCAGGACTGGAACACATGATGCATGTTGTGGCTGATGAAGATGCCAGTGATGCCCTGCTGCTTCAGCCCTTTCACGAAGCTGATCACCTTGTCCGTCTCCTTGACGGAGAGGTGGTTGGTCGGCTCATCGAGGATCAGCACCTTGGACTTGAAATGCATGGCCCGCGCGATGGCCACGCCCTGCCGCTGTCCGCCGGACAACTCACCCACCAATGCATCGGGCGAGCGCAGGTGCAGGTCCACGTCGGCTATGGCCGAGACGCTTTCACGCGCCATGCGCTTCTGGTCCATGATGCCGAAGCCGCCGAGCGAGAAGCGCAGCGGCTCGCGCCCGATGAACAGGTTGCGGGCAATCGACATGGTCGGGACCATGGAATTGTACTGATAGATAGTCTCGATGCCGAGGTTCATCGCGGCCTTAGGCGTTCGGATCTGAACGGGCTTGCCCTCCATCAGGATTTCGCCCTTGTCGGGCGTGTGGACACCCGACAGGATCTTGATCAGGGTGGACTTGCCAGCACCATTGTCGCCCACGAGGCCCAGAACCTCGCCCTGCTTCACGGTGAGATTTACATTCTTGAGGGCATGAACGCCCGAGTACCACTTGTCGAGGTTACGGCATTCGATAATGGGTGCCGTCATGTCAGACCTCGAGCTTGATGCGGCGCGCCGTGCGGCGCAGCCATGAGTTGGAGACGACCGCCAGGATCAGCAGCATGCCGATGGCGAACTTGAACCAGTTGGCATCGACGCGGGTCAGCACGAGGCCGTTATCGATGACACGGATGAGCGTCGCGCCAATGATCGCGCCCAGCACCGTGCCGATGCCGCCGGTGAGGGCTGTTCCCCCGATCACCGCGGCGGCTACAGCCTGAAGCTCGAGCCCTTCGCCAAGGGATGGAAGCGGCGAGCCCAGCCGCATAACCTGGATGAGGCCGGCGAAGCCCGCAAGAACAGAGCACAGCATGAAGCAGATCATCTTGGTCGCATTGACCGGAATGCCCATGTTCACCGCGGCATCAAGCTGCCCGCCGGTGGCCCTGATCCAGTTGCCAAAATTGGTGAGCGACATCATGGCCGCCAATGCAAGCGCGATCAGCACCAGCCAGACGAAGGACATGCGCACCACATTGCCCGGCCCCACGAAGCCGCTGAACAGCCAGGTCGGAATGTCGGTGGGCAGCAGCGGCGGGAAGCCGCCGGAAATCACCACGGTCAGAGAGCGCGCCACGAACAGCATGCCAAGCGTAGTGATGAAGCTGGGGATGGAGAAGCGAATGGTGATGAAGCCATTGGCGAAGCCGATGGCCGCGGCCAGCAGCAGGCCTAGGAACAATGCCACGGGGAAGGGAATGCCGCCATTCAGCATGATGGCGATAGCCATGGGGGTGAGCGCGAAAACGGAGCCGACCGACAGGTCGAACTCGCCGCAGATCATGAGGATGGTGACGCCCAGCGCCACCAGCGTCATCTCCGGCAGGATGCTGAGCATGCCCTGCAGGTTGGTGCTGTTGAGGAACACGCCGCCTGACTTCAGCTGGAAGAAGATGGTCAGCAGCACCAGCAGGGCGAGGCCCGCAAGCTCGGGCCGCTCCATGTAGATCTTCAGGAATTTCTTCATCGTTCTCCCCGGGGCGTGTGAACCGGCCGGGCCACGAAGCCCGGCCGGATATTTGCGTGGCGCGTCAGCGGACGCCCTGCTTCGAGAGCTCCATGATCGCATCGACCTGGTCCGGCGTCACGATGCCCTGGCCCGTGTCGATGTCGGCGGGCGACAGGCCCACCTTCTGCGACAGGTAGGCTTCCATCACCGGCATGAAGCCCTGCATGTAGGGCTGCTGGTCCACCTGCACCTGCACATAGCCGCTCTTCATCTCGTTCAGCACTTCGGGAACGAGGTCGAAGCCGCCGAGCAGCACCTTGCCGGGGGGAACGCCACGGTCACGCAGCACGCGTGCGACGGCGGCATGCCAGAAGCCGGTGTCGAAATAGGCGTTGATCGTCTCGTCAGAGGCGAGCTTGGCGCCCACGCGGTCACCCACGACCGCAAGGTCTGTGCCGGAATCGATACGCTCCCAGCTGATCTCGCGGCCCGGGTTGGCGGCCTTGTATTCCTCGAGGAACTTGATCACGCCGCCGCCGCGCTGCTCGGACCAGTTCTGGCCGGGCGCCGAAATGCCGACGAGGACCTTGATCGGCCCTTCCGCGGGGAAGTTGGCTGACTGCGCCTTGGCCAGCGAATGACCCGCCGCGATGAAGCCCTGGCCGATGAAGGCCTGGCGCTCGTTGCCGGCGGAGCCCTCGGTATCGTCCACATTGGTGGCGATCACCACGATGCCGGCCTTGCGCGCATCGGCGATGACCTGATCGAATGCCTTGTTGTCGACGATCGAGGTCACGAGCGCATAGGGCTTGGAGGCGATCGCCGCCTGCATGTTGGCCACCTGCTGCTCGATTGAGCCTTCCGTCTGGGTGAAGATCATCTGGCAGCTCGCCTGCACCTTCTCGCAGGCATCATCGAAGCCTTTCTTCACCGCCTGCCAGAAGGTGTTGGACGGCGATGAGTGCACGGTGAAGGCAATGCTCAGACCATCCGCCATGGCGGCGGAACTTCCTGCCAGAAGGCTTGCGGCCAGCAGAGCCGCACGCATCGATTTCCTGTTCATATCTTGTCTCCCATTGTTTCCCGCCACTGACGGACGGATGTTACTCAGGCTTCGGTTAATCGTCTCGTCGGCTTGTACCTCTTCTCGATCTCTGGATGGAGTTCGAGGCCAAGTCCTGGCCCCGCCGGCACGGTGATCATTCCATTGCGAACCGGCGGAACGTCTGTGACCACATCGCGATACCAGGTCTTGTAATAGGCGCGGACGGATTCCTGGATAAGCGCGTTGGGGGCATTGAGTGAAAGATGTGTCGATGCGGCAAGCACCACAGGGCCCGTGCAGTCATGCGGCGCCACGGGAAGCTTCCAGGCCTCCGCCATGGCCGCAATCTTGCGGGCCTCGGAAATGCCGCCGCACCAGGCGAGGTCGAGCATGATGACGCCCGCTGCCTGCGTTTCCAGCAGGTCGCGGAAGCGGAAGCGGCTGGCCAGCGTCTCGGAGGCGCAGACCGGTGCTTGGCTGTTCTCCGCATAGCGCTTGAGGTCCGCCAGCGTATCCATCTTGATCGGGTCTTCATGCCAGTAAGTGTCGAAGGGCGAGAGCGCACGCGCGATCCGGATGGCGGGCATCAGTTGCCACATGGAGTGAAACTCCACCATGATGTCCATCCGGTCGCCAACCGCCGCGCGAATCTTCTCGAAGGGGCGCAACGCGTGCTTCAACTCCTCAGCCGAAATGTCCCAGCCGTGGCTGCGCTCTGCGGCAATGTCGAAGGGCCATATCTTCATGGCGCTGATGCCCTCCGCCAGCAGCGACTGGGCCAGTTCGCCGGCGCGGTTGAGGAAGGCATCGAGGTCATCGAGGCCGAGCGAAGGATCATCCTTCCCGAGGCCCCAGTTGCGGGTGGACTGGTCCTCGTTCCGGCGCATGTAATGCGTGCCGGCACAGGTGTTGTAGGTGCGGATCTCCCGCCGCGTCCAGCCGCCAAGCAACTGCACGATGGGCTGTCCTGTCACCTTGCCGAACAAGTCCCACAGCGCGATGTCGATGGCGGAAGCCGCCCGGCTCTCAACTCCGGTGGATGCGAAACCGAGGTAGCCCGTGAGGTCGCGCGAGATGGCGTCGATTGCCAGCGCATCGCGCCCGATGATCTTCGGCGCCACGGCCTCGTGCAGATAGGTTTCGACTGCGGCGGGGTGCATGAAGGTCTCGCCCAGACCCTTTATGCCCTCGCTCGTATGCAGTTGCAGCCACAGCAGGTTGCCGAAGTCGGAAATGCGGATGGTTTCGAGCCCGGTGATCTTCAGCATGTCAGGTGATACCTGCTGCCAGGAGCGCCTTGACGGAATTGTCGAAGTGCTCGGCCATCAAAGCCTCGGCCTCACGCGCATTCTGCCGGCCTATGGCCTCGGCGATGCGGCGGTGGCAGAGCACATTGGCATGGCGCTCAGCGTCGGTTGGCCTGCTCGACCAGCCGATGTGCCAAGTCTTCTCGGTGATGACACGGAACGCACTGACGATGAGAGCGAAGAGCGGATTGCATGAGGCGCGCGCAATTGCCTCGTGAAAGGCGATGTCGCTTTCCTTCACCTTCTCCGGCGCATCGAAATCGCGTTCCATGCACTCTGTCAGGGCGAGGATCTCTCCTGCCTCCGCTGGGGTGCGCCGGAGCGCGGCGAGCGCAACAGTGCGCAGTTCAATGGCGCGGCGCACGTCATAAATCTGCTGGATGGAGACCTGGTCCGTCAGCACCGCGTGGTTGAGGATGATGGGCAGCACGGTGTCATCAATGCCGCCCACGCGGGCGCGCCGGCCGTTGCCAACCTCGATGACCCCCACGGTTGCAAGCGAACGGAAGGCCTCGCGCACCACCGCCCGCGAAACACCCATCTGCAGCGCGAAAGCCTGCTCGCTGGGGATGGGCTGGCCCCGGCGAAGACCCTCATCGCGAATATGCTGGTTGATGGCATGCATGGCGCGGGAGACAAGGCTCTCACCCGTCTCGGTTGCAGTTGAAGCTGCAAGCGCCCTCGCCATTGCCTTCCTATCTGATAGGTCTCAACAAAACAGTAAGACACATCAGCTCAACCAGTCTGTCAATAGGCGTTAGAGCGTTTTGACCAGCTCACGCGACCCTGACCGTCCGCTGGGGGCCCAGCGCATGGGCATTCTGGACAAGCGCCTTCATGTAGCCGAGCGCATAGGCCTTGCCGGCATGCCAGGAGGCCTCGCAGCTCATCTCGGGCGTATGGTCGGGTATCAGCACGCCATCGTAGCCCTCGTCCCGCAGGATTCGGACGATCTCCGCCATGTCGATGTCGCCATCGTCGACGAAGCTCTCGACGTAGCGCGGGACCTTGCCCTTCACGTTGCGGAAGTGGATATATCCGATGCGGCCGGAGCGCGCGAAGCGGCGCACATGGTCGTAGATGTCACCACCCGGCATCTCCTGCAGCGAGCCGAGGCAAAGCTCCAGACCATTGCGCGGCGACGGCACGAGGGACATCAGCCGGTCGTACTTCTCCGGCCGGTTCACCAACCGCGGCGTGCCGCGCAACAGGTCCACCGGCGGATCGTCCGGATGGGCCGCCAGCGTCACGCCGGCCTCTTCCGCCACTGGAATGACGTCGGCGAGGAAGCGCTGCAGCCGCTCCCACAAATCATCATCGCTCAGACTGACGGGCGCAATACCGGGCCTCTCCGGCCGGTAGCGCATGTTCCACACCATGCCGTCGGGAATGGGGGCCTCCGTCTCCGCCTCGCCAACACCATAGCCCACGGAATTGGCGCCGCCGCGCGCATAGGGTCCGCGCGTCCAGCCATAGACACCGGCAATCGAGAAGTTATAGCCGATGCAGGGAATGCCGGCGCGGCCCGCGTCGCGGATCAGCTGCTTCAGGCCCTCGATTTGCGCAGCGCGTTCCGGCCCATCGAGCAGCACGTCATACCAGAACTTCGGGGAGAAGTTCTCGAGCGCTGCCAGTTCCAGCCCCTCTGCCTTTAGCGCCGCAACGAGCGATGACAATTCATCATACGTCCAGAGCGTGTCACTTGAGCAATCACCCCAGCCCTGGCGCGGGTCGCCGCTGAAGATCTTGGGATCGCGGCCAGCAAAGTAGTTGGTGAGGTGAGCGACCACATGGCTGACACCTGCCTGTACGGCAAAACGGAAATTGTCGCGGTGGAGTTGCTCGCGGTAGAAACCAAGTCCGATCTTCATCATACGTCCCCTCACTTCACGCCAAGGCCGGCCGTCAGCCCGCCGTCAATCCGGAAGTCCGAACCTGTCACGAAGCCTGCCCGTGGCGAGGCCAGATAAGCAACCATTTCAGCAATTTCCTCGGGTTCTCCGATGCGGCCAATGGGGTGCGCCGCACCGAAGCGCTGGAACGCCTGTTCCTCGCTAACCCCCTCACCGCCGTAGGTGCGCGCCGCCAGCGACAGAAGGGGTGTCCGCACCGAGCCCGGAGACACCGAATTGACCCGGATTCCGGCTGAAGCATGGTCCAGTGCCATGGCGCGCGTCAGTGCGTGAATGGCACCCTTGCTCGCCACATAGGCCGCCACGTTCTGCTGGCAGTTATGCCCCTGCACCGAAGAAATGTTGACGATGGCCCCGCCCCCGCGTGCCGCCATGTGCGGAATGCCGTAATGAGCCGTGTTATAGATCGAGCCGACGTTCACCGCCATACAGCGCTCCCATGTGG
>NZ_JBIICB010000343.1:0-3979 GCF_044239095.1 Aestuariivirga sp. | reverse complement strand
CATATCCTTGACGTAAACGCCGGCGTCACCGCCGTGAACCCCAATGAAACCGAGCCGCCGCTGCTGCGCCACACCATCGAGATCGTGCAGTCGATCTGCGACCTGCCGCTGTGCATCGACTCATCCGTCACCTCCGCCCTCAAGATGGGCCTCGAGACGGCGAAGGGCCGCCCGCTGGTCAATTCGGTGACGGGCGAGGAAGAAAAGCTCGAAGCCATCCTGCCGCTGGTTGCAAAATACAATGTCGCGGTGGTCGCCATCTCGAACGACGAGACGGGCATCTCGGAAGACCCGGACGTGCGCTTCGAGGTCGCCAGGAAGATCGTCGAGCGCGCCGCCGACCATGGCATCAAGCCGCATGACATCGTGGTCGATCCGCTGGTGATGCCGATCGGCGCCATGGGCACGGCCGGCCAGCAGGTGTTCCGCCTGGTTCGCCGTCTGCGCGAGGAGCTGAAGGTCAACACCACCTGCGGTGCGTCCAACATTTCCTTCGGCATGCCGAACCGCCGCGCGCTCACCGGCTACTTCCTCGCCATGGCGGCCAGCCACGGCATGACGTCGGCCATCATGAACCCGCTCCATGATGAAGACATGCACGCCATCTTCGGCGCCAACGTGCTGAACGGCACCGACCGGAACTGCAAGTTCTGGACGAACAAGTTCCGCGAGATGACAGCTGCCCCGTCCGCCGCCGCACAGGCCGCGGGCGAAATCTCCTCCAACGAGGAAATCGAAGCGCGCCGCAAGGCCCGCGAAGAGCGCCGCCGCCGCTCGTGAGGCGCAACGGCCCCGCTCTCAATCGCATTCCTCTCCCCCACCGGGGGAGAGGGAAGGGTGAGGGGGTCTCTCCGCCAGTGCACTGTTTCGAGGGGGCGTTCCGTGTTTTGGTCCGGACAGGATCACAAACCGTCGGTGTCCAGGGCAGGCACCCCCTCACCCTGCCCTCTCCCCCGATGGGGGAGAGGAAGATATGTCAAGAAACAAGCATGAGACGTCCGCAATGACCGAAACGAACCCCCTCATCGTCTTCACGCCGTCCGGCAAGCGCGGGCGCTTTGCCGTGGGAACGCCGGTCCTCCAGGCAGCCCGCGCGCTCGGCGTCGACATCGACTCGGTCTGCGGCGGCCGCGCCATCTGCGGGCGCTGCCAGGTCAATGTGGGTGAGGGCGATTTTGCCAAGCACGGCATCACGTCGACCGCTTCGCACGTCTCCGGCATCACCAAGGTCGAGGAACGCTACGACAAGATCCGTGGACTTCCCCAGGGCCGCCGACTCTCCTGCCAGACGCAGATCCTGGGCGATCTCGTCATTGACGTTCCGCCCGAATCCCAGGTCCACAAGCAGGTCGTCCGCAAGGAGGCCGACACCCGCGCCATCGAACTCGATCCCGCAACACGCCTGTGCTTCATCGAGGTCGAGGAGCCCGACATGCACAAGCCATCCTCGGACCTGGAGCGCGTCTACAAGGCGCTGCAGGACCAGTGGGGCATCGACAATCTCTCCTGCGACCTCTCCATCATCGCGGACCTGCAGAAGGTGCTGCGCAAGGGCGAGTGGAAGATCACCGCCGCGGTCTTCGCGCGCGCCCCCGGCGGCGGCAACAGGCTGGTCTCGATCTGGCCGGGCTTCCATGACAAGGCCTTCGGGATCGCCATCGACGTGGGCTCCACCACCATCGCGGCCCATCTCACCAATCTCTCGACCGGCGAGGTCACGGCCTCGGCCGGCCTCATGAACCCGCAGATCCGCTTCGGCGAAGACCTGATGAGCCGCGTCTCCTATGTGATGATGAATCCGGGCGGCGAGAAGGAGATGACCGCCGCCATCCGGCATGCGCTCAACACGCTGGCCCAGGACGTGGCCAGGCAGGGCGGCATCGACATCACCGACATTCTCGAAGTGGTGCTGGTGGGCAACCCCGTCATGCATCATCTGTTCCTCGGCATCGACCCCACCGAACTCGGCGGCGCGCCCTTCGCACTCGCGACGGGCCTTGCCGTCACCTGCCCGGCGAAGGAGCTTGACCTGCAGCTGAACCCCGGCGCCTGGGCCTATGTGCTGCCCTGCATCGCGGGCCATGTGGGGGCCGACACCGCTGGCGTCGTCCTCTCCGAATCCCCGCACGAGCAGGATGAGATCATGCTGGCCGTGGACGTCGGCACCAATGCCGAGATCGTTCTGGGCTCAAAGGCCCGCCTGCTGGCCTGTTCGTCGCCCACTGGCCCCGCTTTCGAGGGCGCACAGATTTCCTCTGGCCAGCGCGCCGCGCCGGGTGCCATCGAGCGGATCCGGATCAATCCCGAGACGCTGGAGCCCCGCTACAAGGTGATCGGCGTCGACCTCTGGTCGGACGAGCCGGGCTTCGAGGAGGCCATCTCCCAGACCGGCGTCACGGGCATCTGCGGTTCCGGCATCATCGAGGCCATCGCAGAGATGTATCTCTCGGGCGTCATCAACCAGGACGGGTTGGTCGACGGCGCCCTGGCTGAGAAGAGCCCGCGCATCGAGGCCCACAAGCGCACATTCAACTATGTGATTCGCAGCCCGCGCGAGGGCGGCAACGAGCCGATGATCCGCGTCACCCAGAACGACGTGCGCGCGATACAGCTCGGCAAGGCTGCACTCTATGCGGGCGTCAGCTTGTTGATGGACAAGCTCGGCATCGAGCAGGTCGGCAAGATCAGGCTCGCGGGCGCCTTTGGCAGCCATATCGACGTCAAGTACGCGATGATCCTCGGGCTGATTCCGGACTGCGATCTCGCGAAGGTGCAGAGTGCCGGCAATGCCGCGGGCACGGGCGCGCGAATCGCACTTCTCAACATGAAGGCGCGCGACGAGATCGAAAGCGTGGTGCGCCGAATCGAGAAGATCGAGACGGCAGTGGAGCCAATGTTCCAGCAGCACTTCGTGGAGGCGATGGCGATCCCCCACAAGACAGCGCCTTTCCCGAAGCTTTCGGCCGCTGTCGTGCTACCGCCCCCTAAAGAAATCGTTTCCGCAACTGATGATGGCGGTGAACGGCGAAGGCGCAGGCGCAGTTAGTATACACACGACTTTGCCGCGAGTGATTTCCACACTTGCGGCACACGCTTGAGCATTGCTTTGTGCCGTTTTGCGATGTATTCATTTCTTACTCAGTATTCTGAGAGGCCGACATTTGCGGCCAGCCGTTTACCATCAACAATGAACGGAAGAGAAATGCCACTTTCCAAAAAACAGACTGCTTACCTTAACAAGATCATCGCAACCGCCCAGAAGATTCTGGACACGGCAGAACACGAACATAGTCGGGCCGGATCCGGCAATGGCGCAAAGCGCAGCCGCCGCTCATCTGCTGAAGCAGAGAAGATGCGGGCTGATATCCTGGCGAAGCGCGCAAAGGGCATGTCAGCCCTCAAGCTTGCTGAAAAATACGGCGTAAGCACTGCCTACATCTATATGATCAAGTAGAAGACTCTCCACCAGGGATTGTCTTCTTGCTTACCCATTCAACTTATACGAATTTGTAATCGTTTACTTTCTGCTTTGTTCTGCTTTCGCGCCAGAGATTTTGTCTGGTAGGAGTTAGCAACGTCCAGCGCCTAAAACTTTCGTAATCTTTTCTGTTGCATGTATTGCCAGCGCGCGCCCTGCAAAACAGAGCGAGTCGCAGATCAGGATGCGGAGCGCGGGCACAGAAAGGGACGCCTGCCGAAGCGCTGCCTCGAGGTTTTACGCCGTGTCTGCAGGCAGCCCTCAAGCTTGCTGAAAACACGGCGTAAGCACTGCCTATATCTACGTGATCAAGCAGAAGACTCTCCACCACGGATTGCCTCTTCGCTTATCCATTCAACTTATACGAATGTATAATCGTAAGCGCTACGCCGATCCCCTATGCGGCGAGGCTTGACGCTTGATCGCAGGTCCAGGGCATCAGTTGCTCGATCTGGTTCCTGGGATGACCGTCGAGGATGGCGCGAAGCGTGTGTTGGAGGT
>NZ_JBIICB010000073.1:0-15851 GCF_044239095.1 Aestuariivirga sp. | reverse complement strand
TTGCAAGTGCTACCTCGAAAACAGGTTGAATTTGGTCTGCAGGACCCCTGAAGGTCCCGAATGTGGCGGGCGAGTTAGCATAGAGTCTCAGGCCTGTCGAGGGGTCACCCGGTTGACATGGCCCATTTTCCGGCCCTGCCGGGCTTGACCCTTGCCATAGAGATGGAGGCGGAGCCGGGGCTCGGCCGCAAGTTCCCGCCAGCGGTTGATTTCATCACCCAGGATGTTGGTCATCACCGCATCGCAATGGCGCTCCGGACTGCCGAGAGGCCAGCCGCAGACAGCCCGCACATGCTGCTCGAACTGCGAAACGTGGCAGGCGTCCATGGTCCAGTGTCCCGAATTGTGGACGCGGGGGGCGATCTCGTTGACGGTCACCTCCTCGCCCGCGACGAACATCTCGACCCCGATCACCCCTACATAGCCGAGGGCCTCGATGATCCGGCTGCCGAAGGCGCGGGCTCTGTCTGCCACGCCGGCGGAAATCCGCGCCGGGACGGTCGAGGTCCGCAGGATATGGTTCTCGTGATGGTTCTCCGGCACGTCATAGACTGCGACCTCGCCTGCCCAGCTTCTGGCGGCGATCACGGAGACTTCCTTCTCGAAGCTCACGAAGCCCTCGAGCACGGCGGGCTGGCCGCCGATTGCGGCGAAGGCGGCCGCGGGGTCCGTCCCGGCATGGATCTTCTCCTGGCCCTTGCCGTCATAGCCGAAGCGGCGGGTCTTGAGCACGGCGGGCCTGCCGATGCGGGCAAGCGCCGCCTCCAGCGAGGCGAGGTCAGACACCTCCGCGAAAGGGGCGACGGGAATGCCGAGACCGGCGAGGAAGGTCTTCTCCGCGATCCTGTCCTGCGCCGTCTTGAGGGCTGCAACACCCGGCGCCACGGCCACATGACGGTCGAGGAACGCGGCGGTGTCGCCCGGCACGTTCTCGAATTCATAGGTCACGACCTGCGTGGCGCGGGCGAAGGCCTCCAGCGCCGCGAAATCGTCATAGGCGGCAACTGTCCTTGCCGCCGCGGTCTGGAAGGCGGGGCTGTCCGCCTCCGGCGCATAGATGTGGCAGTTGATGCCGAGCCGTGCTGCGGCAAGCGCCAGCATGCGGGCGAGCTGCCCGCCGCCGAGGATGCCCATGGTGGAGCCCGGGGGTAGGGGCGAGGCGATGCGGGTCATGCCTCGTCCTTCGGGCGCTCGGCCACGGCGGCGGTCTGCGCCGCGCGCCAGGCATCGAGCCTGTCCGCCAGGGGGGCATCCGAGAGCGACAGCACGCTGGCCGCGAGGAGTGCCGCATTCACCGCGCCGGCCTTGCCGATGGCGAGCGTTCCCACGGGAATGCCTGCCGGCATCTGCACGATCGACAGCAGCGAATCCTGACCCGACAGCGCCTTCGATTCGACCGGAACGCCGAACACCGGCAGGCTGGTCATGGCCGCGGCCATGCCGGGAAGATGCGCCGCCCCGCCCGCACCCGCGATGATGACCCTATAGCCCTTGGCGCGCGCCGTGGTGGCGAAGTCATAAAGGCGCGCGGGCGTGCGGTGGGCGGAGACGATGCGGTCGTCATGGGCGATGCCCAGCCGGTCGAGCGTATCGGCGGCGTGTTTCATGGTGGCCCAGTCGGACTGGCTTCCCATGATGATGGCGACGGGCGGTGTGGCTGTCACGTGTGGTCCGTTTCCTCAGGCGATGATGTCAGGGATGAGCATGTTCTCGATGCGCTGGATCTTGTCCTTCAGCTCCAGCTTCAGTTTCTTGAGGCGGCGCAGCTGCAGCTGATCGCCCGTGCCCGTCTCTTCCAGCGAGACGATGGCCGTGTCGAGGTCGCGATGGAGCTGGATTGCGCCCTGCAGCTCGGAGCGCAGCTTCACTTCCTGGATGACATCCAGCTTCGGCATCCGACCCCTTCGACCCCGCAGTTTAAGTTTTCGCAATCTTCACTAAAGCATGATCCGCAAAAGTGGAAACCACTTTTGCGATAAGATCATGCTCAAGCCCTTGAACTTGCGCGAGTTCTTTTCGACCAGGTGATTCCACCTGGTCGGAACGCGCGCTAAAGCCCTTTGCAAGGGTTCGACAAGCCCCCAACTCTGTGCAATCATCCTCGGCAATCCATATTACCAACGATGGAGGAACGCATGAGTCTTCAAGCGCACATTGGCGAGCTTCACGCCAAGCACAAGGCCCTCGAGGCCGCACTCGCCGAAGCGATAAACCACCCGGCGTCGACCGATGCCGAAATCACCGAACTCAAGCGCAAGAAACTCAGGCTCAAGGACGAAATCACCCGGCTCGAGCATCAGCACGCCGCCTGATCAGCAGCCCGGCGGCCGTGTCTTGTGCCACGGCGTGGCCCGCTCATAGGCATGGGCCGCGCGGAGTACGCTGAGGTCGTCGAACATCCGGCCGATGAGGTGCAATCCGGCAGGCAGCCCCTGTGAGGTGAAGCCGCAAGGCACGCTGGCGGCGGGTTGCTGGGTCAGGTTGAAGGGATAGCTGAACGGCGTCCAGTTCAGCCATTTTCCGGCTTCGCCCTTGCCTGATGGCGCGAGCTTTCCGGCCTCGAAGGCAGGGATCGGCAGGGTCGGGGTGACGAGCAGGTCATAGCCTTCCATGAACTGCCGCATCCTGCTGCCAAGGAGGCCGCGCTCACGAACGGCTCCCTGGTAGTCGTCGAGCGAGATCGATTTTGCCTCAGCGACCACGTCGGCGAGGTCCGGGTCGAGCAGCTTCTTCTTCGCGGCCGGAAGCGTGCCGAGCAGGGCGCGCGCGCCCGCCCACCAGAGCACACGGAATGTATCGAACGGAATGTCGATGCCGGGGTCGCGTTCCTCGACATGGGCGCCAAGGTCCTCCAGCACCTTGACCGCCGTGCGCACCAGCCCGGCGATCTCGGGATCAACACCGCCATGGCCCAGCGCCGGGCTGAAGGCGATCTTCATGCCCTTCAGCTTCCTGCCGGAGAAGGCGGTATAGTCCATGCCGTCATAGGGCAGCGAATGCCAGTCGCGCGCATCGGGCTGGGCGATGACGTTCAGCATCAGCGCGGCATCCTCGACGGTTCGCGTCATCGGTCCCACATGGGCCACCGTGCCGAAGGGCGAGAGCGGCCAGGCCGGAACCCGCCCGAAGGACGGCTTCAGCCCGAAGATGCCGGTGAAGCCCGCCGGAATGCGGATCGAGCCGCCGCCATCCGTTCCCAGCGTGAGCGGCGCATAGCCCGCGGCCGCTGCGGCGGAGGAGCCACCTGATGAGCCGCCCGGCGTCTTCGAGGGGTCCCACGGATTGCGGGTGATGCCGGTCAGGGGCGAGTCGGTGACGCCCTTCCAGCCGAATTCCGGCGTTGTAGTGCTGCCGAGAAACACCGCGCCACATTCCCTGAGGCGGGCGACGCTCGGCGCGTCCTGGTCCCAGGCCTGGTTCCTGTCCACCGTGCGCGAGCCGCGCAGCGTGGGCCAGCCGCGCACCAGCAGCAGGTCCTTGATCAGCGTGGGCACGCCATCCACCGGACCCTGCGGCTCGCCCTTCATCCAGCGCTTTTCGCTTGCCTTCGCCTGGGCCAGCACCTCTTCGGGACGCACCGCCACCATGGCGTTGAATGTCTTGTCGTGCCGCTCGATCTGGGCGAGGCAGCTTTTCGCCACCTCGACGGGTGAGAACTTCCTGCGGGCGTAGCCCTTGACCAGCTTTGCCGCGGATTTCCAGTGAAGCTCGGTCATGTCGTCCTCCAAAGAAGAGCCCTCATCCGGCCTGTCGGCCACCTTCTCCCATTGCGTGCCGCAACGGGAGAAGGGGAAGTTGTCAGATCATGATTCCCTTCTCCCGTCGCGACGCGATGGGAGAAGGTGGCCGAAGGCCGGATGAGGGCCTGTTTCAACAATGACCGCCCCTCAAGCCTCGCGCGCCATGGCCAGCGCATCTTTGAACTGCGGCAGCAGGTCGGCATTGGTGGCGAGGATGTTGCCGGTCTCCATCGGGTTCTTCTCACCATCGGGGTCCGCCACGAAGCCGCCGGCCTCCTTGACCAGCAGGATGCCTGCGGCGATGTCCCAGGAATTGATGTTGCGGCAGACCATGGCGTCGAAGCGGCCAGCCGCCACATAGGCCATGGAGAGCGCCGCCGAGCCCGTGCCGCGGATGCCGACGACGCGCCCCTGCAGGACCGAGATCTCGGCGCGCGAGAGCGGCAGTCCCTTGCCGCCCCTGTGCGGGATCTCATAGCTCACCAGCGTGTCATGGATGTCGCGGCGCTGCGCCACCCGCATGCGCTTGTTGTTGACGAAGGCGCCGCCACCCTTTTCGGCCGAATACATCTCGTCGGTGATCGGGTTGTAGGTGATGGCGGCGACGAGCTCGTCCTTCCGCTCCAGTGCCACAGTGATGGCGAAGAACGGCACGGAATGCATGAAGTTCATGGTGCCGTCGATGGGGTCGATGATGAAGCGGTGGTCAGGGTCGGTGCCCGGAACGCTGCCCGTCTCCTCGGTGAGGAACGAATAGCCGGGCCTGGCTTTGGCCAGTTCCTCACGCAGGATCTTGTCGCAGCGCTTGTCGGCGGCCGTGACGTAGTCGCCCGGACCCTTCTGCGAGACCTGCAGGTTGGCGATCTCGCCATAGTCGCGCTGGAGGGCACGTGCCGCCTTGCGGACGGCGGCAGTCATCACGGTGAGGACGGGAGAGGACAAGGCGGGCACTTCCTTCAATCAGCTCAAGCAGAAAGCCGCCGGATAGCAGGATTGGCGGGCAAGGGGAAGCTTGCCCCGCGCTCACATGCCGAACAGCGCCTGGAAGAAGGCCACCACGGCGATGTAGAGGGCCGAGGAGATGGCCACCAGCAGCGCCACGGAGGCCAGCGACAACACATAGCCGATGGCCACGGCCAGACCGTCACGCTCGGCCAGTCCGAGTGCGATCAGTGCGATTGCCGCCGCGGGCAGCATGTTGCCCAGCGGAATCGGCATGAACAGCACGATGGCAAGGGGGAAGGTGATGAGGCCGATCAGCCGTTCGGCGGCGTCCGAACTCACCAGGAAGCCGAGCCTGGGCCGCAGGATGCGCTCGATCCGCGCCATCGCGGGCGTTACCTTGGTGACGAAGGTGGCAATGAGATCACGCGAAATGCGGCGCTGACGCACGATCGAGGGTAGCCACAGCGACTGACGCCCGATCAGCACCTGCCAGGTGAGGATCACCAGCGGAAGCCCGAGGATCGATGATGTGCCGGGCGGCGTGGGCAGGATGTTGGGCACCGCGAAGATGAACATCAGCGCGCCAAACGCCCGCTCGCCCAGCGAATCGACCAAGTCCCCGATCGTCGTATCGGACCCGGTGTCGATCGACTTCACGATATCGGACAGGCGGCTGGGCTTGTGAGCCTTGCCCTTTCCGGACGGTGGAGAATCTGGTGGCTCGTTTTGCTGCACGGGAACTCCGGTGGATTGCAGAGAAGTTAGCTGAAGTTTCCGCCGGGCGAAACAGAAAGCAGGAGAGGCCCGTCAGGCTGCGCTGTTCGGATAGCCGGCATCCTCCAGCGCCCTGGCCACCGCGGGGGCGGGGGCCGTGGTCTCGACCGTCACGGTGCTGCTGCCAAGATCGGCCTTCACCTCCGCCGCGGCGTCAAGGATCCGGATGGCCTTCGTGATGGTTGCAACGCAATGGCCGCAGGTCATGCCGGGAACGCTGAACATCATCATCTTCATGTCTCCATCTCCGCTCCGGCACGCCTGGTTGTCTTGTCACATGCCGCTTGCCAGCCTGGCAAGGTCAGCCACGGCCATGAGCAAGTCCCTGCGCGAAACCCTGCCATGCCGCCACGCACGGCGGCCCTGCGCATTGAAGCCTTGAAGTTATGGCTTGACCCTCCCATCGTTAAGAGGCCCAGCCTGCAGGAATGGTTGAGGAGTACCACCCATGCCAGCTGCCGCGACAGCGATCGCCCCCACGCCGCTCCAGAGCTTTCCCATCACGGGCATGACTTGCGCGTCCTGCGTGCGGCGGGTCGAGAAGGCCATTGCCGCCGTACCCGGTGTCGAGAGTGCTGCCGTCAACCTCGCCACCGAGCGCGCCGACGTTCGCCTTGTGGAGCCTGCCGCTGCCGGGGCAGTGGTCGAGGCGATCCGCTCAGCAGGCTATGACGTGCCGGGCCAGAGCGTCGAGATTGCCATCGATGGCATGACCTGTGCGTCCTGCGTCAACCGGGTGGAGAAGGCCATCGCCGCCGTGCCGGGCGTGGTCTCTGCCGCCGTGAACCTGGCCACCGGGCGCGCCACGGTGAATGCCGTTGCCGGCACGCCGCTCTCCGCCATCGAGGCCGCGGTCCGCAAGGCAGGCTACGAGCCGCGCCTACGCGGGGATGCCGCAGCGGAGGATGCCCACGCGGCCTCCCGGGCTGCGGAATACGCCAGGTTGAAGCGCGATGTCCTGATCGCCGCCATCTTCACCCTTCCGCTGTTCGTTCTTGAGATGGGGGCGCATTTCGTGCCTGGGGTTGGCCATCTGTTGCATGGCATCGACCGCCAGTGGCTGCACATCTTCTATTTCGTGCTCGCCAGCATCGTGCAGTTTGGGCCGGGTCTGCGCTTCTATGGCAAGGGCATTCCCGCGCTGCTCAGGCTCTCGCCGGACATGAACTCGCTCGTGGTGCTGGGCTCGACGGCGGCATGGGCCTATTCGGTGGTCGTCACCTTCCTGCCGGGCCTCATGCCCGAGGGTACGGCGAACGTCTATTTCGAGGCGTCCGCCGTGATCGTGACACTGATCCTGCTGGGCCGCCTGCTCGAGGCCAAAGCCCGTGGCCGCACCAGCACCGCGATCTCCAAGCTTGTCGGCCTCCAGCCCAAGGTGGCCCGCGTGAAACGCGCAGGCCGCAGCCTCGAGGTTCCGATCGATCAGGTTCTGGCGGGTGACATCGTCGAGGTGCGCCCGGGCGAGCGGCTGGCCGTCGACGGGGTGGTGATCGCGGGTTCCTCATTTGTCGATCAATCGATGGTCACGGGCGAGCCCATTCCCGCCGCCAAGGGCGAGGGCGCGGAGGTCGTCGGCGGCACCATCAACACGACGGGGAGCTTCACCTACCGCGCCACGAAGGTGGGGGCGGATACGCTGCTCGCCCAGATCATCCGCATGGTGGAGCAGGCGCAGGGCGCCAAGCTGCCGATCCAGGCGCTCGTCGACCGTGTCACCGCGTGGTTCGTGCCGGCGGTCATGGCGGTGGCGGCGTTCACATTCCTCGTCTGGTTTGTCTTCGGGCCGGAACCCGCCTTCACCTTCGGGCTCGTCAACGCGGTGGCGGTGCTCATCATCGCATGCCCCTGTGCCATGGGTCTGGCGACGCCGACCTCGATCATGGTCGGCACCGGCCGCGCGGCGGAACTGGGCGTCCTGTTCGCCAAGGGCGAGGCGCTGCAGAGCCTGCGCGGCACCTCGGTGGTTGCCCTCGACAAGACCGGCACGCTGACGGCGGGCCGCCCGGAACTCACCGATTTCGAGACGGCCGAAGGCTTCACTGCGGACGAGGCGCTTGCCCTTGCCGCTACCGTCGAAAGCCGTTCGGAACATCCGATCGCCACGGCCATTGCAGCTGCCGCGGAGGCAAAGGGCCTCGGGCTTCCCCCGCTCGAGGGCTTCGAGGCCATGCCCGGCTTCGGCGCGCGGGGCAGGGCCGGAGGCGTTGAGGTTGCAGTCGGCGCAGACCGCTACATGGAGAGGCTGGGCCTCGATGTCGCGCCGTTCCGCGATGTGGCGGAACGGCTTGGCCGGAAGGGCAGGACACCGCTCTACGCGGCGATCGGCGGCAGGCTTGCCGCCATCATCGCGGTGGCGGACCCGGTGAAGCCGTCGACGCCCGCCGCCATCGCGGCGCTGCATGCGATGGGCCTTAAGGTGGCGATGATCACCGGCGACAACCGGCGCACGGCGGAGGCCATCGCCAGCGGCCTCGGCATCGACGAGGTGGTGGCCGAGGTGCTGCCCGAAGGCAAGGTCGAGGCCATCCGCCGCCTCAAGTCCGGCGGCCGCAAGGTGGCCTTCGTGGGCGATGGCATCAATGATGCGCCAGCCCTTGCCGAGGCGGATGTGGGGATTGCCATCGGCACAGGCACCGACATCGCCATCGAGAGCGCCGATGTGGTGCTCATTTCCGGTGACCTCGCTGGCGTTCCCACGGCGATCGGGCTTTCGCAGGCGACGATCCGCAACATCAGGGAAAACCTGTTCTGGGCCTTCGCCTACAATGCGCTGCTGATCCCCGTGGCGGCGGGCGTGCTCTATCCGGTGAACGGCACGCTGCTCTCACCGATGATCGCGGCCGGGGCCATGGCCTTGTCCAGTATCTTCGTGGTCGGCAATGCGCTGCGCCTCAGGCGCTTCAGCCCCTCGCATGTGGAGACGGCAGCCTGAACACCGGTGCCGCGGCGGCCGCCTCACGCGATGAATTCGACGCCCAGTTCCTCGCCCGCGCGCCAGCGCACGGTGCAGTCCCGTTCGCCCTCGATGCCGACGATCCGGATGGTGAAGCGGTCCGGCACGCCGGTCTGCGCGCGGGTCCAGATGCGGCAGCCGCCCTCTGAAATGTCGCGGACCTGCACCTCGATCGTGCCCGCCCCCAAAGCCTTCACCCGCGCTCCCCGCAACACCTTGCGCCGCGCAAAAGCCCGCCGCTCCGTGGGCTCTGCAGCAGGCGCGCCGGAATTGGCCAGCGCATGCCGCAGGAACTGTTCTGGAATCGATTGCAGTACCCGCAGAACACTCTCCGGCGGCAGCTGCGAGATCTGCTCCAGCACGAGCAGCTCGCCGAAGGCATGGCCGACGCTGTGGTGATAGGCCTCGTGGGACAGTACGGTGGTCATGGCGGTCTCTTCGCAGCTGTGTTCGTGAGGGTCAGTAATGCCCGCCCGGGCGCGGCCCGGTAATTCGTGGATCTACCATGTGGGCCATCAAGGTGACCGCACGCTTAAGCGCTGCGCCATTTCCGGACGGGTGGTACGCCCCCTGGTTGAATTCATGGCAGCCAAGCTGCGTTATCGTTTCCGTTCGGTTGACGGGTGGCGAGAGCATGATCGGCGCCTTACACCGGGCGAGTGGCGCACGTCCTCCCGGAGGCGAGCGACTGCTCAGTTGGATGCGATGTGGGCCGGCCAGCGGAACTCAAGGCCGGGATGGGGGGCGTCAGGGCCGCCAAGCATGAGTGTGCGCCTTCTCAGGTCGCGGATGACGGCTTCGCGCGAGCCAAGGCCTGAAAGTTCTTCAGCCGTGACGCACTCGCCGACTGACACCGCAATGCGCGTGCCCGCGCGCCGGCGTGACTCGCGGAACAGCAAGGCGACGCGCAGGGAGTAATTCACGTGGCTTGCCGCCTGAAAAAGGCGCGAATTCTGGCCATGGAAATAGACCGGAACGACGGTTGTTCCCGGCAGCAGTGCGAGTTTGGCAGCAAAGGGATGCCAGGCCGCGTCGAGCGCCGGACCACGAAACGGAGATTGGGAGGTCGAGACGCTGCCGGCGGGGAAGATCGATACGGCGTGTCCCTGCCTCAGCCACTCAGCGCAGCGCCTGCGTGTTTGTGCCGAGGTATGGATTGCGTCTGGTGTTCCTCCGAAGTCGACTGGCAGGAGATACTCACGTGCCTCCGGTACCTCACAGAGCAGACTGTGCGTCATGATCTTGGTGTCAGGGCGGACCGATGTCGCGAGATGTCCCATCAGAAGCCCGTCGATGACGCCAAAGGGATGGTTGGCAATGAACAGGACGGGCCCCGACTTTGGAACCCGTGACCAGGCCTTGTCACATGTTGCTACGTCGATCTCGAGCAGGCGAATGGCGGCCGCGAACAGGTTCTCACCAGGCGGCGGGTTGGCGGTCCAGGCGTGATAGAGCCTCTGAAGATAAGGCTGGCCGCTGAGTTGCTCTATTCCCTTGATGATCGAGCGCCGGAGCCATGGCTGCTCCGGCCGCGAATAGGAGAAACGCAAGCTGCCAGCCGTGGTTGCTTCAACTTCGTTCAGAATATCGACAGCTTCTGTCATCTCGAGCCCTTTGGTGCTGGAGGGCCTTCATGTTGCGAAAAGATGACAGTCCTGTGTAGGCAGGTCATTGACGCTGCACGTCGCCTGCGCCGGTGTTGCTGATGAAGTCATGATCCATGGCGCTGGAGGTTCCATGACGCCGTTCTGCCCGATGAGGCAAGCGTGGCTGGAGACATCAATGGAGAGCTGTTTGCGTGACCGGAAGTTGTAAGTGTCCACGCTCTTGATCTTCATGCAACAGCCCCAAGTTTGCTTAACGTTCCAGGGGCCGGATTTCGCGCAACAATGTCACCCCATCACCCGCCGCGAGCGGCATCATTGTCGAGATGAGGGTAGGGGGATAGGCTCAAAGGGCTAAGTTTAACCCTTTGGTTTTAGTGTATTTTTTGTTCCTGAGGTGGCTGGCTGGGGGACTAGGATTCGAACCTAGACTAGCGGAGTCAGAGTCCGAAACAAACCATTGAAAATGAACATTAAAATCCCCAAATAGACGAAAAACTGCCGCCACGATATCAATGTGTTACAGAAAGTTTCCCAACTGGATGCAAACGGCTTTATTCAAACTCTGATTGAGGGGACCTGCTTTGGCGAACCTGATGGCGTCTGAGTTTAGTGGGCCAAGCCAAGTCTATTCAGTCTGCCCCGAAGGCGCGTAGTACCAGCGCCACTTCCTTTCTGGAGGGCGTATTGCCCTCCCTCAGAAACACCATGACCGGCTTGCCGCTGGACACGTCATAGACATGGATCGGCAGGAAGCAGTGGGTGTCGTAGTGGGCGTTGAACAGCGACAGTTGCTGCCCGCCATACACCGGATCGCAAGTATCGTCGATGTCCAGCGTGATCGCGGCAGGGCGCTTCCGAAAGCTCTTGCACAAGACATCCACCATCATCGCCGTCATCCGCGCCGCTCCCATCCGCGTGGGCATGTTCTCGAACCGGCTCATGGTCGGCTGCGAGCACAACGGCGCACCGCTCTCTGGCAACCGGCCCGCTGCCAGCTTGCGCGTCATCGCGCAGCGCATCAGTGTCATCGCCATCCTCATGACCGCAGGCAATGGCTATCATGCGGAACAGCAGCATCTCCTCCACAGCGTGACTGATCCGGCTGGGATCGCGCCGGTCCTGCACGCAAGACGCCAGCATGCGCGTCAGGCCTATGTGAGACGCCGCTGGGCTCATTGGGCCGCGAAAGCTTCCAGCGATTTCGCGCAGCGCTGCAAGATGACAACCTCGGCATCTCGCCCGTCCTGAAGTCGAGGGTAAGAGGCGATCCTGCGGAAATACGTTCGGCCACGGTCGTGGCACTCGGTCGCTTTCAGATTCAAGCCGGATTTCTCGGCGACGGCCTCTGTGAAACTAAGCGTTTCGAAAAACGGTTCTTTTGGCGACAGTGCTTCAAACACGCCCAAGGAGAGGAACGTTGAAATCGTGAGCGCAATTCGCCGCAGCAAACGCCGACGGGGGCGGCGGAGATTGGAATTACGCTGCTCAACCTCCCGCCACTGCGGTTGCGCTTCGTTATGCCGACGTTTACGCGTCCCGCGTGGACGAAACTCGCCGTAACGAACTGGTTTAGACCCTCGGTGCATCCAGCATTTTCTTCAGAACAATCACTCAGCAGGAGGCCGCCGGTGTTGGCGGGACTGTGCGTACCAACACCGGCGGCGGGGCAGCGCGTCGACGGGGTGGAAGACACGCTGGAGGGACAATTGCTTCGGTGCGCGGAAGGCGCAACCGATCCGCCGGATAACCCACAGAAAAATTTCTGACAACGCCACAGCCGCCTATAGCCCCGCCGTGACTCAGGGAACGCCCATGGTCGACGTTACGCAGCCGGACGCCCATGCGCAACTCCCTGAGCGGACGGACCTACACGCTGCTGCTCGGGCGCTCAGAGGCTCTAGAGGTGACTGATCAACAGGCTCAGTTGGTACGGATCGAGAATTTCGCCATTAAGGAGAATGCATCGTCCAATGTTACCGACATTCCCTCGTTGGTGCCGTCAAAGTCTATTTCGTCATCAAAATTGTAGTAGAGGGCTTCAAGCGAGACCGTGGCATTGTCTGCGACAAATGTGGAAACACCGCCGCCAATGACGCCTCCAAAAGCTTCGCCAGACTCGGTGCGAGACTCGGAGGCCTCGGCACCTAGGTAGGTGCCCGTTGTTGTGAGTGTTGCACTGAAGTCTGCGTAGGCCAGACCGCCAGTGCCGTAGACCATGTAATCGCCCATCGCGTAGCCCAGACGCAGGCGCGCAGAAAACAGAGCATTCGTCTCAGTATCGAACCCACGCACAATGGTGACTGTGTCGGGTCCGGCACCACCGGCGTCATAGGGATCGATCACCAGTTCAGCAGAACTCCCTTCGCCCCCTTCGGCCATGCTGAAGTTAACTTCGGCACCGAATATCCAGTTGCTCTCTGTCTGATGGTCGAGGCGAAGATGAATTTCGGGCGTAATGCCGCCACCTGTTGCGGAAAATTCGCCGATCTGGGGCAGTCCGCCGAGTGCGATTGCCAAAGCCTCGGCCTTCGCTGAATCTACCTCTGCGGACGCATAAGACGCGCCCCCATAAACGCCAGTCGATGAGTTTGTGAGTGAGAACCCCTGAGCCAAAACGGTAGCTGCAACGGGGTTGCCAATGTTTGCTGTGTCGGCATCAGCAACTGTCACACCACCGAGACCTTGAGCTGAAGCAGTCGCGATAGCTGTCTGAGAACCGTTACCTGCGCCTGCTGACGTAGAGGCCAGTGTTGAGCCCGGGTTCGATGCTATAGCTAAAGTGATAGCAATCTCTTGGTCATCTCCCGCTGCTACGGCAGCGACGCCTTGGTTGGCGCTAAGGGCAACTGTCGTAATGCTTGTGCCTGAGTTTATAGCAGTCCCTTGGACACTTCCCCTAGCGACCGCTTGGGCTACAGTGGTTGCCGTGTTGTCGCTGACCACACATTCCGTCTGCTCAACACTTGAGGGGGTGTTGCTTGGTGCTGACGTCAGGCACACCTCTGAGCTGCCTCCGCTGGCGCTGTTTCCGCTCCCTGCGTAGCCAGTCCCAAAGCCCATCCAGAGGCCGCCCCACTGGCGGGTCGTAGAGCCGCTGGTGTCTGCAGCGCTGGCGATGCTGCTGAATGAGACCGCCGTTAGCAGAGCGGTCACAAAAACAAGCGGCTTAGACATTCATCCCCTCAGCGCGATTCATACTGCAAATTCTTAGCGTGACGGCGACAGGCGACACAATCGATTTCTATAAGTGCAAGCCACCAACCGCTCGTTGTGCGGCCCAGCTCGTCGCTGCGTTTGAGTGGGCAGGAAGGCAAGCGGCTGAGCCCCAAGCTCACCAAGTGGACACCCTTCGAGGGCCTCGCGCAGGCCGCCTAGGACGGCCATCTCCGCTGAAGGCTCCGCACCTACCTGCCGGGCACAGAAGCCGCTGTGGCATCGCCTGCAGGCGCGTTTAGAGGCATTCTGGAGGGGCAGGGCGTGCGGTGCCCGATCTGCCAGCGATGGGGAAGTCGTCTCAGCCTGCTGAGCACGGCTCCCGAGCCTAAACACCCACCAGCACCGCAGGCCGCCAACCCAAGCCATCGCCCTGACGAATAACCCGGGCTAGGCTAAATTCAGAACGCCCAAGCGATACCGGCAGTGCCCGTGAGGGTGAGGGCATCGCTGGTGTCGTAGCCCGCTTCGCCGGTGAGAGTGAAGTTGGCACCGCTGTTGGTCTCGTAGGCAAGGTCCAGACCCGCGAAGCCACGCACCGTGGTGTCGTTGTCGCTGACGTTGAAGTTCAGCGACTGGCCCAGCAGCGTGGCGCTGACGTCTTCGCTGTTGGTGTAGGTCGCGTCGGTACCCAGCCGCAGGGCGGCATCGAAATGCCCGCCATTGGTCTGCATCGGCGTAATGGCAAAGGCCACCTGACCACGCAGGTCGAAGAGGTTGACCGAGCGTGAGTCAATCGAGAGGTCAGCCGTCGAGCCGTTCTCGTCGTAGCTGTCCATGAACAGCCCGGCATAGCGGGCCCGGAGGCTGGGCGTGAGGATTGTGCCGCCGGTATCGAGGTCCGTTCCAATCGTCGCCGACGGGCTGATGAAGATGCCGTTTGGGTCACCTTTGGCGTTTTCAACACCGCCCGCCACCATGTTGTTCAGCACGTCGCGGCTGGTGGACTGGCTGGTGTAGCCACCCGTCAGTGCGAGGTTCAGGAAGGCCTCTGACATGGTGAAGCCCGCGTAGAGGCCAGCGTAGTAGCTGTCGCTGTTGATCTCCTGCGTTCCCGCATCGGTGATGAGGCTGGCGAAGCTGGCACCCGCGAAGCCACCCAGACGGGTGCCCGATGACATCACGCCATCCGCACCGACTGCAAAGCCGCCGAGAGTGCTGTCGAAGCCGTCATAGATGCCGTTGGAAGCCTGACTGCGGTAGTTGCCGATGCCAGCCGCCCAGATCACACTCTGAGGCTCCACCGCATCCGGGACATCCGCCGTGGGCACGATGCCGGTGGGTGCTACTGCCACCATGTCGGCGACGCCATGGCCCGAGCGGGCTGACCCAAGCCGCGCATCGACCAAATCGGCCAGCGAGCGTGTCAGGTCGTTCAGCATGTCGCCCTCAGCCGAGAACAGGGTGGGATCGACCACCGCCAGAATGCCACCGGAAGACACGAAAGGCATGCCGCTGGTGTCGAGGATGACACCCTCACCTCCCAGATAGGTCAGCGCCGTGCTGAGGCGGCGGCCGATCACCAGCGTGTTGTAGCCGGGAACCAGAGTGGGAACCTTGGGGCCAAGGTCCAAAATGCCCTGCACGTTGCTGTCAGCCAGCAGCGTCAGCGTGTTGTCGGTGCCATAGAAGTAGACCGCAGCCTCTCCGCCTATGATCTTGCCCGAGTTGCCAATCGTGTTGCCGTTGCCAGTAGCGAAGATGCCGTACTGTCCGCCCGTCGCCGTCCCCGAGTTGGTGATCGTGTTGCCGGAGCCAGTAGCGAAGATGCCGTACTGTCCACCCGTCGCCGTCCCCGAGTTGGTGATCGTGTTGCCGGAGCCAGCGGCGAATATGCCGTACTGTCCACCCGTTGCGGTGCCTGAGTTGGTGATCGTGTTGTTGTCGCTGGGGAAATCAACCCCGATCGCGATACCGGCGATGCCCGTCGCCGTCCCCGAGTTGGTAATCGTGTTGTCGCTGCCAGCGGCGAGGATGCCGTACTGTCCACCCGTCGCCGTCCCCGAGTTGGTGATCGTGTCGCCGGAGCCAGCGGCGAATATGCCGTACTGTCCACCCGTTGCGGTGCCTGAGTTGGTGATCGTGTCGCCGGTGCCAATGGCGTAGATGCCGTAATGTCCACCCGTCGCCGTTTCCGAGTTGGTGATCGTGTTGCCGGTGCCAATGGCGTAGATGCCGTATTGGCCGCCCGTCGTGGTCCCAGAGTTGGTGATCGTGTTGTTGTTGCCATTGGCCCAGATGCCGTACTGTCCGCCCGTCGCCGTCCCCGAGTTGGTGATTGTGTTGTTGGAGTCTAAGACGACGATGCCGTTGTCGCTGGCCGTCGCCGCCCCCGAGTTGATAATCGTGTTGTCGGCACCTTGGGCTAAGATGCCGGTGCCACCGGTCGCTGCCCCGGAGTTGGAAATCGTGTTGCCGTTGCCAAAGGTGGCGATGCCGTACTGTCCACCCGTCGCCGTTCCCGAGTTGGTGATCTTGTTGCCGTCGCCAAAGGCGGAGATGCCGAACTCGCCCGTCGCCCACCCCGAGTTGGTGATCGTGTTGCCGGTGCCATTGGCGGCGATGCCGTACAGTCCGCCCGTCGTCGTTCCCGTGTTGGTGACTGTGCTCTCACCC
>NZ_JBIICB010000342.1:0-4000 GCF_044239095.1 Aestuariivirga sp. | reverse complement strand
CTCAGGGCGAAGCAGGGATATTTGCGACGACCATGCAGATCAAAGTCACCGGTAAGAACCTCGATGTCGGCGACGCCTTGCGTGAGCACATCGAGTCACGCCTTCAGTTGATCAAGCAGAAGTATTTTGAGGGAACGGTGCATGCGCATGTGACCGTGGAGAAGCAGCGCGTTGGCTTCCACACGGATTGCGCCCTGCACCTGGCCACCGGGCTGGTGCTGCAGGCCGAGGGAACGGGAGCCGAGGCCCACCCGAGCTTCGACAAGGCGGCAAGCCACCTTGAAAAGCAGCTCAGGCGCTACAAGCAGAGGCTGAGGGACCATCACCGCGCAAGGCGCGAACCGGTGCGCCGGGTCACGGCGCCGAGCTACATGATCCCTGCTGCAACGGATGCCAGCGAAGATGTGGAGGAGGCCCATCCCGTCGTCGTGGCGGAAACCGGCCTCGAACTGCCGGAACTCTCTGTCGGCGAGGCGGTTATGCAACTTGATATTTCGACGCGGCCATTCCTGCTCTTCCGTAACGGAGGGCATGGCGGCCTCAACCTCGTCTACAGGCGCCCCGATGGGAACATCGGTTGGGTTGACCCGACGCCGAGCGCCTGATCACCGATCTTCACGGGACACGACCCGCATGACTCTGGATTCCCTTATCGACAAGCAGTCCGTTCTGGCCAGCCTCAAGGCGCCGAACAAGAAACAGCTGCTGCAGGAACTGTCCCACGCCATGGCCGGGTTGGTGGCCATCGATCACCGCGTGATCTTCGAGACGTTGCTGAAGCGTGAAAAGCTCGGCTCCACCGGCATTGGCCAGGGCATTGCCATTCCGCACGGCAAGGTGCCGTCCATCTCACGCGTCTACGGCCTGTTCGCGAGGCTGGCCCAGCCTGTTGATTTCGAGTCGGTCGATGGCCAGCCGGTCGATCTCGTCTTCGTCCTGCTCGCTCCTGAGCATGCCGGTGCTGATCATCTCAAGGCCCTGGCCCGGATTTCCCGGCTGCTGCGGGATCCCGCCGTCGTGGCCAAGCTCCGCGGCACCGATGATGCCGAGGGGCTCTATGCCATCCTGACGGAGCCCGCCGCAAACCCGAAGCCCAGCGCCTCGGCGGCTTGACGGGGGACGGGTTCCGCCTGCCGGCGAATCACTTGGCGAAGATCTCCTCGAGCTTTCTCCGCATCGCGGCAGGGTCGGCATCAAGCCCCGTCCAGTATTTTACCCCGATCACCCCCTGGTTGATCAGCATGCCCAGCCCGTCGATGGTGATGCAGCCTTGCGCCTTGGCGTCGCGCAGGAAGCGGGTGTCCGGCGGGTCGACGATCACGTCCGCCACCACCATGGCCGGTGTGAGGGAAGATACATCGATGTCGAGCGGCGCATTGCCATTGCCGAGCCCGATGGACGTGGCATTGACCACAATGTCGGTCGCCTTCGGAATGGCATAGGTCTTGTCCCATAGCGCCAGTGTTGCAGGCGCATGCGTCTTCTCGTTCAACAGCTTCACCAGCGGCTGGCCGCGCGCTGCCGAGCGGTTGACGACGGTGATGGACCGGGCCCCGGCCAGCGCCAGTTCGACGCCGATGGCGCGCGCCGCGCCGCCCGCCCCGAACATCACGACGCTCCTGCCCCGGGGGTCCACCACCTCGAGGAGGGATTTGAGAAAGCCCTTGCCGTCGGTGTTCTCGCCGATGAACTTGCCATCGCGGTTCACCGCGCAGTTGACGGCGCCCATGATGGCGGCGCTCTCTCCCAGCCCGTCCAACAGGGGGATCACCGCCACCTTGTGGGGAATGGACAGGTTGAAGCCCCGCCAGCCCATGGCGCGCGCGCCCTTGACGGCATCTGCCAGTCTCTCCGGGGGAACTTCGCAATTGACATAGCGCCAGTTCAGGCCGTGGTGGCGGAAGGCCGCCTCGATCATCGCCACCGTGGGGTTGCCGTTGGAGCCCTCGGAGAAGGAGCCCACCAGTTCGCTTCTGAAATCGCGTGATGCCATGCCTGCCGCCTCCCAACGGCGCCAGACAGGCTATCATCTATCGGCGGTCTAGCAATGCCTTGGGCTTTTCCCATATAAGGCCCTCATGACTGAGGCCTCACCCCTCCATTTCCGCAAGATGAACGGGCTCGGAAACGACTTCGTCGTGTTCGATGCGCGTATGAGCCCCATCGCCATGGACGAAGCCAAGGCCCGCGCCATCGCCGACCGGAAGACCGGTATCGGCTGCGACCAGCTGATCGTGATCGAGCCGTCCAGGAAGGCGGACGTCACCATGCGCATCTGGAACAACGCGGGTGAGGAGGTCGAAAGCTGTGGCAACGCCACGCGCTGCATCGCCGACGTGCTGTTTGCGGAAAAGAACGCCACCCGCGCCACGATCGACACCAAGGGCGGATTCCTGGTGGCGGAAAAGGGCGGAGACAGGCTGGTCACCGTCGACATGGGCGCACCCCGCTTCGACTGGCAGGACATTCCGCTGTCCGAGAAGTTCCAGGACACGCGTTACATCGATCTCTTCGTGGGCCCCGCCGATGCGCCGCTCATCGACAGGCCGTCGGTGGTCAATGTCGGCAATCCGCACTGCATCTTCTGGGTCAACGACCTCGACATCGTGGACCTCGCCAAGGTCGGCCCGATGCTGGAGCATCACCCGCTGTTTCCGCAGCGCGCCAACATCACACTCGCCCGCATTGACGCGAAGGACCATGTGGTCATCAAGGTGTGGGAGCGTGGCGCTGGCCTGACGCAGGCCTGCGGCACCGCAGCCTGCGCCGTGATGGCGGCGGGCTTCCGCCTCAAGCGGTTGGACCGCAAGGCAACCGTGACGCTGCCGGGTGGCGATCTCTTCATGGAGATCCGCGAGTCCGATGGTCATGTGATCATGACGGGCCCCGTGACCTATGAATTCGAAGGCGTGCTGCCGCCCCATCTTGCGGTGTGAGTGATGGCTGAGCCTGCATTCGTCACCTTCGGCTGCCGCCTCAACACCTATGAGACCGAGGTGATGCGGAACCATGCCGAGAAGGCTGGGGCTTCCAACACCATCGTCTTCAACACCTGCGCGGTGACAGCGGAAGCGACCCGCCAGGCCCGCCAGGCGATCCGCAAGGCGCGGGCCGAGAACCCGGATGCCGAGATCATCGTGACGGGCTGTGCGGCACAGACCGAGCCCGAGATGTTCGCGAAGATGCCGGAAGTCTCCCGCGTGCTCGGCAACGAGGAAAAACTGCGGCCTGAAAGCTGGCAGCGCGGCGCCAATGAGCGCGTCTCTGTCTCCGACATCATGACTGTGAAGGAAGCAAGGCCGCATCTGATCGATGGCCTGAAGGAGCGCACCCGCGCCTTCGTTCAGGTGCAGAACGGCTGCGATCACCGCTGCACCTTCTGCATCATTCCCTTCGGCCGCGGCAATTCCCGCTCGATTGCGCCACAGGACGTGGTGGAACAGGTGCGCCGCCTCGTCGCGTCAGGCTATTCCGAAGTGGTGCTCACCGGCGTCGACCTCACCTCCTGGGGGGCCGATCTCGACGGCAGCCCGAGGCTCGGCGCCCTCTCGCACCGCATCCTGAAGCAGGTGCCGGACCTGAAGCGCCTGCGCCTGTCTTCCATCGACTCGATCGAGGCGGATCCCGAACTGATGGAGGTGATCGCGGGGGAAGAGCGGGTGATGCCGCATATCCACCTCTCGCTCCAGTCCGGTGACGACATGATCCTCAAGCGCATGAAGCGCCGCCATGGGCGCGAAGATTCGATTGCCTTCTGTTCGGAACTCCGCGCCCGCCGCCCCGGCATCGTCTTCGGGGCCGATATCATTGCGGGTTTCCCCACCGAGACAGACGAGATGTTCGAGAACTCGATGCGGATCGTCGATGACTGCGGCCTCACCTATCTGCACGTCTTCCCCTTCTCGCCCCGTCCCGGCACGCCCGCCGCACGCATGCCGCAGATCGAGAAGCATGTGATCAAGGAGCGCGCCGCAAGGCTCCGCCAGAAGGGCCTGGGCCG
>NZ_JBIICB010000341.1:0-4002 GCF_044239095.1 Aestuariivirga sp. | reverse complement strand
AAAACACATAACGAAAGACCCAAGCCCTTCGTATGGACAAAGTCCGCCGATGACATCCTCGCCGCCATCAAACGTTTCTGCCTCAGACAAAATCAAATCGCAAAAACTTCGGAATCAGGACACTAGCCTCGCCCGCCGTTGATCACGCGGAAGCGGCCCGGAGCGGGGGAGGGGGCGGCCGCCCGTTCCCCGTCCGCTTGGCGCGCGGACAGTAACTCGCGCCCCTTCAATGACTCATAATGCTTCAAGTCCGGATCGGGGAAGGCGAAGAGCCCGCCCAGCACCTGGGTCGTTTGGCCATCCGCCGACATCAGCGGCATGGCCACCATTTCCGCCACGATCCACTGGCCGCGGTCGGTCAGGAAGCGCATGCGCAGCAGGCCGGGCCGGTGCGTGCCGCTCACCCCGGACAGGAAGCGGCGGATTGTTCCGCTCTCGAAGCTGTCCCAGCCTTCGGTGATGCTGCGGCCCGTCACCTCGCGTTCCATCAGGGCCGTCACGGCGGTTCCGGCCAGCCGCCAGAGAAAATCCCCGGACGGGGCATCCTGTTCCGCAATGAACAGCCCCGGCATCAGCTTGCGCACCTGTTTCAGATCGAGATCCTCCCGGCGCGGGGCAGAGCGTTCGCCTCGCATCGCCTCCCAGGCCTTGAGCAGCATGCTGCTGAAGGGATGGACTCTTTCCTCTTGGCTTGCCCGCGGCTCCTCGCTAACCCACATCCCACCCTCGTTCCGGAGCGGTCCTCCGGTGTTTCATTATTGACCTTTATGGCACGTGCGATGCAGCCTTCGTGCCAGAAACAGGATTTCAACGTGTCCGATCAAATCCCTCCCGATGGAGTCCGGAGCAGCGCCAGCACGGCGCCTGTGTTCAATGCGCCAGCGGCCGTCCTGGCGGTGATCGCGGTTCTGGTGGCGGTGCACGTGCTCCTCTTCATTCTGGGTGAGGGCTGGCAGGTCTGGTCGCTTTACGCGCTGGCGCTCAACCCGGTGCGCTTCACGGACCCGGGCTTTCCCATGCCCGCGGGTGCGGCATACTGGTCGCCTTTCACCTATATGCTGCTCCATGGCGACTGGATGCATCTGACCTTCAATTCGCTCTGGCTTCTCGTGTTCGGAACGCCCGTCGCGCGCTATCTGGGCTCGCCGCGTTTCCTGCTGGTCTGCCTCGCGGCCGGTCTCGTGGGGGCGCTCGCCAGCATCGCGCTGCACTGGGGCCAGATGGTCTTCGTGATCGGCGCCTCAGGCGCAGTCTCGGGCCTGCTCGCGGCGGCCATTCCCCTCATGTATGGAAAGCGCGTCATGGGCGGCGCCAGGCCGCTCACCTTCAGTGAGTTCCTGGCGAGCCCGCGCGCGCTGATGTTCACCGCCATCTGGCTGGCGCTCACCCTGTTCTCGGGCGCTGCGGGCTGGACGGGCAATTCCTTCATGTCGGAGGGCGGCATCGCCTGGGAGGCGCATCTCGGCGGCTTCGTGGGCGGGCTTCTCGCCTTCTACGCGCTCGCCCCGCGCGCGCGTGCACCAGCCCCGAAACTGTGATACACTTGCCCCCGTTCTCGTCGCAGGAAGGAGGCTCTCATGGCAGTTGCTCACATCCTCAGGCAGAAAGGGTCGGACGTGGTCACCGTCTCACCCGCTGACAGTGTCCAGAAGATCGTCGATACCCTGTCCCGCCACCGCATCGGTGCCGTGGTGGTTGTCGGCGGAGATGGCGGCATCGCCGGCATCGTCTCGGAGCGCGACGTGGTGCGCGCCATCGCGGGCGATGGGCCGGGCATTCTCGGCAAGACCGCCGCAGACATCATGACCGTCAAGGTCACGACATGCGATCCCTCGGATTCCGAAGCCGAACTGATGCAGATGATGACGGAGAACCGCATCCGCCACCTTCCCGTGGTGTCGGGCGGCCGCCTCGCCGGCATGGTGTCCATCGGCGACGTGGTGAAGCTCCGCATGGAAGCAGTCGAGCGTGAGGCGGAAGAAATGAAGACCTACATCGCCTCGGCGGGCTAACCGATGAAACTCAGCCTGCCGCCCTCGAGCCTGCGGTAGAAGCAGCTGCGCCGGCCTGTGTGGCAGGAGACGCCCTTGCCCTGGGGCTCAGCCTTCACCTGCAGCACGTCCTGGTCGCAGTCGGTGAGGATCTCGACCACCTGCAACAGCTCGCCCGATGTCTCGCCCTTTTTCCAGAGGGACTGGCGCGAGCGGCTCCAGAAATGCGCAAGGCCCGTCTCCTGCGTCAGCTTCAGCGACTCTGCGTTCATATAGGCGAACATCAGCACCGTGCCGTCGCGCGCATCGGTCACGATGGCGGGAATGAGCCCCATGGAGTCAAACCGCGGCGTGAAGGCCGTGGTGTCCTCGAGGCCCCCGGCCATTCAGAGCGAGAAGCCGTTGGAGGGCGCCCTCAGCAGTTCCATGAAGCGCGCCTGCAGCACCGGGTTGGACTTGAACTCGCCGGTGAATTGCGTGGTGATGGTCGCAACATTGCGCTTGCCCACGCCCCGCATCGACATGCAGGTGTGAACAGCCTCCACCAGCACGGCCACGCCGCGCGGGTTCAGCGCATCCGAAATCGAATTGGCGATCTGCGCCGTCATCGTCTCCTGCGTCTGGAGCCGCCGCGCATAGATCTCGACGACGCGGGCCAGCTTGGAGATGCCCACCACCGCGCGCGTCGGAAGATAGGCCACATGCACGCGGCCCACGAAGGGGGCGATGTGGTGCTCGCAATGTGAGTTGAACTCGATGTCGCGCAGCATCACGATGTCGTCGTAGCCGCCCACATCCTCGAAGGTGCGGGAGAGGGCCTCCGCCGGATCCTCCTCATAGCCCGAGAAATACTCCCGGAACGCCTTGACCACGCGCTTCGGGGTATCGAGCAGGCCCTCGCGGTCCGGGTTGTCGCCCGCCCAGGCGAGCAGCGTGCGCACCGCGGCTTCCGCTTCCTCCTGGCTGGGCCGCTTCACCGGCTTCGTGGGGATCTTCTTGATGACTGCGTCCATGGGTCCTGGCTTCACTCTTCACTCAATATCCTGTAGGCGCTTGCCCGCCCGGTACTGCGGCCCCCATATCATGGCCGGAACCTGAAAGGCAAACCGCCAAACGACGGTTTGCGGCAGAATGCGCTTGCGATAGGATACTCAGATGATCGACGACATCTACAACCGCAAGATCCTGGGCTTCGCGGCAGATATTCCCCGGTTGCAACGCTTGGACGCGCCCGGCGCAACCGCGGTCGCCCATTCCCGCCTGTGCGGCTCCAAGGTAACGGTCGACCTCAGCATGAAGGACGGGGTGGTCAGCGATTTCGGCCATGAGGTGAAGGCCTGCGCCCTGGGCCAGGCCTCGTCCTCCATCATGGCCCGCCATGTGGTGGGCTCGACCCCCGCCGAACTCCGCGCCGTCCGCGATCAGGTCTACCGCATGCTGAAGGAGGAGGGCCCAGCCCCCTCCGGCAAGTGGGCAGATCTGGAAGCGCTCCTGCCCGTGCGTGACTTCAAGGCCCGCCACGCCTCCACGCTTCTCACCTTCGACGCGGTCGTCGATGCCGTGAACCAGATCGAGGCCAGCCAGCAGCAACCCGCCCGGGCCTGAGAGGCAAGAGCCCTCATCCGCCCTTCGGGCACCTTCTCCCATTGCTGCGCAACGGGAGAAGGGGAAATTATTGAAACCTGCATTCCCTTCTCCCATCGCAGGGCGACGGGAGAAGGGAAAAAATCTCAAAGTTTTCCCTTCTCCCGTCCGAAGGATGGGAGAAGGTGGCCGACAGGCCGGATGAGGGCCTCTTTCGGGCGGCAAGACTCGCGGAGACAGGCCCTCATCCCCCCTTCGGGGACCTTCTCCCATTGCTGCGCAACGGGAGAAGGGACTGGTAGTGACAATTCCCTTCTCCCGTCGCGACGCGATGGGAGAAGGTGGCCGACAGGCCGGATGAGGGCCTCTTTCGGGCGGCAAGACTCGCGGAGACAGGCCCTCATCCGCCCTTCGGGCACCTTCTCCC
>NZ_JBIICB010000413.1:0-4004 GCF_044239095.1 Aestuariivirga sp. | reverse complement strand
CAGACGGCGTTCGCACGGCGGCGCGCAGGGTGCGGCGGATCATGCGGGAGAACAGCCTGCTTGCGCCGCAAAGGCCCGTGGACAGGGAGGAACATCCGCATGACGGGACGATCATGACCGACAGGGTGGACCAGATGTGGGGCACCGACATGACCCAGACAGTCACGACCGGTGAGGGCCGCGCCTATGTCTTCATCGCCGTCGACCACTGCTCGGGCGAGCTGGTCGGAACTCACGCCTCCTCCAGCGCCAGCCGCTGGGAGGCGCTCGAGCCGATCCGACAGGGAGTAGCGAAGCACTTCGGTGCGGTGAAGGAAAACATCGCGGCCGGTCTGATCCTTCGCCATGACAACGGCTCCAACTATCTCGCCGATGACTTCCAGGATGAGATCGAATTCCTCGGGATCGAAAGCTCGCCCGCCTTTGTGCGTCAGCCAGAGGGCAACGGCGTGGCGGAGAGGGTCATCAGGACGCTGAAGGAACAACTGCTCTGGGTCCGGTACTTCCCAACCACAGAGGCACTTCGCAAGGGGCTCGCCGAGTTCGCCGATCTCTATAACGCCTCGTGGCTGCGGGAGCGCCATGGGCACAAGACGCCCAATCAGATCAGGGCCGAACAGAAGGCCCTTGCATCCGAGGCCGCCACGGAGTTCAAATTGGCGGCATAACCAGCGTAGTGCGCTGTCTCATAACCGTGCCCCGGTACACTCTACGGTGCGCCGGTGCAGTTCGCGCCTTCGCACAAGCTGGTGATGACGGGCAACCACCGTCCGATCATTCGTGAGACGGGCGAGGCGCTTTGGCGGCGGCTACAGCTGATCGGATGGCTGGTCACCATCCCCGCGGAAAAGAGGGACGCAGCGCTGCCTGACAAACTGCGGGTGGAGGGTGCAGGCATACTTAACTGGGCATTGGATGGACTAGCTGACTTCCGGCGTACCGGACAACTCGCCATGCCCGAACAGGTGCGGAAGGCCACGACCGAATACCGGGTCGAGCAGGATATTGTGGGCGAATGGTTCGCAGAGCGGCTGGCAAGCGAGGATGGCGCAAAAGCCGCAGTGCAAGCGACGTATGACAACTTTCGCCGCTGGTGCCAGGACAGCGGCCATCACCCAATGTCAAAGAACTCACTCACGCGAAAACTGGAAGAGCGAGGAATCAGACGAGACGCAGGCAGGCGCTACTACCTCAGTGTCTGTCTGGCAGGCCAAAATTCAGCGGTTCCGTTCACCGGTCTCCCCAGTGCGGTGCACCTGTGAGCGCCTCCCGCCGCCGGTTGCGCACTTCTGCGCTCTTCCTGCGCACTTTTAGGGGTATTTCCGTAAACTTCTCTTATGAGAATAGCAGAGGAAAGTTACCGGAATACCCCCAAAAGTGCGCAATTCGCTCACGAAAGTGCGCAAGCCCGGCGACGGACGCGCTTACGGGGCCACGCGGCGCTGCCGAAAGGGGTGCTCCGTATGACCGGCGTGCTTATTCCCGGCCCGGGCACCCTCACGCCGTACATCCTCGACCGCCCCTCGGCACACCCGCCCGCCGTGGGACCGTACAGCCATATCCCTTACGGGATGTGGGTCTGTCCTGACGGCTGGCAAGTACTGCACGACAGAAACTATGTCCCCCGTTGGGCGCGGCCTGGTGACTGGTCACGGGCGTATCCCGTTCCGCTTCTGCCTTGCGGGCGCGGGCGCTGGGTCGAGGCCGTCTCGCGCGGTTTCTTCTTCACCGGTGGAGAACAGGCGTGGCTGACGTACACGTACAAACTTCGCAAGAAAGCCGAGCGTCTGGCGCTGGCACACGGTGAGCGCATCCTCGATGACTTCCGATCGGGCCGTCCTGTCTGGCGCTACGTTGCACGCGGTGATGGCATCCCAGTGGGCTTCGAACGGTGGCAGGGATGATGCGTCGCGCGCGATAGATGGATATTATAGTGAAATCATCAAGTTACTGGAGACCCGCCCAATGACCGCCACCGCCCTAACGCCTAAACGAGGACGCCCGCCAGTCCACGACCCCGCGACGATATGGACGCAGGTGCTCGAATTCATCGCCAGCGGTGACGCCCTATCCACTGCCATCAAGCGGCTTGGGCCGGACGCCCCGTCCTACGTCTGGGCCAAGACACAGTTGCGGACGAACCCGACCCTGCAGGCTGCCTACCGCGAAGCAGTAGAGGATCGCGCTGACGCCCTTGCTGACGACATCATCACGCTGGCTGACACACCACCGCCGCCCGGTTTGGACGGGCCGGGGCTGCATGCTTGGGTTAGCCAACTCAAGCTGCGGGTGCACGCGCGCGAATGGACCGCCTCCAAGCTCCGCCCCAAGGTCTACGGGGCTTCCGTTGACGTCACTGTCCAAACTACCTCGATCTCCATCGTCGCGGCGCTGGCAGAGGCCGAGCGTCGGGCGTTTAGGGCCGTCGAGCATGATGCAAGCGAACCAAGCAACCCCAGCCTGGAGTCGCTTCCGAGCAGCGTGGACCTGCAAAACAATTCTTGATAGAGTTCCTTTTGGAAGCAGGCGCTTGCTAGGGAGCTTCATCAATGGCCGCAGTCTGGCTTCGCCGTCTCGTTCTCGCGACCTTCATCTTCCTGGCATTCGTACCCGCGACCGCATTCGCCGCTACGATGGACTACCTCGGCACATGGAGTTCATCCACGACATACGCCACAGGCAAGGTCGTGAAGCACAACGGCGGAATCTTTTACTCGCTCAAGAGCACAAACTCCGCGCCCAACCGGAACAAGCCGCCGAGCGACAACCCGGCTTGGTGGGAACCGGTTGGCTCTGCGGTCAAGCCCCGGGCTGTGTATGACGCAACTGGAAAATTCATCGGTGTAATGAATAATGGATGGCTTGTGATAAACTCTGGGAGCCAGCAGGTACTGGTTGACTTCCGCCGTGACGGCTTTTCACCGGAATGCACAGGTTCCGCTGCTGAATGCGTGCCGAGCGCCGCCAACAATTACCTTGGGGATAAAGTCTACACAACCTCAGACTGCAGCGGCACAGCATATTACTCTTGGGAGCAACAAGATATCAGCCGAGGGCGAACATACGGCACCTCTTCTGCAGGCGTAGTCTCGTTTGATTGGTATTTCCCGACCAACCTTACACTTCGGACAATTTCTTCTTGGTATGTTGGATCAGCCGACGGGTGTCAGCGCATGAATTATTTGAGGTTCCAGTCTCCGAGCGTTAGCATTCCCGTACACGATGGGACATTCACGAAGGTCACCATCTCCGGCTTCACAGCGCCGTTCTACATCAAGTGACCGATCAACTTGTTATTTTGGTCCCAGACAATTTGCCAGCCGTCGGATGAGGCCTCGATCATGGATCAGCATTCCTGCTCGAACGCGGCGTACCAGCGGGATTGAGGGGCATTGCTTATCGCCGCGAAATTGGACCTCATCCTTTCGCAGGGGCTGGTGATGTCAAACTCTATGGATCCGGTGACGCTTGGCATCCCTGCTGCAATTGCCACAAGCCTTGACGGGCGCGATGCGCGGCAGGCTGATCAAGGGCGTCATCACCAGCGAGACCATGGAGGACCCTTTGCTCCAAACCTAGACCCCGGCCTCCCGATCCGTCGGCACGCGCTACTCTAGGTTTTTCCCCTGATTGCTGAACCCTTCCCGCCACTTAAAACTTGCCAGTTGGGATCTAGACTTTGATATTAAGTGCTCCTGTGGGGGAAAGATGAACCTATTCAAGCGCAGCATTATCCTGTCGTGCATCGTGTCCGCGTCCACTCTTGTTCTGGCGATCAATGCTGGGGCGACAGACTTTACGATCACACCTTCGCCACCGGCAGCTATCACCACAACCACCCAGCAGCTTGGCACGGGCGATGTCGGCACTGTGCAAGAAGGTGGTGCGATCGACGTGCTGACTGGCAACGGCATCGAAGGCACTGCCAATGGCGTCACTGTGAACAACGCCGGGTCAGTGACGAGCGGTGATGCCCGTGGTATCTCTGTGTTGGGTGAGAGCAC
>NZ_JBIICB010000340.1:0-4006 GCF_044239095.1 Aestuariivirga sp. | reverse complement strand
GCTGAGAACAGGCGCAGGGCTTAGTCCGCCGCGCGATACGTCTCGTGGCAGCTCTGGCAGCTCTTGCCGAGGCCCGGGAAGGCTGCCTTGAAGGCGGCTTCATCAGCGGCGTCCTTCACCGCCTGCTCGGCCTTCACATATTCCATGCTGGCGGCTTCAAAGCCCTTGGCGTCCGTCCAGACTTCAAGCTTGGCTTCGGTCTTCACTGCACCGCCGGGCTTGGTATCCTCGCCCCACCAATTGGCCCAACCGGCGCAGGCGGCCTGCGTCTTGGTGATCGCGTCGTCGATCGCTGCCTTGTCATAGGCCGCCTGGCCCTTGATGATCGGCACCATCACTTTCATCATGGCGGCATTGGCCTTCATGCAGGCCTGGCGCGCCTCGATCGGTCCCATCTCGGCCATGGCGGCAGACGAAAGCCCGAGCGACAGCGTTGCCGCCGCAAACAGGCCCCAAACTCCCTTGGACATCATAGGTGCTCTCCCTCCGCATTGGGTGTTGACGTTCAGAAACTCCAGATTACGCATGTATTCTGTACCTTTTTCAATCACAATTTGGTGTATGCGCGCGCACTGTCCGCAAGTCCTTGTTCACCTTGTCTGATTTCTGCCCGGGTCAGGCCTCGTAATTGCCTCAGGCGAGCGCCATTGAGGATCGTGAAGGATATCAGCCCTTAGGATATTCTTAAATCCACAACCCTAGACTGAATTTCGACAGAACAGGATGACAGCACCGGTGACACCATCTCAGACGAAGGCACCCAAGGAATCGCCTGCCGACAGGCGCAAGGCGGTACTGAGCCCAGAGCTCAGCGAGGTTCTGCACATGCTGAAGTCGCTCGAGGCGGAACTTGCCACACGGCAGGCGTCAGCCAGGTAAACCCCTCGCTGACATACCAGGCAGACCAAGGGCGGCTTTACCGCCCTTTTTCATGTCCGGAGTGACCGCTATCCCCGCAGCATCTGTACGGTATCGCGGGCCGAGGAGAGCAGCACGCCCAGCGCCTCATGCCTTGCTGTTTCGGAGCAGGCGCGCTGGAAGCGCTGTGCCGCCCAGTCCAGCCGTCTCGCGGCGAAGCCGCGTCCGAGGGCGGCCAGGGTGGAGGCGCAGGCCAGCATCGCACCGTCCTTTGGTCCGCAGCCCTCATGCTCGAGCTGGCCGATGCAGGTCTCGATGTCGCGGCACGCCCCATCCGAGATCGTCTGCCACGCGGGGCCTGTCACGCTGCGGCGCATCTCATGCAGCCGCAATTCGTCGAGCAGCGGCGGCACAGTGTCCAGCGGCCGTCCCTCATCGGCCGGGAGCCGCGTCAGCGCAGCCTTGACCGCCTCATGCAGTTCATTGCGGTTGGCGGGCTTGGGAAGAGCAATGTCGAAGGTATCGCGCCAGCCGCCGGTCCTCACCGAATCGGCAAGGAATGCGGAGAGCGCCATCAATGGTGTCGCTGCGGCGTCGCCGCCCATGCGCCTGATGGAGCGTGCCGCCGTGATGCCGTCCATGACCGGCATCTCGATATCCAGCACGATCACATCGAATTTCTTCTCCGCGGCGCTGTGCACGGCCTGCTCACCGTCGAGCACGGCCTCGACGTCACATCCCATTCCCTTGAGCATCGCCGCGGTGACGATCCTCATCGGATCGCAATCCTCCGCGAGCAGCAGCTGCGGACGGCTGCCACAGGGCATGCTCAGGCTCAGCGATTTCCGTTCGACGTTCCCGTTCATAACCGCCGGCTGCATCATGGTCCGCCCTGACATTTTCCTGAGCGGCAGACGCTAAGGTCCAATGGTTTTCAATTGGTGATCTGGCAGGCTTGAAACCGGCTATGGTTAACCTTTGATGGAGCGGCTCACTTGGTGCCGAACATGCGGTCCCCCGCATCGCCAAGGCCCGGCACGATATAGCCATGGTCATTCAGATGGCTGTCAACCGCCGCTGTGTAGATCGGCACATCGGGATGCTGCTGTGCTACTCTCCGTATTCCCTCAGGCGCAGCGAGCAGGCAGACAAGGCGAACGTCCCGTGCGCCCTTGTCCTTGAGCCTCTGGATTGCATAGGCAACGGAATTGCCAGTGGCCAGCATGGGGTCCACCACGATCACCGGCCGTTCGTCGATGTCGGCGGGTACCTTGAAATAGTATTCAACGGGCTGCAGCGTCACCGGATCGCGGTAGAGGCCGATGTGGCCGATACGGGCAGAGGGCATCAGGTCAAGCATGCCCTCCAGAAGTCCGTTGCCGGCCCGCAGGATGGAGACGATGACCAGTTTCTTGCCCTTGAGGATAGGGGCCTCCATCGCCGCCAATGGGGTCTCGATCGTGTGGGTGGTCATCGGCAGGTTGCGCGCCACCTCATAGGCAAGCAGCAGGCTGATCTCGCGCAGGAGTTGGCGGAACACCGCTGATGGCGTGGACTTGTCACGCATCAGGGTCAGCTTGTGCAGCACCAGCGGGTGATCGACCACGACGAGTGATTTGGGAAGCGCAGTCTCGGCCATGGCGGTTCTCCTTGTCTGAGGCCCGTTTTGCGGAAAGCCGGTCGTGAATTCAAGCGCGGGTGCCCGTCATCCACGGTTTTGCGCAAACATTGCATGGGAAGGCTTGCACCATGGCGGCGACATGCCTATATCGGTAACGACAAAAGTTACATTAAGGATTTCGCATGCCAGCAGAATCGCCCATTCCCGCCGGAACGCGGATCGGCCATGTGCACCTGAAGGTCGCCGATCTGCAACGGTCGCTCGACTTCTACTGCGGTGTGCTGGGCTTTGAACTGCAACAGCTTTTTGGCCGTCAGGCGGCCTTTGTATCGGCCGGCGGCTATCACCACCACATTGGCCTCAACACGTGGGAGAGCGAGGGCGGCTCCCCGCCGCCGCCGGGTACTACGGGACTGTTTCATCTCGCAATTCTCTACCCGGCGCGGGCCGATCTGGCGGATGCCCTGCGCCGCCTTGCCGCCCACAATGTGCCGCTTGATGGCGCATCTGACCATGGCGTCTCTGAGGCGCTTTATCTTCATGATCCCGATCACAACGGCATCGAACTCTATTGGGACAAGCCGGAGAGCCAGTGGCCGCGTATGCCGGATGGCAGCCTTGCCATGGTGACCCACCGCCTTGACCTGCAAGACCTTATCAACACCGAACATTGAGGGACGACAGATTACGAAAGTTCTCGTTCTTTACTATTCCGCCTGGGGCCATATGGAGCAAATGGCCTATGCCGCTGCCGACGGCGCCAGAGAGGCGGGCGCCGAGGTTGACGTGAAGCGGGTTCCGGAGCTCGTGCCGGAAGATGTGGCGAAGGCCGCCTGGTACAAGATGGACCAGAAGGCCCCGATCGCCACGCCGCTCGAACTCGAGAACTATGACGCCATCATCTTCGGCTGCGGCACGCGCTATGGCACCATGGCCTCGCAGATGCGCAACTTCATCGACCAGACAGGTCCGCTCTGGGCCAAGCAGGCGCTGCGCGGCAAGGTCGGCTCGGCGATGACCTCGTCGGCCACCCAGCACGGCGGCCAGGAGTCGACCATTCTCGGCTTCATCCCCACCATGATGCACCACGGCATGGTCGTCGTCGGCCTGCCCTATACCTGGGCTGGCCAGTCGGGCGTTGACGAGATCCGCGGAGGCTCGCCCTATGGCGCATCGACTATCACCAATTCCGACGGCAGCCGCCAGCCCGCCCAGCACGAACTCGACGGCGCCCGCTACCAGGGCCGCCACGTGGCGGAAATCGCCGCGAAGCTGGCCAGCAAGTAAGTTTGAAGTAAGTTGAGTTTATTGACGCCCCGGCCTTGTCCGGGGCGTTTTTGTTTGGAAATGTTTCTTCTATCCCGCAGCCTTCAAGGCCTTCGGTAATTCCTCCGCCAGCACCGCAACATCCTCCGGGGTTCCCGCCGTGATGCGTATACAGCGGTTCAGGGGTGCTACACCCGGCATGCGGACGAAGACGCCTGCCGCCACCAGATTGTCGAGAACGCGCTTTGCAAAGCCTCCATC
>NZ_JBIICB010000339.1:0-4018 GCF_044239095.1 Aestuariivirga sp. | reverse complement strand
GGCGCCCATTGCAAAGAAGGCCGCAAGTACCATGTATTCTCGACGCTCGGGTTTCCGGGAGAGACTTTCGCCGAAGTGCTGAATGGCAGCACGATCGTCTTGTGTATCGAGCCCTCGGACCTGATTCGCGGGTCGATTCGGAACAGCCGGAGCAGGCGAATGCGGGTCAAATTGTGCTTTGGCTGAAGAAGAAAGACCGCCGCAGCCCATGATTGATCAATCAGGCCACGAAGCGGTACGCGCGAGCACAGCGAAGCACGCTCGTCGGCGTCGGTGGACAATTCCCAGACGTTCCGGCAGCCGTCCATCGAGTGGCATGGAGCGACTGTGAAGTGATCAACCCACGGGATGAGATACAGAACAACCCGCAATACGGGTAGTATTCTCCGTTTCGCTCATGGATCCAATATCAACGAGCAAAAAACATCACATCTTCCGGCAAGTGTCTCCAAACACGCCGGAAGAGTGAGTGTACAATTCAGGACAATGAGGAGAGCGGGAAGAGCGGAACTCGCCAATCGCGCTTATCCAGCTATGACGCTAAACTCTTGTCTGGACTACATATTTCCAGCGTAGAGAACGTGACCAACCGTTCCGTGGGTCTCAACATTGAAGGATTGAAGCGAGGGCAACTTATACCCGCCCTTCTTCAACTGCTGCACAACGGCCTTGCGTGTCTCGGGAGAAAATACTTCAGAATTCAACATTGGATGCCCCATGCACTATTTTGCTCTTAATGACATACCTTGATCTGTAATTTCAAGAGGGTTATATATCTGTGTAGTGGCCGTAATACAAACTCACCCATAGAAATCATAGGCTTGGCTTGTTTATCCCCAAGTAGAATTTTTTTTTCAAGATAAGTAATTCCTTATAGATTTTCCGGAACACTCCCATTATCCTGCTATGTAACGAGTTATGGGGGATCAGTTTATGATCAGACGCGTCACGGCAGCTCTGGCGACAACCGCAGCGGGAGCCATTCTTGCCATCATCGGAACATCATCACCGGCGCAAGCCCAGGACACCCAGAGTGGTGGCTTTTACATCGGTGTGACAGGCGGCTACGGTTTTGGTGAGGCGGACGTCAAGGGTGACCTACTCCGCGACCATAGCAATCCTTCGTCGCAGGTTGTGTCTGAGGATGGCAAAGGCGATCTCGAAGGCGGCATGATCGGCGGTCTTGTTGGCTTTGATTATGCGCTTGGAAATGGTTTGGTCATCGGCGCCGTGGGCGATCTGTCCTGGTTGAACGCGACCGGCAATGCAGACGTCGAGCCCTCGGTCATCAATCTTACGGGTTCCGACTATGACGTTGATACGTCGCTGAGCTGGCTCGGCACACTTCGCGGACGTGTTGGTTTCGAAATGGGCGATGTCCTGGTCTACGGCACGGGTGGTTTGGCGTTCGGCGGTGTCGATGCAGACTTGAGCGTGTCCGGGTCCGGTGAGATCAACAGCGATAGCAACACCCAGGTGGGCTGGACTGTCGGCGGCGGTGTGAACTACATGGCGACCGATAACGTCATGCTGGGTGTTGAATACCTCTATGTTGATCTCGGAGAGGGCTCATACCAATTCGGTGACACGGGCGATGCTGACATCGACCTGAACATGTCGATCGTCAGGGGAACGGTGAGCTTCAAGTTCTGAGCTTTCCGTCCGCAGTTTGATGGCGCTCAGCCGCAAGGCGGCTGAGCGCCATTACTTTGTTTAACTGGTCTGCGGAGGGAAGCTGCCTTCAGGCGGGGCACAGCGGCAGAATCAAATCAAGAGCGAGCACCGTAGGAGCGCCTTAACCCGAGTTGCCGGATGGCAGCACGGGCTTCGTCAACCAGAGTGCGATAGCCAGCTCAGCTAGGCGCCCAGGTCCTTCAGCCACCATCAAGGTGGAAAAATGCTAAGGCCGGAAGGCGTTGCATCCGGTAGGCTCTTCGTGCAAGGGCAAACCACCCGAAGAAAAGCCGCTGCCAGAACTAAACGCCACCCTCCGAAGTCCGGCCTGGCGGGCGAATCCTCCGCGCAATCACTTTATGGCGAAGGATGGGAGATTGTCGGCGTCTTTGGCGGAATCGCGGCCTATGATGAAGGTTTCAAGGCTGCTCATTATCTTTACCATCCTGCCGCTGTGGTCTTCTTGCTCTGCAATGGACCTCTCGGTTTCGATGTCCTGAGCGCCGTGTTTAAACTGGACGGGTTCGCCGGAATCGCTTCCACCGCGCTCGATCCGCTCCATGCGGCATTTCCCGCGGTCACCGCGCTTCATGGGTCTGGCTCCTCGTCTGAAACCATACAATAATGGCGCTGAAAACTGTCTCCGGAAATGTGCAGGTTGCATCCACTGCGAATCCTCAGAATGGCCCCCAGCGGGTCACAGCGGCCAGTCAACCACCGCTATTGTGGGTACGGCTGATCACCGTCACTCATGTCCGCGTCCCTCTTCCATAGGCGCGGTCGTCGACTTTGCGCAGCCATATCGTAGAGTTTCTGTTCGGGCGTGGACCCTCAAGTTCACCAGCGTCAAGTCGTCGGTACCTTGGCCGCGCTGGCCTGCGAGGGTCCAGACGCTGTTGAGCGTACTGTCATCCTGAACGAGATAAATCATCAGGCCCACCACATCTTAAATCACATAGAGTGCCGCCAGCGAATAGCCGTCTGGGGTGCAGATGCAAACCGTCCCGCGCCCCAAACTGGCCTGATTAAACTTGCAGGTTGAGTTGGGTGTGATTACGATCTCGGCCGTGCCCGCGCAGGATGAGCCATCAAGATTGGTTCCCTTCACGGTGTGCTCACGAGCCAGGTCCTGCGCCACAGCGGGCATTGCCACTCTCGAGCGGCACAACCCTCAGTAGGCTCAGCTTAGTCTGACCGGATAGACACTCATCGTCCGATGGTTACGAAGTCATCCTTACAGTTATGGAACGAATTGTTCGAGATTCTTGCGAGAACCGGTCTCGCCACGAACGGTGCCAGCGGATCTGGGAAATCCACCTCGGTCCAGCCCGTGGTAGGTGCTTGCGCCGTAAGAAGTGGCCGCATACCCGCCATCCGCGTTCAAACTTGCGTCGTAATCACTGTGGCCGAAATATCAAAGACAAGTTGAAGGCGATATACTCCGAGTTGCTTGATGTAAGTCAAAGCTATGTACTTATGAACTCTTATAACTTTACATGTGGCAAATTTAACAGAGCCACTTGCCAAGAAACAGGAGTTTAACATGACTTTTAAATCGAAGCTTGTTCTCTCGGTATCCGCTCTGCTCTTTCTGGTTGCGCCCGTCTTCGCTGCCCTTGCAATGAATGCTGCGGAGTGCGAAGCCTTGTTTGAAAAGGCTGACACAGACAAGGATGGAGCTCTGGCTCAGATGGAAGATCCCAAGTGGGAGCAGCGCATCAGCCACATGTCGACCATCACGAAGAAGGATCAAGGCATCGTCACAAAAGATCAGTTCATGCAGTCTTGCAAGATGGGTGAGATGGACGGCCTCTGACCACCTAAGGGGATGTTGAAGGGACCATTCCGCTGGGTGGTCCCTTCTCCTTATGGCGATGCATGACTTGAAGGTGAGCCTTCTCCTAAGAGCTACGATGAGCCAGAAATTCTCCCGTCCTCAAGTCATTCGATACGTCTCAGAAGCGCTGCCCCTCTGGCAGGGTAGTTGTCCATCTGTCTCAATTCCTGAAGTAGACCCTTGATCGGCCTCCAACGAGTGGTCCAAGTTGAATGTTGATTTATTGGTAGCCTCGGCGCCATCGCGGGCGGCGGATCTGGTCGTGATGACGCAGTTGATTACGCGAACGACGGAAGCGAAGACCTCATGGGTAAGCGGCCAGTCGCTAGAGCATAGTCCATAAAAGTGAAAGCGACTTTTGCGATAAAACCGTGCTCAAGCTAGCCCGGATTATTCGTCTGGGCGATGATCTTGGGTTGGCGGATGTAGCGTAATTCGTTGATTTGGTGTAGGAATTCGTTGTCGAGACGATTGCCTGCAGCCGTGTCAACAAAGGCAACACCCGCC
>NZ_JBIICB010000338.1:0-4025 GCF_044239095.1 Aestuariivirga sp. | reverse complement strand
CAATCCAAAATTGGGTCCGCTTCTCTCACGCTCAGAACGACTTCGCTAGAATGGGGTCGGCGTTGCGCTTACGCTGGGATGACCGTCGAGGATGGCGCGGAGCGTCTGGTGGATGTAGTTGAAGGGATTGACGCCGTTCAGCTTGCAGGTCGCCACGAGGGAGGCGAGCATGGCCCAGTTCTCGGCTCCGACATCGTTGCCCGCGAAGAGCGCGTTCTTTCTCGTGAGGGCAATCGGTCTGATGAGATTCTCGACGGGGTTGGTATCCAACTCAAGGCGCCCGTCTTCGAGGAAGCGTGTGAGACCAGTCCAGAGCCCGAGCGTGTAGGCGATGTCGGTAGCCAGTTGCGACTTTGCAGAGACCTTCGACAATTGAGCTTCGAGCCAGGGCTTGAGCTTCTCGATGATGGGGGCTGCATTTGCCCTGCGCGCCGCCAGGCGGATCTCAGGCGCCTGACCCCGCACGCTGGCTTCGATACGGTAGAGGAGCGCGATCTGCCGCAGCATCTCTTCCGCGATGGGCGAGGCGTCGCTTTCGAAGCGCTTCACGAAGCGCCTGCGGACATGGGTCCAGCAGTGGACGAGCTGCCAGCGCCCTTCCGGGCGATCGATCTCGGCCAGCTTGTCGTAGACCCCATAGCCGTCACTCTGCAGGTAGCGACCGCGATAGTTCTCCAGGAAGGTGCGAGCATGCACCTCGCCGCGTCCCGGTGCATAGTGGAAGACGACAATCGGCGGACCGGTTCCGCTGTGGCCCCGGTCATCCGAGACGACGGCCCAGAAGTACCCGGATCTGGTGGCGCCATTGCCGGGCTCCAGAACCGGAGCCCGCGTCTCGTCGACGAAGATGCGATCGGCGTTCCGCAGATGCTCGCGCATGTGCTCGATCACCGGCTTCAGGTGGAAGGCGGCGCGGCCAACCCAGTTGCCGAGCGTGCCGCGGTCAAGCTGGATGCCCTGACGCTTGTAGATGTCGGCCTGACGGTAGAGCGGAAGATGATCACCAAACTTGCTGACGATCACCTGGGCGATCAGGGCCTCCGTCGGCAGGCCTCCGGGAACCACGTGTTCGGGCGCATGCGCCTGGGCCACTCCCCCGGAGCAGTGCCGGCAGGCATAGCGCGGGCGGCGGGTCACCAGCACACGAAGCTGGGCCGGAACAACGTCGAGACGCTCGGAGACATCCTCTCCAATCTTCGTCATCTCGCCGCAGCCACAGGGGCAGAGCGTGCTCTTCGGCTCGATCACCCGCTCGATCCGCGGCAGATGCGGCGGCAGGTGGCCACGGTTTCGCTTGCGCGGCGGTTTCTCCGCACCAGGCGTCTTGCCCTTCAGCGCGGCTTCCGCCTTCTCCCGGGCAGCGGCCAGCATGCCCTCGGCGATGGCCAGTTCCTCGAGCGGCAGGTTGAACTGGTCCGGCGAGAGCTTCTCGGAGCGGGCGGCAAACTTCTCGCGCTGCATCTGGCGCACCATCTTCTCGAGCCGTTCCTGTGCCTCCCGGGATTCGGCAAGAGCGGCTTCGGTCTCGGCCAGCTGCGCCTTCAGCCTGGCATTCTCAGCGATGAGCGAGACGTCGTTCATAAGCAAAATTATACATGCAGCAGAGCGCTTCGCGAACCAGAACCAGCCGCCCGAGTCATCCTGCCGCAGCTAGCAGGCACTCTGCGGGCGCTGCGCGGGAGCGGGCCTCACCATGCGCCAATCAAGCCCCTCGAAGAGGGCAGCGAACTGCGCGGGCGTCATGCGCAAAACGCCGTTCCGAACCTGCGGCCAGACGAACGCAGCAGACTCCAGACGCTTGTGCATCAGCACCAGTCCGGTCCCATCCCAGATCAGAACCTTGATCCTGTCTGCCCGCTTCGACCGGAACACAAAGGCTGCGCCGCAGAATGGATCAAGTCCAAGGACCTGCTGGGTGATCCCTACAAGGCCGTCATGGGCTTTTCGAAAGTCGACTGGCTCGAGGGCTACGAAGACCCTGAGCGAGCCCTCCGGCACCATCATTCGGCGGAGGCCTTCCGCACCGCACGGATCACGCGCGAGAGGTCATCAGCGTCAACACCTGCCGGAACGCGAATGATGGTTCCCGCGATATCGATCTCAATCGCAGCCGGTCTAGGCAGCCCGGTATCGGCCACGACCGCCGGCGTCACCATCACCTCGGCGAACGCTGGCATCGCAGCAACCCCGCCAGCCAGCGCCAGCCGCCCATCCTTCAGCCGCCGCCGCCAGTCATACACCTGCGAGCGGGTCGCCCCATACCGCCTCGCAACCTCAGAGACAGACACCCCAGGCCGGAAGCTCTCCGCCGCGATCTGAGCCCGTTCCGCTTCGCTCCGCTGCCTCCGGCCCGTCGGCCCCTCCAGAACCTCGAGACGCGAGACCCGCCCAGCCGATGATGCATCGAATTGGGCGTCCATTTTGCCGTCCACTGCCATGATCAGAAACCCAATCCAAAATTGGGTCCGCTTCTCTCACGCTCAGAACGACTTCGCTAGAATGGGGTCGGCGTTGCGCTTACGATACTGTCTTTAGAGATAGCAATCAATGCGCCACAGACAAAATGTAAAGGCGTTAGTTCGGCACTTCCTGATCGCACAGATAAAGCCTTAGCAAAGCCAAGAATTGAGATAAAATCGCCTCGTGACAGCATATTTCCATAGTCAGTCTCGCGATTGAGGATCTTTAGGAGGGCAATCAAATTGTTTCTGCCTTGAACCGCTTTAGGATGATCCGCGCCCCAAGTTTTTTTAGCCACCTCCAATCCAAGCCGATAGTGAAATTCTGCTCTTGCAAACTCTTCGTTCCTGCGGAGGAGGTATCCAAAATTGATTTGCAGGGCTGCCATATCGAATTCTTGGGCCTTACCGTACTTTTCTAGGCTGTCTAATAAACGCTCATAAATAACCTTTGCTTCGTCAAGTTTTCCTTGTTGATCAAGTAAACCCGCTAAATTCTCCATACAATCGAGAGTACCTTTGTAACTTACTCCTTTTGAGCACTCTAATATCTTTAGATTGCAATGATAAAGCACCGCGGATTCATCCAATTTTTTCATTCGCCGCAACAGATCTGCTAGATTGGCGCGATACAATTCAGCATCCTGACTTTCAGCGCCCAAGGCCTCCTCTGAAATGGAAAGTGCGCGTTGATAGAGCGGCAGGGCAGAGGCGTAATCTCCATCAGCTTCCATGATTGCGGCAAGATTGTTCAGCTGTATTGCCGTCAGCACGCTTCTCAATGAAAATTCTTGTTCCGCAATTTCAAGAGCTCTCTCAAGGAGTGCCTTTGCAGAACCAAGATCTCCCCTTTTTTGATGAAGCACCGCAAGATCGTTAAGACAATTAAGTAGATTGGGGTGGACTCTACCAGAATTAGCTTCGAGGTTATTTAATGCATGATTATAGAGGAGTTCTGCTGAGTCAATTTGCTGACTTTCCTGAAGACATGATCCAAGGTCTAGAAGAAGCTTAATGGAGGTAGGATGTCCAAGACCAAGGGCGGCCTCACTTATCGCCAGCGAGCGGCGGAAAAGTGGTTCTGCTAACTCGAATTTTTTGTTGATTTTATGAATTTGTGCTATATTATTTAAATACAATGCTAAGATAGGGTGACCTGGTCCCATTTTTTGCTGGCCAATTTCAATTACTCGACAGAATATCTTTTCGGCTTTCTCAAAACATGCATTTTCGGCAAGGGCTCCAGCATAATTGTTTAGATACGAAATGGTATCGGGATGGGTGGCTCCTAGATTCGTTTCCATTATTGAGCATGCCCTTGAAAGAGGTTCCAAGGCACTGCTATACTCACGCTTTGCTCTGAACAGATTTGCAAGATTATTCAGGCTAGCGGCGGTAAAGTTGTGCGAAGGACCTAGGCAATTCTCTCTTATTGCGAGAGCGCGTCGACAGAAAGTTTCAGCTTCACTGTATCTGGACAATTCTTTCAATGTTGTAGCGAGTAAATCCAGAGCCCACGCAATATCCGTCTCTTCAGTCTGAACTCCATCCTCTAGGTTCTGAATG
>NZ_JBIICB010000337.1:0-4027 GCF_044239095.1 Aestuariivirga sp. | reverse complement strand
GGCGGCCTTGATCTTGCCTTCCGAGCCCCGCTCCCCGAAACCGCCGGGAACGAGGATGCCGTGCACGCCCTCGAGATAGGGTGCGGGGTCTTCCTTCTCGAAGACCTCCGATTCGATCCACTCCAGCTTTACCTTCACCTTGTTGGCGATCCCGCCGTGAACGAGGGCCTCCTGCAGCGACTTGTAGGCGTCGAGGAGCCCTGTGTATTTGCCGACCACCGCGATGGTCACCTCGCCCTCGGGCTGGGTGATGCGGTGCATGATCTCGGTCCACTTCGAGAGGTCGGGCTCCTTCACGTCCTTGAAGCCGAAGATGTCGAGCACTTCCTGGTCGAGACCCTCGTTGTGGTATGAACGGGGCACATCATAGATCGACTTGACGTCGAGCGCCTGGATCACGGCCGAGGGGCGCACGTTGCAGAACAGCGCGATCTTGCGGCGCTCGTTCAGCGGAATCTCGCGGTCGGCGCGGCAGAGCAGGATGTCGGGCTGGATGCCGATCGAGCGCAGTTCCTTGACCGAATGCTGGGTAGGCTTGGTCTTGAGCTCTCCCGCCGTGGGGATGAAGGGAAGCAGGGTCAGGTGGATGTAGAGGCAGTCGCCACGCGGCTGTTCCTGGCCGAACTGGCGGATCGCCTCGAAGAAAGGCAGGCCCTCGATGTCGCCCACCGTTCCGCCGATCTCGACGAGCACGAAGTCATAGCCGTCGTTGCCGGTGCGGATGAAGTCCTTGATGGCGTCTGTCACGTGCGGGATCACCTGCACCGTGCCGCCGAGGAAGTCGCCGCGCCGTTCCTTGGCGATGATCTCCTGGTAGATGCGCCCCGTCGTGATGTTGTCCTGGCGGTTGGCGTGGCGGCCGGTGAAGCGCTCGTAATGGCCGAGGTCGAGGTCGGTCTCCGCACCGTCGTCGGTCACGAAGACCTCGCCATGCTGGTAGGGGCTCATGGTGCCCGGATCGACGTTCAGATAGGGGTCAAGCTTGCGCAGCCTCACGGAAAAGCCCCGCGCCTGCAGCAAGGCACCAAGTGCCGCCGATGCCAGACCCTTGCCGAGAGAGGAAACCACGCCGCCGGTGATGAAAATATATCGCGCCATGGAATTTCACCCTATCGGCTTCACGTCATGATTCGAAGCCCGGAAACTGGGTTTCCGGGCTTTGTGGATAACTTGAGACATCACGGGGGGTTAGGGCGTAACCGGAACCTGCGGCGTGGCCGGCGCCGCGGGAAGTTGCGGCAGCACCGATCCGCCGGTGCCGTCAGCCGGGGCCGGCTGTGAGCCGGAGGCCGCGGGCGGCGTGACATTATCGATCACCGAGCCGGTGCCGTGCTGCGTGGCGATCACGGTGAGCGCGATTGAGGTGCAGAAGAAGGCAACCGCAAGATAGGCGGTAATCCGCGTCAGCGCATTGCCAGCACCGCGCGCCGTGAACAGGCCACCGCCGCCCCCGCCGCCGCTACCGCCGATGCCGAGCGCGCCACCCTCCGACCGCTGCAGCAGCACGACGCCGATGAGGGCCAGGGCGATGATCAGGTGAACGACGAGAACGATGGTTTCCATGGAATTCCGGGCTGACTGGCTGAATTGCGGCTCGCTTTAGCGCTTTGATGTGGGAAAGGCAACCGCCAGGGGCAAGGGCCCGGATCCAGTCCCTATGCCTCAGTTCCCCGGCAGCACCAGAAGCTTCGGCTCATCCGGAAGCCCCGCCGCCGTGAAGATGCGCTCCGGCGTGGTCGAGGTTTCGAGCGCATATTCCTGGCTCACCGTGGCGATGAACCGGTTGAGCGTCGTCTGCCCGAAGAAATGCATCGGGATCACCACCCGTGCCTTGATGGTGCGGAGCACATCCATCATGTCGGCCTGGCCCATGGTGTAGCCGCCGTCGACCGGCACCATGACGATGTCCAGCCTGCCGATCATGCCGACATGCTCGGCCCCCAGCAGGTGGTGCAGGTGGCCCAGGTGCCCGATGCACAGGCCCGCGACCTCGAAGATGAAGATCGAATTGGCATCTTTCGTCCGGCCGGTCATTCCGCCGCGGATGTCGGTGGTGACGTTCCTCACCCGGATGTCGCCGATCTCGACATCATGGAAGGCCGGATCGTCGCCATCCGGGTTCCAGCCGCGCAGCACGTGCTTGATCGCGGGGTCGGGAAAGTCCGTGTAATGGGTGGAGTGCGCCCGGTTCATGGTGACGCCGTCCGGCACGATCCCGGCGGAATAGCCCGAGTAATCGGTCACGATCCGGGTGCCGCCAGGGCTTTCGATGATGAAGCTCGAATGGCCGATGAAGGTGAGCTTCACCTCCTCCGGCGTGAGGGCCGCTGGAACCACGCGGGGCTCTGCCCCGGCCATGGCAAGGCAATCACTCTGGAGGGCGGCAGCAGGCGCCGCACAGCAGAAGAAAAGCAGGGCAGACAGGATGAACGTCCGCATGTCGCGCTCCCTCGTTAGAAGGAACGCTCAAAGCGAAGCATGGCGAAACTTGGGCAAAACGTGCCATCCGCCGGGGTAGCTGAGCGTCTGACGCAAATGTGATCGTGGACGAGTGTTCGTTCAATTGCTTGAGCCCGCATTCGCCAGATGACACACTTACTTCTGGCAGACTTTCCACGATAGGGGCCGGTCTTGCATCCGGTCCAATATTGCGCAAATCTCCGACCTAAGAGGCCGGTCATCCGGTGAGTGCTGATAGGGTGCATTTCCCGCCTGTTCATGGCGATTGGAAACGCATCTATTGATGTGCAACGCTGCCGGGAAAGACAGCCGCCGCTGACTTTCTTACACAGCGCGCCGTTCGGAGCGGTCATAGTGTCTGACGAAACCCACGCATATTGGCTAGACGCGGCACACGCACTCTTGGGCGATGCAAGCGCTGAGATTCTTGCCGGCGACAGTGAAGTCGCAACGCTTCTTCTCACACTGACTGATCGGCGCCAGTTTGTGATGAAAGCCGTGCGGGCAGCCAGCGAGAAGCGCGCAAACCTCGTTTTCCAGTGGGAAGCGCTGATGCTTTTGAGCGCCGAGCCAGACTTCCCCGGCCCGCAACCTGTGTCGCGCCACAGCCTCAGTGATGAAACTCAGGTCTTCGTTTTTGGATATGTGCCTGGCCGGCATCCGGCGTTTGAAAGCGATGAAGATTTTAGAGTTTTCGGCGCCACGCTCGCGCGCTTTCATAAGATTTCAAAGGGGAAGCGCCTTTCGGGGGCGGCCAATTGGGACCTGCATCGCGTTGCCCGCCACTATGAAAACCCGCTTCTGCTTCAACTCTTGAGCAATCAGGAGAGAACGATCGTTGCAGCAGCGCTCGACCGGTTTGGCCCGCAGTTCCAGGCGCAAATTGATGAAGGCGTTTGGACGGGCTTGGTTCATTCCGACAGCCATCGTCATAATGTTGTGATCGACGGCGCACGCGGTAGTCTTATCGATTTCGGCGAATGCGGCTTCGGCGCCCTGTTTTGGGATTTGGGCGTGGCGGCCGCTGATAGTGCCGTCGATGCGCCCGAGCGGGGCGAGGTCTGTCGCCAAAACCTTGTCGCAGGGTATTGCACGGTGACCCCAGAGGCTGAGCCCATTGTTGACAAGACCCTGCCGGTCTTCGAAGCGATGCGAAGCCTGGAAGTGATCACATGGCCTGTCAGCGATTGGACTCCGGAGCGGCTTGCGAGAGACCAAGAGGAGGCGCGCGGCAATATCGAGGTTTCTGTCTGTCATCTCGAAGCATTGCTCGATTTGCCTTGAGTGGTTTGGAACCGCTTCCCCTGCTGTCACTGCGGCTGCTGGCGCCGGTGACGTGATCTGCCCATGACTGCATCAGTGGCCGCCGGAGTTCGACTAGAGCGGCGGGCGATCAAATGGAATCCTTGTGACGGCTGATGTCTTCTCCCGCTCCTTCAGCGGGAGAAGAAGGGACCCGTTGCGGGACGCAACGGGGAGATGAGGGAACAAGGGCGCTGCATACAATTCGGAGCCCCGCGGTCCCTCACCTCCCCCAACTTCGTTGGGTCCCCTTCCTCTCCCGCGT
>NZ_JBIICB010000001.1:0-54874 GCF_044239095.1 Aestuariivirga sp. | reverse complement strand
ACCGGCGTCAAGCGCCGCTTCACGCGCACGGGCGCGCATAATGGCATCACCGTCTATGATGATTATGGCCACCACCCGGTGGAGATCGCCGCCGTGCTGAAGGCGGCGCGCGGCGTCGCCAAGGGCAGGGTGCTCGCCGTCATGCAGCCGCACCGCTACACGCGGCTGCATTCGCTGTTCAACGAGTTCTGCACCTGCTTCAACGATGCCGATACGGTCATCGTGGCGCCCGTCTATGCGGCGGGCGAGGCGCCGATTGACGGGGCATCCCACGCCGCACTGGTGGATGGCCTCAAGTCGCGCGGCCACCGCGCGGTGCACGCGATCGACAAGCCGGAGCAGCTCGCGCCGCTGGTCCGCAAGCTGGCTCAGCCCGGCGACATCGTGATGTGCCTCGGTGCTGGCACGATCACGCAATGGGCCTATGCGCTGCCCGGCCAGCTCGAAGCCTTCGACAAGGCGGGTGCGTGATGGCGCGGCTCGACGGACAGGCTCTCTTGAAACGCCTGCCAGAGGTGCGTGGCCGGCTGGAGCCCGATGCGCCGTTGGCGGATCTCACCTGGTTCCGCGCCGGAGGATCAGCCGAGGTGCTGTTCACGCCTGCTGACGAAGCGGACCTCGCCCAGTTCCTCAAAGCCACCCCGCAGGACATTCCGGTCTATGTGATCGGCGTTGGCTCCAACCTGCTGGTGCGGGACGGGGGTGTCGAGGGTGTCGTCATCCGCCTCGGACGCGGTTTTGCAGATGTGACGGAGGAAGAGGGCCACCGCGTCAGGGCCGGGACGGCGGCGCTCGATGTGCGCGTCGCCCGCTTCGCGCAGGAGAAAAGTATCGATGCGTTAACCTTTCTGAGAGGTATACCGGGCACGATCGGCGGTGCGTTGCGCATGAATGCCGGAGCCTATGGGGGCGAGACGAAGGACATTCTCATCGAGGCGCGCGCCGTCGACCGGTCGGGGAACATCCACGTGCTCAGCAACGCTGACATGAACTACAGTTATCGGCACTGCGGCGCGCCCGGGGACCTTGTCTTCACGCAGGCGCTGTTCCAGGGCCGTCCGGGCAACCCCGCCGACATTGCGGCCGCCATGGACAAGATCACCGAGAGCCGCGAGGCGACCCAGCCGATCAAGAGCCGCACGGGTGGCTCGACCTTCAAGAACCCGCCGGGCAACAAGTCCTGGCAGCTGATCGACAAGGCCGGCATGCGCGGCTTCGCCGTGGGCCCTGCGAAGGTGTCCGAGCTTCACTGCAACTTCCTCATCAACGAGGGCGGCGCCACCGCAGCCCAGATCGAGGAACTTGGCGAAACCGTCCGCGCCAGGGTGAAGGAAAGCTCCGGCATCGACCTCGACTGGGAGATCAAGCGCATCGGCCTGCCGAAGGACGCTGCCGCATGAGCCGTGTTCCCCCGGAAACGACGGTCGCCGTGCTCATGGGCGGCTGGTCGGCCGAGCGCGAGGTGAGCCTGTCATCGGGCAAGTCCTGCCTTGCCGCGCTGACGCGCGCAGGCTTCAGGACCGTGCCGGTCGATGTCCAGCGCGATAGCATCGTGCCGGTGCTGCAGGAATTGAAACCCGACGTCGCCTTCAATGCGCTCCACGGCAAGTGGGGCGAGGACGGCTGCTGCGCGGCGATCCTCGAGACCTTGCAGATCCCCTATACCCATTCGGGCGTGCTGGCCTCCTCGCTCGCCATGCATAAGGAAAAATCGAAGGTGATCTTCGCTGCGGCGGGCATTCCGGTGGCCGAGAGCCTGCTCGTGCCGCTGGAGGAGGTTGCCGCGGGCCACCCCATGGCTCCGCCCTATGTCGTGAAGCCGGTGAACGAGGGCTCCAGCGTGGGCGTGCACATCGTGCTCGAAACCGCCAACGGCCCGGCGCGCGCCGTGCTGGACGAGCGGCACATTTTCGGTTCCCACGCCATGGTCGAGCGCTTCGTGCCCGGCAAGGAGCTGACCTGCGCGGTGATCGGCGAGACGCCGCTCGGGGTCATCGACATCGTGTCGAAGAGTTCGAGCTGGTATGACTATACGGCCAAATATGCGCCGGGCGGCTCCCAGCATATTCTTCCGGCCGAAATCCCCGGGGCCGTTTACAACCACTGCCAGGAGCTGGCGCTTCGCGCCCACAGGGCGCTGGGCTGCCGCGGCGTGTCGCGTGCCGATTTCCGTTATGATCAGGGGGGCACGGGCGAACTGATCCTGCTCGAGGTCAATACCCAGCCGGGCATGACGGGCACCTCGCTGGTGCCCGAACTCGCGGCACATGCCGGGCACAGCTATGAAGCGCTCGTCACCTGGATGGTGAACGATGCGTCGGTGGACCGATGAGCGGCGGTTACGGCGTTTATGTGCGCAAGCGCTCGTCCACATGGCTGGACGGGCTTTCCGCCTTCCGCTTCCGCCTGGCGCTGCGCGCGGGCGCGGTGGCGGTGCTCGGCGTGGTGATTGCGGCGGGCCTGCTGCGCGGTGGCCACCTCGACTATGAAGGCAGCAAATGGCTGATGTTGCCTGGCAAGGTGGCGAGCCTCATCGGCATGGCGGCGGAGGACATCTCCATCACCGGGCTGGAGCATCATGAGCCGGAAGCACTGCTGGCGGCGATCGGCGTGCAGCCGGGAGGCTCGCTGATGGGCTTCGACGCGGGCCATGCCCGGCGCATTCTCGAAGGCCTCGACTGGATCGAGCGCGCCAAGGTGCAGCGGCTGTTTCCGAACCAGCTCGCGGTGGAGGTGAAGGAGCGCCAGCCCTTCGCCATCTGGCAGCGCGGCGAATCCTATTACGTGATTGACCGCAACGGCGCGGCGATGAGCGGGCTGGCCGCGGCCAAGCTCGTGCAGCTGCCGCTGGTCACCGGCGAGGGGGCCAATACCGCGGTGGCCGATCTTGTTAACCAACTTTCAGCCTATCCGAGCATAATGTTGCAGATGAAGGCGGCCGCGCGCGTGGGGAAACGCCGTTGGACGCTCTATCTGGACAGCGGCATTACCGTGCAGCTGCCGGAACGGGACTGGCAGGACGCGCTCCGCATGGCCGACGAGCTGAACAGCACTCAGCAGCTGCTCTCGCGGGGCATCAGGTCGGTCGACCTGCGTCTCGCCGGGCGGGTGATCGTCGAGGTGGCGGAGCTCGATCCGGCCGAGATCGAGGCCGGGGGCATGAAGACGGCGGTGGGGACCGAGTAGAGCGGATCCGCCCGCCGGGGTTTTTGGGGATTGGGTCGCAGATGACGGTGGTGCAGTTTCAGGGCAAGGGCGGCGCCAAGCCGCAAGCCGTGTCCAAGGGTGGCCTGATCGCCGCGCTCGACATCGGCTCGACCAAGATCAGCTGCCTCATTGCCGAGGCCATGCCCGCCAAGCACCGCAGCGCTGATGCGGACGAGAAATTTAGCCTGAAGGTCTTGGGTGTCGGCCACCAGCTCTCACGCGGGGTGCGCTCCGGTGCAATCATCAACGTGGACGAGGCAGAGCGCGCGATCCGGCTCGCGGTCGATGCCGCCGAGCGCATGGCACAGCGCAGCATCAACGACATTTATGTGAACGTCTCCGGCGGCCGGCCGCAGTCGCGCCTCTATACGGGCACGGCGGCTGTCGCGTCCGGCCAGGTTGAGCCCGCGGACGTGGACCGGGTGCGCGATGCCGCGCTGGCGCAGGTCGATCCCGGCCGCCGCAACATCCTTCATCTCTCGCCGCTGCAGTACCAGCTCGATGACGCCAGGGGCATCAAGGATCCGGCGGGAATGTTCGGCGAAAGCCTGTCGCTTGAGCTCGGCGTCGTGACGGTCGAGCCGCCGCACCTCAAGAACCTCGCTCTCGCCGTCGAACGCGCCCATCTCTCGATCGCCGGCTTCGTGATCGCGCCCTATGCCGCAGCCCGGGCCGTTCTGGCCGAGGATGAGAAGGCGCTGGGCGTCACGGTCGTTGACATGGGGGGCGCTACGACGAGCTTCGCCATCTTCCATGACGGCAGGCTGGTGACCGCCGATGTTCTGCCGCTCGGCGGCCAGCACATCACCAACGACATCGCGCGCGGGCTTTCCACCACCATCGCCCATGCCGAGCGCATGAAGACGCTGTGGGGCTCCGCACTGGCGAGCGCCGTGGACGAGCGCGAGATGATTTCCGTGCCGCTGCTGGGCGAACGCGGTGTCGATACCGTGCAGCAGGTGCCGAAGTCGATGCTCACCGGCATTATCAGGCCGCGGCTCGAGGAGACCTTCGAGCTGCTGCGTGCCAGGCTCGAGGCCTCGGGCGCGCTGCATCTGGCAGGCCGCCGCCTTGTCATCACCGGCGGCGCCAGCCAGCTCAACGGGGTGCGTGAGGTCGCCGCGCAGTGGCTGGACCGGCAGGTCCGCATGGGTGCGCCCGCCCATGTGCAGGGCATGCCGGAGAGCGCCCATTCCCCGGGTTTCGCGGTGTGCGCGGGCCTTCTGAACCATGCGCTGAAGCCTGATGTCCATTGGGCGCTGCCGAAGTCCAAGGCGGAGGCCGTGGAGCGCGCCCAGTCCGGCTATGTCCGCCGCATGGGCCGCTGGATCGCCGAGAGCTTCTGACGGGGCAGCCCCGGATTTGCATGCGGCGGGCCCGTGCGCTATACGCGCGGCCTCCATGTTGGCGATCGAACTTCTTGTGCTGCTCGGCCTTGTGCTGCTGAATGGTGTGCTCGCCATGTCGGAGCTGGCCGTCGTTTCCTCGCGGCCCGGCCGCCTCAGGGCCATGCGGGACAGGGGCGTGTCCGGCGCGCGCGCAGCACTGCTGCTGTCGGAACACCCCGGGCGCTTCCTGTCGACGGTGCAGGTGGGCATCACGCTGGTGGGCGTGCTGGCCGGTGCTGTTTCCGGCGCCACGCTGGGCGCGCGGCTGTCCAGCACGTTGCAGGAGGCCGGCATGGCGGCCGAATATGCGCAGCCCGTTGGCTTCATATTGGTGGTTGCAGCGATCACCTATGTGTCGCTCATCGTTGGTGAGCTGGTTCCCAAGCAGATTGCCCTGAAGAACCCGGAGGCCATCGCCTGCCGCGTTGCCGCCCCGATGAACCTTCTCTCGCGGGCCGCGGCCCCCTTCGTCTGGCTGCTCGACGGCTCGAGCCGCCTGCTGATCGGGTTGCTCGGCTCGAAGAGCTCGACTGAGGCCAACGTCACCGACGAGGAGATCAAGTCGCTCATCGCCGAGGCCCAGTCCGCCGGCGTCATCGAAAGCGGCGAGCGCGACATGATCGCGGGGGTGATGCGCCTTGGCGACAGGCCGGTGCGCGCGCTGATGACGCCCATGACCGAGATCGACGTCATCGGCGTTGATGATGATGTAGCCGACGTCCGCAAGGCCATCCTCGCCACGCCGCACTCGCGCATCCCGGTGCATGGCGGGGATCCGGAAGACATCATCGGCATCATCGTCATCAAGGACGTGGCGGATCTTCTGCTGTCGCGCCGCAAGCTGGACATCGCAGCCCTCGTGCAGAAGGTGCCGGTCATTCCGGAATCAATGCCGGCGCTTGAGGCGATGGAACTGTTCCGCGGCTCCGCCACCCATCTTGCCTTCGTGCAGGAGGAATATGGCCGCATGCTGGGCATCGTGACCGCGGCGGACCTGCTCAACGCCATCGCTGGCAGCATGGAGCCCGTGGGCGAGGGGGCCGAAGGCGCCATCCAGCGCGAGGACGGCTCCTGGCTGCTGCCCGGCGACATGCCGGTGGACGAGATGGCGGAGCTCACCGGTTTCGTGCTGCCGCCAAAGCGCCGCTACGAGACGGTGGCGGGCCTGGTCGTCGATGCGTTCAAGCACCTGCCTTCGCTCGGCCAGTCCATCAAGGTCGGCAGCTGGCTGTTCGAGGTCGTCGACCTTGACGGCAGGCGGGTGGACAAGGTGCTGGCGAGCCGGGTTGCAGAACTTCACCGTCAGGCGAGCCGCGGCGGCACAAACTGAACCATCCGTTACGCCGCCGATTCATTGTGCTCCATAACAAGTGGGGTTTCGCCGGAATGGTTAGCGCGCGTTAACCATTTGTTATGAATTTGGTAAGAAATAAGGATGTGGCAAATCACATCCGGGCGCCAATGACCATGACAATCAACCTTACCGTGCCGAACTTCTCCGATCTCAAGCCGCGCATCACCGTGTTTGGCGTTGGTGGCGCCGGCGGCAATGCCGTCAACAACATGATCGAGAGCCGGCTGGAGGGGGTCGAGTTCGTCGTCGCCAATACAGACGCGCAGGCGCTGATCCAGAACGCCGCACAGCGCCGCATTCAAATGGGCACGGCCCTGACCCAGGGCCTGGGTGCCGGATCGCAGCCGCAGATCGGTGCTGCTGCCGCCGAGGAGGCGCTGCCCGAAATTCTCGACCATCTCGCGGGCTCGCACATGGCATTCATCACCGCCGGCATGGGCGGTGGCACGGGAACCGGAGCCGCGCCAGTGATCGCCCGCGCGGCGAAGGAGCAGGGCATTCTCACCGTCGGCGTGGTGACCAAGCCCTTCCACTTCGAGGGCATCCGCCGCCAGCAGACGGCCGAGCGCGGCATCGAGCAGCTCGCCAAGCATGTCGACACGCTGATCGTCATTCCCAACCAGAACCTGTTCCGCGTCGCCAACGAGAAGACCACTTTCGCAGCCGCCTTCGCCATGGCCGACCAGGTGCTCTATTCCGGTGTTGCCTCCATCACCGAGCTGATGACCAAGGAAGGCCTCATCAACCTCGACTTCGCCGACGTGCGCGCCATCATGAGCGAGATGGGCCGCGCCATGATGGGCACGGGCGAAGCCTCCGGCGAGAAGCGCGCCATCGAGGCGGCGGAAGCCGCGATCTCCAACCCGCTGCTTGACGATGTGTCGATGCGTGGCGCGCGTGGCCTGTTGATCTCCATCACCGGCGGCCCCGACCTGACGCTCTACGAGGTCGACGAGGCCGCGACCCGCATCCGCGAAGAGGTGGATCCCGAGGCGAACATCATCCTCGGCGCCACCTTCGATGAATCGCTCGAAGGCATCATGCGGGTGTCAGTGGTCGCCACGGGCCTTGCGGCCGAGGCGCTCAAGGGCGCCAAGCCCCAGGCGGATGAAGAGAGTGCCGACAAGCCGTCGGTGTTCGGCTTCGTCGGCAAGCATCCGGTCCCGGCCAAGAAGCCGGTGCAGCCGGCCCCGATGGCCACCCGCCCGGCGGCTCCGGCGTTCACCCCCGCCATGCCTGCTGCCGCTGTTCCCGCCGCGCCGCCTCCGGCACCCGTGGCGCGGTCCTATGTCGAGGAGGATGCGCATCATGCCGGTGCCGCCGAGCAGCCGCCGCTGCCGCTGATGCCCGAGCGCGCGCCCCAGCCCGCGATGCGTCAGTCGCGCATCCCGGCGATCGAGGAGTTCCCGCCTCAGGTGAGGCGCCAGATCGAGGCCCAGCAGAACCGCATCGAGTCGATTGCCGAGCATGCCCAGAAGAAGAAGCCCGGCCTGTTCCAGCGGCTGGCCAACGTCGGGCTGGGCCGCAAGGATGATCCGCCAGCCGCCCCGGCCCCGCGTGAGCCGTCGATTGCTCCGCAGCCGCAGCAGCGTCCGCTTCTGCAGCAGCGCCAGCAGCCGCAGCCCCAGCCGCCCGCCGATCCCAACCTCGACGATGATCAGCTGGAGATTCCGGCCTTCCTGCGCCGGCAAGCGAACTGATTGAATTAACTGCTGAATTTGCGCAGCCCGGCGGTCACACTTCCGCCGGGTTTGGCGCATCTAAAAGGATTGTGCACGGTTCTTTCGCCGGGCTGAAAAATTGAACGTGCTTCCCGGACCCAATTGGTTCAAATGGGCGGAAGTCGGTTTGCTGGCGGGGTTCAAGTGCGGGTAGCGGGAAAGATTTCGCAAGGAGCCGGGGTGGCGCTCATCGCCGTTTTGCTCGCGGGCTGCTCCTCGAGCCTGATGGACGGTCTGATGGGCGACAGCGAGGGAGCCTCTGCCTCGTCCTCCTCCTCGCAGGCCCTGTCTGCCGGACTGTCGCCCGACATGTCCATGGCGACCGAGAATGCGGAAGTGGCTAAGCTCTACAACGAGGGCCTTGCCCAGCTGGAAAAGGGCCAATCCAAGTCGGCGATCACCAAGTTCTCTGAAGTCGAACGCAAATATCCCTATTCGAGCTTCGCAACCAAGTCGATCCTCATGCAGGCCTATGCCAGCTACAAGGCGTTTCGCTGGGATGACGCGGTGATTGCCGCCAACCGCTTCGTGACCCTGCACCCCGGCCACCGGGACGCGGGCTACGCCTACTACCTCATCGCGGTTTCGAACTACAACAAGATCGCCGACACCAAGCGCGACCAGACGGCCACCAAACAGGCACTGGCAGCGCTGGAAGAGGTGGCGCAGCGCTATCCCGGCACCGCCTATGCCGCCGATGCCGCACAGAAGGTGGTGGTGGCGCGCGACCACCTGGCCGGCAAGGAAATGGAAGTTGGCCGCTTTTACTTCCGTGAACGCAGCTATCTGGCGGGCATCAACCGCTTCAAGCGCGTGGTGACGGAGTACCGCAACACCAGCCAGACGCCAGAGGCGCTCTACCGCCTCGCCGAGGGCTACATGGCGCTCGGCATCGTATCAGAAGCCCAGACGGCCGCCGCCGTGCTCGGCCACAACTACCCGGACTCCGATTGGTACAGGGATGCCTACCGGCTCGTCTCCAGCGACGGTCAGGCACCGGTGCAGAATGACGAGTCCTGGATCTCCAAGACCTTCGCGTCGGTCAATCCCTTCTAGGGCTTTAAAGCGCCGGTCAGTCAGCTGAGATCAGCTTGCCCAGCGTCCTCTCCCGCGGCGCTCCGAATTGTATGCAGCGCCCTTGTTCCCTCATCTCCCCGTTGCGTTCCGCAACGGGTCCCTTCTTCTCCCGCTGAAGGAGCGGGAGAAGACATCAGCCGTCACAAGGATTCCATTTGATCGCCCGCCACCCCAATCCGCCTCTCGCCTGAGGCCCCGACTCCGCTATACTCTGCGGCCATGCTCACTGCCCTTTCCATTCGCGACATCGTCCTGATCGAGAAGCTCGACATTGCCCTCGAGAAAGGCCTCACCGTGCTCACCGGCGAGACGGGTGCCGGAAAGTCCATCCTGCTTGATGCGCTGGGCCTGGCGCTGGGCGCCCGCGGCGATTCCTCGCTGGTGCGGGCAGGCGCGGAGCGCGGTGTCGTCACGGCGGCCTTTGCGCTGCCCCGCACGCACCCTGCCTTCGCCATTCTGAAGGAGCAGGGGGTGGATGCCGAGGGCGAACTCGTCATCCGCCGCATCCAGAATGCCGATGGCCCGAGCCGCGCGGCCATCAACGACCAGCCCGTCAGCCTCAACCTGCTGCGCCAGATCGCCCTCGCGCTGGCTGAAATCCATGGCCAGCACGCCGATCGCGCGCTCGTCGAGGTATCCGCCCACCGCCGCCTGCTCGACGCCTTCGGCGGGCATGAGGCGGAGGTGAATGAGGTGGCAGCTCTCTGGGCCAAAGCGTCCGAGGCGGAGGCAGCGCTTGCCGCCCACCGCCGCCTGATGGAGCGCGCCGAGGCCGAGCGTGACTATCTCGAGCATGCCACAGAGGAATTGCGCGCGCTGAACCCCATAGAGGGTGAGGAGGCAAAGCTTGCCGAAGCCCGCCAGATGATGATGTCGGCCGAGCAATATGCCGACGCCCTTGGCGATGCCGAGGAGGCGCTGGCCGGAGACGGCACGTCGGTTGCCCGCCTCAACGCGGCACTGCGCAAGCTCGAACGGCGCCGCGAGGGCGCGGGCGGCAGGCTCGACCATGTCTGCGCCGCCCTCGACCGGGTGCTGGCCGAGATCACCGAGGCGGAGCGCGCCCTGGCCGATGCCCGGCGCGCCTTCGTCTTCGATCCGAAAGAACTTGAGAAGTCGGAGGAGCGGCTCTTCGCGCTGCGTGCTGCCGCGCGCAAGTTCAAGTGCACCGTCGACACGCTGGCCGATGTGCGCGCGCGCTTCGACAATGAGTTGAAGGCGCTGACCGACGGCGGCGGCCGCCTGAAGGCGCTGGAGCAGGCCTTCAAGGCCGCGCGCGATGCCTATGATGCCGCGGCCGAGAAGCTATCGAACAAGCGCCGCAAGACGGCGAAGGCACTGGACAAGGCCGTCATGGCCGAGCTGCCGCCCTTGAAGCTGGAGCGCGCGCGCTTCGAGACGGCCATCGAGACCGATGCCGGAAAGCCCGGTGCCCATGGCATCGACCGCATCGAGTTCATGGTGGCGGCCAACCCCGGAACGCCGCTCAGCCCGCTGATGAAGGTGGCCTCGGGCGGTGAACTCGCGCGCTTCATGCTGGCCTTGAAGGTGATCCTCGCCGCAAAGGGTTCCGCGCCCACGCTGATCTTCGACGAGATCGACACGGGCGTGGGTGGCGCCGTGGCGGATGCGATCGGCGCCAGGCTCTCGCGGCTTGCCGGAAACCTGCAGGTGCTGGCCGTCACCCACAGCCCGCAGGTGGCGGCCCGGGCCGGCCAGCACATGCTGATCTCCAAGATGGAGGAGGTGGCCTCGAAGTCGAAGCGCATGGTGACGCGCGTGCAGGCCCTCTCGGCGGCGAGCCGCAGGGAAGAGGTGGCCCGCATGCTGTCGGGTGCGCAGGTGACGGAGGCCGCGCGGGCCCAGGCTGATGAGCTGCTGGGGGCCAAGGGCTGAGCATGCGCAGGAAGGCACCCACCCCCGTCGCGGACCTCACCATCATCGAGGCCTCCGCTGAACTGGCGGAACTCGCAGGCGAGATCGCCCGCCATGACCGCGCCTATTTCGAGCATGATGCGCCCGTGATTTCGGACGCTGACTATGATGCGCTGCGCCAGCGCAATGAGGCGATCGAGGCGCGCTTTCCGGATCTTATCCGCGAGGATTCGCCCTCACGCCGCGTTGGCGCGGGCGTGGCGGAGAAGTTTGGCAAGATCCGCCATGGCGTGCCCATGCTGTCGCTCGCCAATGGATTCTCTGAAGAGGACGCGAATGACTTCGTGGGCCGCATCCGCCGCTTCCTCAACCTCGATGACGCGCAGCCGGTCGAGGTTACGGCGGAACCCAAGATCGATGGTCTGTCGATCTCGCTGCGTTATGAGAACCGCAAGCTGGTGCAGGCCGCAACCCGCGGCGACGGCTTCGAGGGCGAGAACGTCACCGCCAACGTCATGACCATTGCGCAGGTGCCGAAGCGACTGAAGGGCGATGCGCCCGACCTGATCGAGGTGCGTGGCGAGATCTACATGTCGCACGAGGATTTCGCAGCGCTCAACGAGCGCCAGGCGCAGGCGGGCGAGAAGATCTTCGCCAACCCGCGCAATGCCGCCGCCGGATCGCTGCGCCAGCTCGACTCCGCAATCACCGCCGCGCGGCCGCTCAGGTTCTTCGCCTATGCCTGGGGCGAAGCGCCGGAAATGCCGGCTGATACGCAGATGGGCGTGATCGAGGCCTTCGCATCCTGGGGGCTTCCGACCAATCCGCTGATGAAGCTCTGCTACTCGGTGGAGGAGCTTCTTGCCCATCACCGCCTGATCGAAAGCCAGCGTGCGGAGCTGGGCTACGACATCGACGGCGTGGTCTACAAGGTGAACCGGCTGGACTGGCAGCAGCGCCTTGGCTTTGTCTCGCGGTCCCCGCGCTGGGGCCTCGCTCACAAGTTCTCCGCCGAAAAGGCGATGACGGTGCTGGAGAAGATCGACATCCAGGTCGGCCGCACGGGCGCGCTCACACCCGTGGCGCGGCTGAAGCCCGTCACAGTCGGTGGCGTCGTCGTCACCAATGCCACGCTGCACAATGAGGACGAAATCGCCCGCAAGGACATCCGCGAGGGCGACATGGTCATCGTGCAGCGCGCGGGTGACGTGATCCCGCAGATCCTCGGCTTCGTGGCTGACAAGCGCCCGGCTGATGCGAAGCCCTACCATTTTCCGCAGGAGTGCCCCGTCTGCCAGTCCCACGCGGTGCGGGAGGAGCGCGCCTCCGGCAAGCTCGATGCGGTGCGCCGCTGCACCGGCGGCCTCATCTGTGCTGCACAGCGCGTTGAGCGGCTGAAGCACTTCGCCTCGCGCAACGCCTTCGACATCGAGGGGCTGGGCGACAAGATCATCGCTGAATTCTATGCTGATGAGCTGATCCAGTGGCCGCATGACATCTTCACGCTGGAGGCGCGCGACAGGTGCGCGCTGAAGCGGCTGAAGAACCGCGAGGGCTGGGGCGAGGCAAGTGTCGCCAAGCTGTTCGAAGCGATCGACCAGCGCCGCAGCATCGCCCTTGACCGCTTCATCTTTGCGCTGGGCATCCGCCACGTGGGCGAAACGACGGCCCGCGCGCTTGCCCGCGCCTATGGCACGGTGGCGCATTTCCACGAGCAGATGATCGCGGCAGGCCCCATGGAGGGTGACGCCTGGGCCGAACTCAACGCCATCGACGGCATCGGCGAGGTGGTGGCCGAAGCGCTCGTCCAGTTCTTCGGCGAGCCGCACAACAGGGACGTCGTCGACGAACTGCTGAAGCACGTGACTGTGACCGCGCTTGAGGCGCGCAGCACGACCTCGCCCGTGGCCGGCAAGACGGTGGTCTTCACCGGAGCGCTGGAACGCATGACGCGCGACGAGGCCAAGGCCATGGCCGAGCGGCTGGGTGCGAAGGTATCCGGCAGCGTGTCGAAGAAGACCGACCTGCTGGTGGCAGGCCCCGGCGCTGGCTCAAAGCTCAAGGAAGCCGAGAAACACGGCGTCGAGGTGATCGATGAGAACGCGTGGTTTGCGCGCGTGGGCGAGGGGTAACTGCTCGCGTGAGGGGTATCAAACTGCCGCGCAGGCTTTCTTCAGCCAGTCGAGTTCCTCGCCGCCGAGATGGTCGCCCACCTCCTTCAGCACGCGCGCGTGGTAGGCGTTGAGCCAGTTCCGTTCCGCCTCGGAGAGAAGCGCCGCCGCGATGAGCCTCCGGTCGATTGGCGCGAGCGTCAGGGTCTCGAAGCCCAGCATCGGGCGGTCGCCGCCGGCGATGGCCTGCGCCTCCTGCACCATGATGAGGTTCTCGATGCGGATGCCGTATTCGTCTTGCCGGTAATAGCCCGGCTCGTTCGACAGGATCATGCCGGGCTCAAGGGTGGTGCGGTCCGTCTTGTTGATGCGCGCGGGTCCCTCATGCACCGAGAGATAGGCGCCCACGCCATGGCCCGTGCCATGGTCGAAGTCGAGGCCCGCCTGCCACAGGTGTTGCCTGGCCAGCACGTCGATCTGCGAGCCGCAAGTGCCCTTCGGAAAGCGGATCATGGAGAGGCCGATCATGCCCTTCAGCACGCGGGTGAAGCGGTCCTTCATCTCGGGCGTGGGTTCGCCCACGATCACCGTGCGGGTGATGTCGGTGGTGCCGTCGATATATTGCCCGCCGGAATCGATAAGGAAGATCTCGCCGCGGCCAAGTGGCCGGTTTGACTCCTCCGTCACGTGATAGTGCGGGATCGCGGCATGAGGTCCCGCCGCCGCGATCGTCGCGAAGGAGAGATCCTTCAGTTCGCCCGTCTCGTCGCGGAAAGACCTGAGCTTCGCCGCAACATCCAGTTCGGTGAGGCCGCCCTTCGGCGCTGCCTGCTCGAGCCAGCGCAGGAAGCGGCTCACCGCCACGCCGTCGCGGCGCTGGGCGTTTCGCGCCCCTTCCTGCTCGATCCGGTTCTTGCGCGCCTTGGGAAGCGTCACGGGGTCCGGGCCGGTGGCGATGTCCGCCTTGGCGCGCGCCAGCAGTTCGCGGATGCGCTCCGGCGACCAGGCGGGGTCGATCAGCACGCGGGCCTTTGCCTTGCCGAGCGCCTTCAGGGCGGCGCCGATCCCGGCCATGGGCTGCACCGTGGCGATCTTCTTCAGATGCGCCGCTACGTCAGGCGTGACCTTGGCGGGATCGATGAAGAGCGTGAGCTTGCCCGAGGCGGGCAGGATCGCATAGGCGGGCACGACCGGCGTGTGAGGCACGTCGAAACCGCGGAGATTCAGCAGCCAGGCGACGGAATCCGCCTGCGTGAACACCACAGCGTCATTGCCGCCCATGGCCTTGCGGATGTCCTTGATCTTCTGCGCAGCTGTCAAGCCGGCGAACTGGGTGGGTTGCGTCTCAAGTGCTGAGGTTGGCCGCGCAGGCTGGTCCTTCCACACGGCGTCGATGGGGTTCGTGTCCACCGCCACGAAGAGCGCTCCCACGCCCGCGCAGGCCTCGCGCAGGCGCTTCGCCTGTTCCACCGTCACCAGCCACGGGTCAAATCCCAGCCTGTCGCCCTTTTTCAGGTTCTTCGCGATCCACTGGGCGGGTGGCTCCTCGATCAGGTGGAAGGGCTGGAAGATCTTCTCGTCCACCTGCTGGCGCACCTGGATCACATAGCGCCCGTCGACGAAGATCGCCGCCTTCTTGAGCGTCACGATCGCCACCCCCGCACTGCCGCGGAAGTTGGTGAGCCAGCACAGCCGCTCGGCATAGGCCGGAACATATTCGCCCTGGAACTCATCGGCGCGCGGCACGAAAAAGCCGGTGAGCTTGCGTTTCTTCAGTTCAGCCCGGAGCAGGCCGACGCGGGTGCGGTGGGAAAGATTCTGGGTCATGAAGAAGCATTAGCCCGGGTGCTAAAGAGGGGCAACAGCGGGTAGAATCAAGCAGGTGAATTGTACAACCCTTGGGGGTGTATTAGTCTGTTCGGCATGCGTCACGGAGCGACCATGTTCAGTGTTCTGAAGCTTGCGAGGGTTCGAGGGGCAGCCATCGCCTGCCTTGCCGCAGTCATGCTGATGATGGCGTGCTACGTGGTGCCCCAGGTCTATCTCGCCTACCTCGTATCCGCGGACCGCGGTGCGGGTGAGGTGCTGCAGGGAATCTGGCTCTACCTGCTACTCAGTTTTCTCGCCTATCCGCTCAGCTATGCTGCCTACATGCTGCTGGTGTTCTGGAAGACGGGGGCACGGCGGGCCTTTTATGAGAATGCCTTCGCGCAGACGGCTGGCCGTGTGGCGCAGGCGGCCAACCGGGACGGGGAAAAGAAGTTCGGCGCCTTGATCTCCGCCAACGGGCAGGAGATCGTATCGGACAGTGTGGACTTTGTTCATGCCGTCGCCGGGCTGTTGTTCTCCTCTGTCCTTTCAGTGGCGCTCATATCAACCTTCGTGATGGGGGAATTCGCCGCGGCTTACGGCGTCACGGTGGCCCTCTCCGCCTTGCTGATCTGGCGTTTGGGAAAGTGGCCGGCGAATACGGCCACCTTCTTTGAGAAGGCCTACAATCAGTTCATCGCCGCACTCCCCGAAGGCTGGCTTGCCAACACGCTTGGCGAAAGCATGGTCATGAGCCGCTTTCTGCGCCTCTTCGGCAGACGCTGGAGTCTCTACCGGCGTGCGGCCCTCTCGGCCATGAATGCCGACCAGGGATTCAATCTGTTGCAGGCCGTGTGCATTTGGGTGCCGACCACGGCCGTCATCCTGTGGCGAAGTCCCAGCATGAGCACGACGGAGGTGATCGCGCTTGCCGTCGTGATGCCGCAGCTCGTTCAGACCCTTCTCGAGGTGTCTCACCTGCTGCAGAACGTGACCTGGTACTTGAGCATTCGCGGGCGCGTGTCGTGGCTCAATGAAGCACTCGTTGAAGAGAAGGCCGATCTTGGCCAGCGCTTCGACACCGGGCTGCTCCGTTTCTCGCAGAAGCGTGACCATGCATGGGACGACGTGCCGATGGCCGGGTTCGATGACATCGTATCCCTCATGCGGGAGCCGGGCCGCTATGCCATCGCCGGGCCGAATGGCTCAGGCAAGACCTCGCTGCTCTTGCATCTCAAGGAATTGCTGAAGGAGCGGGCCTTCTACCTTCCCGCCCAGTCATTCCTGTTCCCGGCGGTGAAGACCGGATTGTCCACGGGCCAGCGCAAGCTCAGGGATCTCCGGTCTGCCCTCGATGCTGCACGGGGGCGCGTGTCTGTCATTCTCCTCGATGAATGGGATGCCAATCTCGATCCCGCCAACCGCGAGCGCATCTCTGCGGAAATCGACGAGCTCGCGCGCAGCCATGCGGTGGTGGAGGTGAGCCACCGCGCCCGGCCATCCTCTTCTACCTCCTGAGCAAGATGCGGCCTTCGACCTTTGCAGCGACGGTTTTGCGCGCGGCGATGTAGGCCATCACGTCATTGGTGAGAAGCTTTGCGTCGCGCACCCCGAGGAGGGGCTTCGCGGTCTTCAGCATCTGGTAGCCGTCGGCGCCTGAGAACATGTAGTCGCTGGTGGCGAGCGTGTAGGTGGCTGTCCTGTCAAGCGGCTTGCCGGCGATGGTCACGGCGATCACGCGCTTGCCTGCCGGCTGGTTGAGGTCCGCCTCGAAGGAGAGGCCCGAGACCTGCGGGAAGCGGCCAGCGTTGTTTTCCACATCGCTGACGCCGTTCTCCAGTGCCGCCCACACGGTTTCGCCCGTGACCTCGAGCTTCACCGTGTTGTTGCTGAAGGGAAATTCTTTCAGCACGTCGCGCCGGGTGATCTGCGTTCCCGCCGGATATTCCCGGTTGCCGCGGATGCTCCCGCCGTTGACGATGGCGATGTCGGCCTTCACGGCCTCGCGCAAGGCATCCGCGATGAGGTTTCCGATGGCCGCCTCGCCGCCACGCACCGTGGACCTTTGGCTGTCGAGCGGTTCCGAGGTGGCGCCGATCGCCACGTTCAGTTCCCGGTCGAGTTCGGCATTGTAGGCATCGATCTTTGCCTGGGTCTCGGGGTCGGGCGTCACCGTGGCGGTGTCGATGGCCCGGAAACCGGGAACCCAGCTCACGCTGCGCTTGCCATCCTTTTCGGCGACCTCGGCAGTGATGTCGATCGCGACCAGATAATCGGCCTCCGCGCGCGATTCTGCCAGCACGGAGCGGCCGTCGTAGAAGAGGGTGAGGTCATGGTCGTCGCCCGAGAGGATGATGTCGATGGCGCCGCTGTTGAACAGCCGGAGGTCCGCCGCGCGGTTGGCGTGGGCCACAACGATGATCATGTCGGCGCCTTGAGCCCGCAGTTCCGCCGCGCGCGCCAGTGCTGTGTCGAAAATCGGAAGGAAGGTGAGGCCATCCCCCGGGCTGGAGCGCTCCGGGCTGTCGTCCGCGGCGAGGCCGATGATGCCGAGCTTCAGGCCCGAGATCTCCTTGATCTCTACGTCCCGGAAGCCGTCGAGGGGTTTGCCGTCAGCGGTCCGCAGGTTGGCGGCGAAAACGGGGAAGCGGGCCTCTGCCATGCGGGCGCGGAAGGTTTCGGGTCCGAAGTCGAATTCATGGTTCCCGGGCGCGAAGATATCGGGAGGCGCAAGGTTTGTGAGGGCAATGGTGTGCTCGCCCTTGTCGAGAGCCGAGAGCAGGGACGGCGAGATCACGTCGCCCGCATGGGCGTAGATCACCGTCTTGCCGCTTGCGCGCTCTGCCTTGACAAGGGCGTTGAGCCGGGCGAACCCGCCGCGCTCGGCCCCGGCTTCGATCCCGTAGATGTCATTGGCAAGGATCAGCGTAAAGCTCACCGTTTCCGCACGCGCGGGCAAAATCAAGGTTGCAGCGATGATAAAGGCAGCAATCAACGGGTGTCGGAGCAGGTGCATGGGGCCTCCGTGCGGAATGGTTTGCAGGCGGCAACTTCAAGCACATCCATCCGCTCCGCAACAGCCGGATGGCTGAACTTGAGTCCAATTCACCTTGCAAGACTGGTCCAACTGCGACATATATTCCTTATCGATACTTGGGCCGGACGATTGGCCGCTTCGCTTCCCCGTTGGGCTGCGCACGCAAGACTCCTCCAATTCTCGAGAATGGCCTGCCGTGACATCAACTGCCACGTCAGGGCCGACGACCAACCCAACGTAAGGAAAAGCCCATGAATACGGGTATTGTGAAGTGGTTCAACGAGCAGAAGGGCTATGGCTTCATCCAGCCCGACAACGGTTCGAAGGACATTTTCGTCCACATCTCCGCTGTCGAGCGCGCCGGTCTGCGCACCCTCAAGGAAGGCCAGAAGGTCTCCTTCGAAGTCGTGACTGACAAGCGCACCGGCCGCAGTTCTGCCGGCAACCTCGTCGCCGCCTGATCTCCGGACGAACGATTTTCACCTGTGATGCCCGGCCGCCAGGCCGGGCATTTTGTTTTTGGTATAGTGCGGCGCAGCATGAATAATCGCCTCCATCCATGCGCCTGGAACATGCAAAACGTCGAAATGCGACACTATTCTGAGCGATTCAGACAAATGAACGGCTGTTAATTTCTGGGTCCGAAATAAGGCAGATTCCGCAACAATACTGTCGTAATCCAAGGTTATTTTCTTTCCGTAGTGGCGGTCGTCGAGGGAAAATCAGCAGTGATTCAGATCATGCACAAAGCGCATATCAGAAACGCGAAGCTGGCTGTAGCTTGGCGTGCAGTTGCTCACTATATCGCATTGCAACAGTGCACCGCACAACAAACCCTCGAGGGATCACGGCGCCCACCATCCGGGCCTGGATTTTGAGAGATGAACAGGAGAATGAACATGACCACGATCAATTATGGCCGCCAGGCTGTCCGCAACGAAGGTTTCACCATGGGTCCGGGCCTCATCGGCCGGGTGAGGTCCTATCTCGCCCGCAGCCGGGCCGAGCGCCAGCTCGCCCAGCTTGATGACCGGCTCCTCGCTGACATCGGCGTGAAGCGTTCGGAGATTTCCCGCATGGTCTGGGGCTCTTAAGTTCTAGCAATCGAACTCCCAGCCGGCCCCTCTCGGGCCGGCAGCAAGAAAGCGCCCGGGTGTCCTCCCTCCCGGGCGCTTTTTCCGTTTGGGGCGGGTGAAGACGAGGGTGGCCCAGTTGCCGCGACGGATGCGGCAGGCCATGGCCAGTCCGCGGCTTCGGTAGGTGGCCTCGATCCAGCGCATCTGCTCCGCTGTGAGGCCGGAGAGAATCAGGTCTCCGCCCGGCGCCAGCGCGCGCGCAAGGCCGGTTGCCAGCGCCACGAGGGGGCGCGCCAGTATGTTTGCGAAGATCAGGTCATAGGGACCGCCCGCAGCGATCAGCGGGTGGTTGAGGCCTGCAGCGGTGATGCTCGTGACCTCAGTCTTCACCCCGTTCAGCGTGGCGTTGGCGCGGGTGACGCGCACCGCTTCTGGGTCGATGTCGCCCGCCAGGGCGGCGCGGCGCGTGGCTTTTGCGGCGGCGATGGCGAGAACGCCCGTTCCGCAGCCCACGTCCAGGATGCGGGCCGGCGCACGGCGCTTCAGGATGCCGTCGAGCGCCAGCAGGCAGCCTTCCGTCGTGCCGTGGTGGCCGGTGCCGAAGGCGGTGCCGGCGTCGATTTCCAATGAAACGCCGCCGGCCCGCCGCCGCGGGCGGTCATGGGCGCCGTGGAGGAAGAACCGTCCTGCACTGACCGGGGCCAGCCCCTCAAGCGACTGGCGCACCCAATCCTGCTGCGGCATCGGGGCCACCCGCCCCTCAGCCAGCGCGCCGATGGCGCGCGCCGCCTCGGCGTCCGCCTCGCTGCCGAAATAGAGCGCGAGTTCCCACAGGGCCTTGGCCTCGTCCGTCTCGTTGATGGTGACGGCCAGGGGATCGATGAAGATGTTCTCCTCCAGCGCCGCGGCCAGGGCCTGGGCGGCATCATGGGAGAGGGCTGGAATGGTAAGGGTAAAGCGCGCTTCGGTCATGACGCGCGCTTTACGGGGTTTTGGCGGATGAGAGAAGTGGCCCCGTTCGCGCCTCAGGTCAGCGGTACGATGCGGATCTCGACGCGGCGGTTCTGGGCGCGGCCCTCGGCCGTCGCATTAGATGCGATGGGCTCGTTCTGGCCCATGCCGAGGACCTGGAAGCGCTGCGGATTGTTGCCCTGGGCCACCAGATACTCCGCAACCGTGCCTGCGCGGCGCTCGGACAGGCGCTGGTTGTGCGCCGCCGATCCGGTCGAATCGGTATGGCCCGTCACGTCGACGAGGGTGCGGTTGAATTCGCTGAGCACGATCGCCACGGCGTTCAGCGTCTCGAAGAACTGCGGCTTCAGGTCTGCGCTGTCGGTGGCGAAGGTGACGTTCGAAGGCATGTTCAGGATGATGTCCTGCCCGGCGCGCGTGACGGATATTCCTGAGCCCTGCAGCCGCTGGCGCAGCTTGGCCTCCTGATTGTCCATGTAGAGGCCCACGCCGCCGCCCGCGAGCGCGCCGATGCCCGCGCCGATCAGCATGGCCTTGCGCGAGGAGGCGCTCGTGTTCTTGCCGATGATGAGGCCCGTCGCGGTGCCCAGCAGCGCGCCGGTGCCAGCACCGATCGCGGTGTTCGATATCTTCTGTTCGCCGGTGAAAGGATCCGTCGTACAGGCGGCGACCACGGCACCCGCGGCGGCAAGCAATATCACTTTGCGAAACATGTTCTTCCCTCTGCTCCGAGGCCAAATCACCCGCCGTTGTGGCGGCAATAAGGTAAAGAAATGTTTACTCGGCGGCGGCCAGATCTTCCTCGTCCACCAGGAACCCGCCGGACTGGCGCTGCCACAGCGAGGCATAGAGGCCGCCGCGCTGCAACAATTCGCGGTGGCTTCCGTCCTCGACGATGACGCCCCTGTCCATGATCACGAGGCGGTCCATCGCGGCGATGGTGGAGAGGCGGTGCGCGACAGCGATCACCGTCTTGCCTTCCATCAGCGCATAGAGGTTTTCCTGGATCGCCTGTTCGACCTCCGAATCGAGCGCGCTTGTTGCCTCGTCGAGCACCAGGATGGGCGCGTTCTTGAGCAGCACGCGGGCAATGGCGATCCTCTGGCGCTGCCCGCCCGAAAGCTTGACACCGCGCTCGCCCACATGCGCCTCGTAGCCGCGCCGCCCCTTGGGGTCGACGAGGGAGGCGATGAACTCGTCGGCATGGGCCTTGCGCGCTGCCGCCTCGATCTCGGCCATGGAGGCATCGGGCTTGCCGTAGCGGATGTTGTCGATCACCGAGCGGTGGAGGAGGGAGGTATCCTGCGTCACGACGCCGATCGCGGCGCGCAGCGAATCCTGCGTGACCTGCGAGATGTCCTGCCCATCGATCAGGATGCGGCCCTTCTCGATGTCATAGAAGCGCAGCAGCAGGTTGGTGAGCGTCGACTTGCCAGCCCCTGAGCGCCCGACCAGCCCGACCTTCTCGCCCGGTGCGATCGACAGCGACAGCTTGGCCAGCACCGGCTTGTCATTCGGCTCAATGGCCTTGCCGTAGTTGAAGGTCACGTTCTCGAAGGCGATGGCGCCCTGGGAAACGGCGAGCGGCTTCGCGCCTTCTGCATCCTTGATGGTGCGGTCGCGGGCGATGGTCTCGATCCCGTCCTGGATCACGCCCACATCCTCGAACAGGCCCGCCACCTCCCAGATGATCCATTGCGACATGGCCTTGATGCGCAGCGTCAGCCCGATGGCGAAGGCGATGGCGCCGGTGGTGATGGCGCCCTGGTGCCACAGCCAGATCGACATGGCCGACATGGTGAAGATCAGCACGCCGGAGAGCAGCTGCAGCGTGGACGTCATCAGCGTCGACATGCGCATGGAGCGGTTCACCGTCTCCAGCATCAGGCCCATGCCTTCCTTCGCATAGGCATCCTCGCGGTCGGCATGGGCGAAGAGCTTCACCGTCGGGATGTTGGTGTAGCTGTCCACGACGCGGCCGGTGACGAGGGAGCGCATGTCCGCCTGGTCGGCGGAGAGCTTTCCCAGCTTCGGCACGAAATACCAGCAGGCTGCCACATAGCCTGCGAACCAGATCAGCAGCGGCGCCATCAGCCACAGGTCACTCGTTGCAACCAGGATGAGGGCGCCGGTGAAATAGACGGAAACATAGATGATGACTTCGGTGAGCTTCATCACCGCATCGCGCACGCCGAGTGCGGTCTGCATCACCTTGGTGGCCACGCGGCCGGCAAAGTCGTTGTGGAAGAAGTCCATGCTCTGGCGCAGCACGTAGCGGTGCGCCGTCCAGCGGATGCGCATGGCGTAGTTGCCGCGCAGCCCCTGGTGCGAGACCGCCTCCGAAAAGAAGTTGAGAACCGGCAGCACCACCAGCACGATTGCCCCCATGACCATCAGCTTGGTGCCGTGGTTCTCCCAGAAGGTCGCCCGTTCGGCAGAGGTCAAAAGGTCCACGAGGTCGCCCAGGAAGGCGAAGAGCCACACCTCAAGCAGCGCGATCACGGCCGAGAACATCATCGAGATGACCAGCAGCGGCCAGAACGGCCTGGTGTAATGCCAGGCGAAGGCCAGCAGCCCCTTAGGCGGCATGCCGGGCTGTCCAGGCGGAAAAGGGTTCACCAGCTGCTCGAGCCAGCGGAAGAAACGTTCGATCACGAAATTGCTCCGGGCGCAGCGCACGCGCCAACTGTGCCGCATTGGGCAGTTTGAGGCGCTTATAGACCTGTGAATTCGGGCGGGAAAGGGGCCAAACCGGTGCCCTGCCAGCCCCCCACGAAGGGGGAGGGGGGAACCCCGGGCGCCATCTGTCTCGGTATGGTATCCAAACCTTGATGACCTCCTCCCGGCTGATTCCGCTCATCATCGCCTCCGCCCTGTTCATGGAGAACATGGACGGGACGATCATCGCCACGGCGCTGCCCGCCATGGCGCGTGACCTCGGCACGGATGCGGTTGTGCTGAAGCTCGCCTTCACCACCTATCTCCTGAGCCTCACGGTCTTCATTCCGGTGAGCGGCTGGCTGGCGGACCGCTTCGGGGCGCGCCATGTGTTTCGCGTGGCGATTGCCATCTTCACGCTGGGCTCGCTCGCCTGCGGGTCAGCGACAACGCTGGGTGAGCTGGTGGCGGCGCGCGGGCTGCAGGGGGTGGGCGGCGCGATGATGGTGCCGGTGGGCCGCCTCATCCTGCTCCGCTCGGTGCCAAAGGCGGAACTGGTCGATGCGCTGGCCTGGCTCACCATTCCGGCACTGCTGGGGCCGCTCGTTGGCCCGCCCGCCGGTGGCTTCATCACCGACACGGCCGGCTGGCGCTGGATCTTCTGGATGAACCTGCCCTTCGGCATCCTCGCCATCCTGCTCGCCAGCCTCTACATGCCGGATACGCGGGCAGAGCAGGCGCCGCCGCTCGACGTCAGGGGCTTCTTCCTCTCTGGCGCCGGGCTTTCCGCCCTGGTCTTCGGCTTCACCGTCATGGGGCGCGATCTCCTGCCGGGCTGGAGCCCTACGGCTCTGATCTGTATCGGGCTCGTGCTGTGCGCACTCTATGTGCGCCACGCGATGGCGGCGGAAAATCCGATCCTCGACCTGCGGCTGCTCCGCATCGAAACCTTCCGCGTCGGCGTCGCCGCGGGCAGCATGTTCCGTATCGGGGTAGGGGCCGTGCCTTTCCTGCTGCCGCTGATGTTCCAGCTCGCCTATGGCATGAGCGCCTTCCAGTCCGGCCTCATCACCTTCGTCGCCGCGGCGGGCGCCATCTCGATGAAGTTCGGCGCCGCGCGCCTCATCCGCCGCTTCGGCTTCCGGAGGCTGCTCATGGTCAATGGGCTTCTCGCCTGCGTCTCGATCCTTGCCATGGGCTTCCTGTCATCGGCCACGCCCTGGCTTGCCGCGGCTGCCGTGCTCTTCATCGGCGGCTTCCTGCGCTCGCTGCAGTTCACCGCGCTCAACGCCATGGCCTATTCCGACATCGATAACGCGCAGGCAAGCCATGCGACGAGCCTCTACACCGTGGTGCAACAGCTCTCCCTGTCCATGGGCGTCGTGCTCGCCGCCTTCGTGCTCGAGGGCGCGCAGTGGTGGCGTGCAGACGAGACGCTGACGGGCGCCGACTTCACCATCGCCTTCTGCGTGGTGGCGGCCGTCTCGGCCATGTCCGTCCTCCAATTCATCACGCTCTCGCCCCGGGCGGGGGAGGCGGTGAGCGGAATGAAAAATGACTGAAGCGGCCGCCACCCGTGGTGGCCCACAATTCCGTCATCCCGGCGAAGGCCGGGATCCAGCTTTGACGCCATGCGCGCGGTGCAAGAAAGCTGGATCCCGGCCTTCGCCGGGATGACGGACGTTTAGAGTTCACCCCCGTGAGACGAAGCTGTCGATTACGCGCTTCTCGCCCGCGCACGTAGTTCACGGCATACGTGCTCGAGGGCGCGCAGTGGTGGCGGCCAACTTGGCAATGTCTGTCCTGCAGTTCATCGCGCAGTCGCCCCGGGCAGGGGAGGCGGTGAGCGGAATGAAAGGTGACTGAAGCGGCCGCCACCCATGGTGGTCCACAATACCCTCACCCCGTCATCCCGGCGAAGGCCGGGATCCAGCTTTGATGCCATGCGCGCGGTGCAAGAAAGCGGGATCCCGGCCTTCGCCGGGATGACGGAAGTTGAGAGTTCACCCCCGTGAGACGAAGCTGTCGATCACGCGCTCGCCCGCGCACGTAGTTCACGGTATCCGTGCTCAATGCCATGGCCTATTCCGACATCGATAGCGCGCAGTGGTGGCCGGCGTCTCGGCCATGTCCGTCCTCCGGTTCTTCGCGCTGTCGCCCCAGGCAGTGGAGGCGCTGAGCGGAATGAAAGGTGACTGAAGCGGCCGCCACCCGTGGTGGTCCACAATACCCTCACCCCGTCATCCCGGCGAAGGCCGGGATCCAGCTTTGATGCCGTGCGCGCGGTGCAAGAAAGCGGGATCCCGGCCTTCGCCGGGATGACGGAAGTTTAGAGTTCACCCCCGTGAGACGAAACTGTCGATCACGCGCTTCTCGCCAGCCTTGTCGAAGTCGATGGTGAGCTTGTTGCCATCAACAGAACTGATCACGCCATAGCCGAACTTCTCATGGAACACGCGCTCGCCGCGCGCGTATTTCACGGTATCTGTTTCGCGCGCCACCATTTCGCCCTCGATGAAATGGGGGGTGGAGCGGGTGGCCTTGCCGTCTGCCCAGCGCTGTTGCGCGCGCTGCCAGCCGGGGGTGGCGTAGGTGTTGCCGAAGGGCTTGGTCTGGTCGTCGAAGCGGCTCTTGCCATAGGTGCCAAGCCCGAAGCCGCCATAGCTTGTGGCCATCGGGGCGACCTCGACATGCATCTCGGGCAGCTCATCGATGAAGCGTGAGGGCAGCGCGTTCTGCCAGAGATTATGCACGCGGCGGTTCTGCGCAAAAGAGATGGTGGCGCGGCGCTTGGCCCGTGTGATGCCGACATAGGCCAGGCGGCGCTCTTCCTCCAGGCCGCTGCGGCCCTTCTCATCCAGCGAGCGCTGCGAGGGGAACAGGCCTTCCTCCCAGCCGGGCAGGAACACGGTGCCGAATTCCAGCCCCTTGGCGCCATGCATGGTCATGATGTTGACCTTGTCTTCCTCCGCCGACTGCTCGACGTCCATCACCAGCGATATGTGCTCGAGGAAGCCCGCAAGGTTCTCGAAGTCGCCCATGGAGCGCACGAGTTCCTTGAGGTTGTCGAGGCGGCCTTGCGCCTCCGGGCTCTTGTCGTTCTGCCACATCTCGGTATAGCCCGACTCGTCCAGCACGATCTCGGCAAGCTCCGTATGCGGCAGGCCGTCCGCCATCTGCCGCCAGCGGCCGAAGCTTTCGACCAGCTTGCGCAGCGCCGTGCGCGTCTTGGCGGGCAGCTCATCCGTCAGGGACATGGCCTCCGCCGCGCGGTAGAGCGACACGCCTTGAGCCCGCGCAATGGCATGCATGCGCTTGACTGACGTATCGCCGATGCCGCGCTTGGGCGTGTTGATAATGCGCTCGAAGGCCAGGTCATTGTCGGGCGCGGCCACGATCTTGAGATAGGCCAGCGCATCGCGCACTTCCGCGCGCTCATAGAAGCGTGGGCCACCGATGACGCGATAGGGCACACCCAGCGTGATGAAACGCTCTTCGAAGGCGCGCATCTGGAAGGAGGCGCGCACCAGGATCGCCATGTCGTTCAGCTTCTCGCCCTTGCGCTGCAGGTTCTCGATGTCCTCGCCGATGACGCGGGCTTCCTCGTCGCCGTCCCAATGGGCGCGCACCGTCACCGTGTCACCATCCTCGCGGTCAGTGCGCAGCGTCTTGCCCAGCCGGCTCTCGTTCTTCTCGATCAGGCCAGAGGCCGCGCCCAGAATCTGCGGCGTCGAGCGGTAGTTGCGCTCGAGGCGGATGACACGCGCGCCCGGGAAATCTTTCTCAAAGCGCAGGATGTTGTCCACCTCGGCACCCCGCCAGCCATAGATTGACTGGTCGTCGTCACCCACGCAGCAGATGTTCTTGTGGCCCTGGGCCAGCAGCCTCAGCCAGAGGTACTGCGCCACGTTGGTGTCCTGATATTCGTCCACCAGCATGTATTTGAAGCGGCGCTGATACTCTTTCAGCACGTCCGGGTGTTCCTGGAAGATGCGCAGCACCTCCAGCAGCAGGTCGCCGAAGTCGGCGGCGTTCACCACCTTCAGCCGCTGCTGGTATTCCGTGTAGAGCTGCCCGCCGAGGCCATTGGCGAAGCTCGAGGCTTCGCCCGCCGGAATGCGATCCGGCGTCAGCCCGCGGTTCTTCCAGCCGTCGATGAGGGAGGCGAGCTGGCGGGCGGGCCAGCGCTTCTCGTCAATGTCATGGGCTTCGAGCAGCTGCTTCAGCAGGCGGATCTGGTCATCCGTGTCGAGGATGGAGAAGCCGGACCTGAGGCCCGCAAGCTCCGCATGGTTGCGCAGGATCTTGACACCGATCGAGTGGAAGGTGCCGAGCCAGGTCATGCCCTCGACCGCCCCGCCGATCAGCGCGCCGATGCGGTCGCGCATCTCGCGCGCCGCCTTGTTGGTGAAGGTCACCGCGAGGAGCTGCCCCGGCCAGGCCCTGCCGGTGGCGAGGATGTGGGCCAGCCTGGTGGTCAGCACCCGCGTCTTGCCGGTGCCGGCACCTGCCAGCACGAGCAGGGGGCCGTCGGTCGTTTCCACCGCGGCCCGCTGTTCCGGGTTCAGGCCCTTGAGATAGGGGGGCTCGCCCTGCTGGCCCAAGGCGCGCGCTGCCAGCCCTCCGGGCTTCACCGCGGGGGCAGGCTCATCGTCGCCAAAGTCGTTCAGGTCGAAGTTCTTGTTGCTCATCAGGTCCGATTCCTCGCGGACCACTATAGCAACCGGGAGAACGAAAAGCGAAACCTACCGGCGTCAGGCGGCTTTACGTGGCGGGCAGCCGGCAGGCGCCTTCAGGCCGCGCACCGCGCCCTGAAGCTGGCGCCAGGTTTCGGCGGTGTCCATGTCGCCCATCCGCTCACACAGCAGGGCATGCTTGGCCGCTTCTGATTCGGCGCTCTTTCCGTGAACGAAAACAAGCGCTTCCGCGAACAGGTTCAGACCAGTGTTCATGATTCTCGCCTCCTTCGTCAAGTTCATCTCCCAGACTGGCATGGTAAATGCTTGATGAATGTTGCGCGAGTATGACGAAGTTGGATCAGTCCGCTCCCGCAACGCATTTCATCTGATGTGAATCGCGCAATTCCGAAACGGATGGCGGTTGGCGGCGCAGAAGCTGCAGATTTGGATGCTGATTTTGCAATCCCCCTCGCCCCCGCAGGGGGAGAGGGCCGGGGTGAGGGGGTGCGTCCGCGAGTCCGCTATCAACCATGACGCACGCTGAATCACCCCCTCACCCCACCCTCTCCCCCTGCGGGGGAGAGGGGGAGGAAACCCGGCGTGCTTCAGGCCTTTTTCGGGATGCCGATCCGGTGGCCGACCTGCGGCGGCACGGGGAGATGCTTGTGCGCCTCCCGCATGGCCGCAATCTTTTCCATGACATCGGCAGGGAAGGGGGCGGATTTCTTCAGCGCCATGTCGATATGCATGACGATGATCTCGGTCACGCAGGACAGCCAGCCCTCGGCTGCATGGAACATCTGCTGCACATAGTGCACCCGCTTCGAATCGCAGTCGAGGATCTGGGTCTCGATCCTGACCGAATCCCCGGCATGCAGCTCACGCACATAGGTGTTGTGGCATTCCAGGGTGAAGAAGGAGGCGTTCCGCTCGGTCACATAGTCGGGTCCAAGCCCCATGACCGCGAAGGCCTCGTCGCCCGCGCGGTCGAACAGGACGTTGTAATAGGCCATGTTGAAGTGGCCGTTGTAGTCGATCCACTTGTCTTCGACCTGCTGGACGTGGCCCACGAAAGGGGCAGGATAACCCATCGCAAATTCTCCGGCTTCTTGCTAGTTTCGGCACCATGGATAACCCGACCGCCAAGACCAGCACAACTCAGACCATGGCCGAGATCCGCCAGTGGCTGGGAGACAGGCTCTCAACCGCGCCCGCCGTGCGTGAGCAGCACGGCAAGGACCAGACGTGGAACCCCGGCGCAGCGCCCGATGCCGTGGCCTTTGTCCGGAGCACGGAGGAGGTGCAGCGCATCCTCGCTACTTGCGCGAAATACCGCACACCCGTCATCCCCTATGGCACCGGAACCTCGCTCGAGGGGCATTTCTCCGCGCCCTTCGGCGGCATTTCCATCGATCTCTCGCAGATGAACCGCGTGCTGGAGGTCAATGCGGGGGACCTTGATTGCCGGGTCGAGGCGGGCGTCACCCGCAAGCAGCTCAACACGCATCTGCGCGACCAGGGGCTGTTCTTCCCCGTCGACCCCGGCGCGGACGCCAGCCTGGGCGGCATGACGGCGACGCGGGCCTCCGGCACCAACGCCGTGCGCTACGGCACGATGCGGGAAAACGTGCTTAACGTCACCGCCGTGATGGCCAATGGCGAGATCATCCGCACCGGCAGCCGCGCGCGCAAATCCTCCGCGGGCTACGACCTCACCCGGCTGCTCGTCGGCTCCGAGGGAACGCTCGGCGTCATCACCGAGGTGGCGCTGAAGCTCTATGGCATTCCGGAATCGATCGTCTCCGCCGTCTGCCCGTTCCCCAGCGTGGAGGCCTGCTGCACCGCCACCATCACTGCGATCCAGATGGGCCTGCCGGTGGCCCGCATCGAACTCGTTGATGCCGAGCATGTGAAGGCCTTCAACGCCTATTCGAAGCTCGACCTGAAGGTCTCGCCGACGCTGTTCCTCGAATTCCACGGCACCGAGGCCTCGGCCCGCGAGCAGGCGGAAACCTTCGCGGCAATCGCGGAAGACCTTGGCGGCGGGCCTTACAGCATGGCCACGAAGGAAGAGGACCGCCAGAAGCTCTGGCAGGCACGCCATGACGCGTTCTGGGCCACCAAGTCGCTGATGCCGGGCAAGGACTCTTTTGCAACCGACGTCTGCGTGCCGATCTCCAGGCTCGCTGAATGCGTGACGGAGACCCAGGCCGACCTCGCGGCGAATGGCCTTTACGGCCCCATCGTCGGCCATGTGGGCGACGGCAACTTCCACGTCGTTCTCTATTGCGACCGCAATGATGCGCAGGAATATGCAAAGGTGAAGGATGTCTATGCCCGCATGATCGACCGCGCCATCGCCATGGGCGGCACCTCGACCGGCGAGCACGGCATCGGTTCCGGCAAGCGCGACTATCTGGAGAAGGAGCATGGGCCCGCCCTGTCCTTCATGCGCGCCATCAAGCGCGCGCTCGACCCAGACAACATCATGAACCCCGGCAAGAACGTGGCCATTTGATTGACGCAATGAAGCTGCAAAATCCGGGATCAATGAAGGTTTGGAGATCACCCGTTCTCTATTTCGGGGTGCTGCTGGTCGTGGCCGTTGTCGGCCTGCTGCTGGCGCCCGTCGTCGTCGATTGGAACGGCTACCGCTCCGATCTTGAATCCTATGGCCGGAAGCTGACGGGCCGTGCCGTCACCGTCGAGGGCGATATTTCGGTGCGGCTCTTTCCCTGGCCGCGGCTGACGGCGGAGAAGGTGACCATCGCCAACCCGCCGGGCCTTGCGGAACCCCATTTCGCCACTGCTGAGCGCATCACCATCCGCATGACGCTGGCGGGCCTGGTGCAGGGCGGGATCGACGTCGAGAGCATCGAGGTCGAACAACCTGCCGTGATGCTGGAGCGGCGGGCGACGGGCGAGGGGAACTGGGTGTTCACGCCCTCGGCCGGCCTCGTCAACAGCGATATTCTCTCCCGTGTGAAGCTCGATCAGGTCAGCCTGGCGGGTGGCAACATCTCCTTCAGCGACCGGCGGCGCGGCGAGACGCTGCGGCTCGACGACGTCAACGCGGAGATCGCGTCCCCCGGCGTGGCCGGACCCTGGCGGCTGCGCATGCAGGCGCTCTACAACGACCGCCCGCTCGACATCGCGATCAATACGGCAAGCTATGCCGAGAATGAGCCGTTCCGGTTCAGCGTCACGGCTGCCGCCGCCGACGGCTCGGGCTATGCCTTCGGCTTTGACGGCGCGGCGAGCGGCGGAAAGGCGGAAGGCGAGATCCGCATCGAGCCCGCTTCGGTTGGTGAGGGCAAGTCCGACCAGGAGGGCCGCATCCGGCCGCTCTTGTTCACGGCCAAGGCCACGGGCGACTTTGAGCGGATCGATTTCACCGACGTCGAGGTCTCACGGCTGGAGCCGGGGCAAAACGGCCCCATCACCACGGGCACGGCCTCGCTGCGCCTGGGCCAGCACATCGACGCGTCGGTCGATCTCAAGGCCTCCATGCTCGACCTTGACGCCATCGCCGGCGCCCAGTCGCGCGGCGTGCTGCGCCAGGGCGGAAGCCTCGGGGTGGTCTCGAGCCTGTTGGCCCTGCTGCCCGCCGACATGAGCCTGTCTGGCAAGCTGGACGTGACGGCGCTGCGCACCGGCGGCCAGAACCTCGATAATGTGGAGGCCGAACTCGCGGCGGAACAGGGCCAGCTCCGCATCGCCCGTTTCGCGGCGGGGCTGCCCGGCCGTTCCAGGACGCTGTTCACCGGCATCTTCGCGCCCGGCCGGAGCGGGCCGGAGCTGAACGGCAAGCTGGCGCTTGAGACCAACGACCTGCGTGACTTCACCTTCTGGCTCTGGCCGGAGGGGCCAGAGCGCATCGGCGGCCTGTGGAGTGGCAGCCGCGGCCGCCTCAAGCTGGAAACTGACCTTACCCTCACCCAGTCACAGATGAGGCTGAGCAATGCCGGCTTCGAACTGGACGGCGAGCGCGGCAATGGCTCCCTTTCGTTGACGACCGCCGGGCGCGGCGCAATCGACCTGATGCTCGATGGTAACCGCTTCGACCTCGATTCCTATGCGCCGCAGGGCATTCCTGCCTTGGCGGTGGCGCGTGAGGGCGCGGCCGCGAGCCTGCTGGCGCTGGCCATGCCGCGGCCGGACGCACCTGACCTCAAGCTGCGCCTTAACGCGGGCGAGTTGCTGCTCAACGCCGTCACCGCGCGCGATGTGGCGGTCGACCTCGAATCCGGGGCCAATGGACTTGACCTGCGCGGCCTCGAGATTGGCGAGGTGGGTGGCGCGCGGGTGGTGGCCACGGGCCTGATCCTCGATGCCGGCAAGGGCGCCGACGGCACCGTCGGTATGGAGATCGAGGCGGATGACCCGGCCGGGCTGATCAGGCTTCTGGGTCTTGCCGGCAACAGTGGCGGCGTGCTTCCGCCCTGGGCGTCCGGCCTGGGGGCAACGGAGGTGCGCGCTTCGCTGGCGGTGAAGCCTCAGGAGAATGGCAGCGAGTTCCACTTCAGGGCCTCGGGCAATGCCGGGGAATTGAACATCGCGGGCCAGGGCACCGCCTCGCCCGATGGAGCCTTGTCCGGCAACCTTGCCGTGACGGCGCCGAGTTCAGCGCGCATTCTCTCGCTCATCGGGCTGCCATCCGCCCTGAAAGACAGTGAGCCAGGAGCCCTCAGGATCGAGGCTGAGGGAACCATGGTGGAGGGCTTCATGACGACTACCACCCTCCAGGCGCATGGCGCCCGCTTCGACTATCGTGGCAAGGCTCATCCGTGGGCGGAGGGTTTCGGGCTTGACGGGCAGCTCTCGCTGAAGGCCACCGAGGCAGCGGTTCTTGCCAAGGTGACTGGCCTTCCCGCCACGCTGGCGCCGGGTGGCCTTTCGGGCGAGGCGCGGCTGCTCTGGAGCGGCGGCAAGTGGACGCTGTCTGATGCCGCAGGCCGCTACGGCAGCGCGTCCTTTGGCGGCACCGCCAGCCTCACGCCGTCGCTCGTGGCTGAGGCGCGGATCGAGACCGGTCCGCTCCGCTTGGCCGATGTCATCGCCGCCACCTTCCTGAAATGGGAAGGGCCGCAGCCGGATTTCGAGACGGGTTTTGCCGCGTCCCTGCCTCTCGGCATGACCGGCGAGGTCTGGATCACGCCGTCCGCGCTCGAGGTTCATCCGCATCTCATGGCTGTAAATGCTGAGATCGGCATCGTGGCCGCACCCGGCAAGATCGATCTGTCGATGTATGCGAAGGACAAGGAGAGCCGCAGCGCGAAGCTGGAGATAACCTCCGCCGGGCCGGAGGAGAGCCGCCGGGTTTCCGGCCTCATCAGCCTTCCGGTGGATCTGGGCCGGCAGCTGGCGATGATCGGCGGCGCGCCAGTGGCACAGGGCAATGGCGTCATCGACCTGCGTTTCGAAAGCGAGGGCCGGAGCCCCGCCGGGGCCCTGGCGTCGGTGAAGGGCGAGGGCAGCTACCGGTTCGACGATTTCCGCCTGCTCACCATCACGCCCCAGGACTTTTCGGCAGCACTGGAACAGGCCAAGGACGCCGATGGCATCACCCAGGCCTTCGACCGGCTGCGCGGCGGGGAGGGTGTCACCTTCGGCGCCGTCTCAGGCGGCATCAATGTGGCTGAGGGCCAGGTGCGCTTTGATCCCATCCTCCGCCAGGATGCTTTGGCCGACATCGAGGTGAAAACCCTGGCTGAGCTGGCGCTGGGCGAGATCGACATCGACATCGGCCTGCGCCTCAAGCAGCGCGAGGGCCTGCCGCCGATGAGCGTGTCCTATGCCGGCCCCGTAGACATGCTGGCGCGGGGCGAGAACAAGTCCGAGCTCTCCACCGCGCTCGGCGTCACCATCATGCAGCAGGGCATCGATGAGCTGGAACGGCTGCAGCAGGAGCAGCTGCGCCTCGCCGCGATCGAGGAGAAGCAACGGCTGGAGGACGAGGCGCGGCTTCAGGCCCACTACGCCCAGCGCGACGAGCTGCTCGTCAGGCGGCGTGAACTCAGGGTGCATGGGGAAATGCAGGTCGCCGCCGCCGACCGGTTGCGCCGCCAGATCGAGGCTGAGCGCGCCGCCAATGCCGACATCAACAAGGCCGAGACCCGCCAGCGCCAGCGCGAGCTGCGCGTCTGGCGGCGCATGGCCAGGCTTTCGGAGGCGGCCCCTGAAAGCCCGGCCAGGCCTGCAGCGCAAGCGCCCGCCAAGCCAAGGCCGGAGCCGCGGAAAGACCCCATTGCCCCGGTCATCCTGGCCAAACCGCCCGAGGCGCCGATCATCATCTCAGAACCGCCAAACTCATCACCCTCGCAGTAGCAGCTCTCTCGCGCGTAGCGTCATGCCAGCGAAAGCTGGCATCCCGCTATTGGTGCAGCACATGCTGACAGACAGCGGAACCTCAACTTGCGCTGGGGTCATGGCATGATTGGAACGTCAATCCTCCAGTGACCTCAATTGGCTGACCGGCGCTCCATGTCCGCGAGAAGCCACACGCGCACCGCGCTCGACAGGTTGCGGCTGCCGCGCGTCTGGTCGATCTCGGAGACCAATCCGGCCGGAGACAGGCCGCGCGCCTCGGCGGCCTTGCGCAGTGCCTCCCAGAATTCCGGCTCGAGCGACAGCGACGTGCGGTGGCCCGAGATGGAGAGCGAGCGCTTGAGGTCCTTTGGCATGGGTGACTGGCGAGGTCTCGCTTCCTCGTCACTCCTCACGCTTCATGGCGTCGTGATCCTTGCGGGCCTTGCCGTTCAGCGCTTCTGTCAGCTGCCGTTCCTCCCGGCTGCGGCCGAACGCGATGCGGTTCTGCCCGGCCTCGGCCTCCTGTTCGGCGCGGGCCTTGCGCTTCCGGTGCAGCTTGAGGCTGACGATATCGCCCATCACTTCGGCCCGATCATGTCTTCCGGCCTGACGATCAGGTCGAAGTCGGCGGCGTCGATCCCGTCCTTCACCGCTTCCTCGCGCAGGGTCGTGCCATTCTTGTGCGCGGTCTTGGCGATCTTGGCCGCGCGGTCATAGCCATATTTGGGGGCGAGCGCCGTCACCAGCATCAGCGAGCGGTCCAGCGCCTGGCGGATGTTGTCCTCACGCGCCTCGATGCCGGTTACGCAGTTGTCGGTGAAGCTCACCGCCGCATCGGCGAGGAGGCGCACCGACTGCAGGAAGTTGTAGGCCATCACCGGGTTGAAGACGTTGAGTTCGAAGTGGCCCTGGCTGCCCGCGAAGGTGAGGGCCGCGTGGTTGCCGAACACCTGCACGCACACCATGGTCAGCGCTTCGCACTGCGTGGGGTTCACCTTGCCCGGCATGATGGAGGAGCCCGGCTCGTTCTCCGGCAGCGAGAGTTCGCCCAGCCCCGAACGCGGGCCCGAACCAAGGAAGCGGATGTCGTTGGCGATCTTGAACAGCGAGGCGGCAACCGTGTTGATGGCGCCATGGCTCATCACCATCGCGTCATGTGCGGCCAGCGCCTCGAACTTGTTGGGAGCCGATGTGAAGGCCATGCCGGTGATGGCGGCGATGCGCTCCGCCACCATCTCCGCAAAGCCCACGGGCGCGTTGAGGCCGGTGCCGACGGCCGTGCCGCCCTGGGCCAGCTCCATCAGCATCGGCATCGTCATCTCGATGCGCCTGATGCCGTTTTCCACCTGTGCTGCATAGCCCGAGAATTCCTGGCCGAGCGTCAAGGGCGTTGCATCCTGCGTATGGGTGCGGCCGATCTTGATGATGTGGGCCCACGCCTTGGCCTTGCCATCCAGCGCCTTGTGCAGGTGGCGCAGCGCAGGCAGCAGCTCGTGCTGGATCTGCTCGGCGCAGGCGATGTGCATGGCCGTCGGGTAGGTGTCGTTCGACGACTGACTCATGTTCACGTGGTCATTGGGGTGCACGGGCTTCTTGGAGCCCATGACGCCGCCCATCATCTCGATGGCGCGGTTCGAGATCACCTCATTGGCATTCATGTTGGACTGCGTGCCCGAACCCGTCTGCCAGACGACGAGCGGGAAGTGCTCATCGAGCTTGCCGTCGATCACTTCCTGCGCGGCCTTGACTACGGTTTCACCGACCGTCTTGTCTAGGCGGCCCAGCGCCATGTTGCTTTCCGCCGCCGCGCGCTTGACGATGCCGAGTGCGCGCACCACGGGCTTGGGCTGCTTTTCCCAGCCGATCCTGAAATTGCCGATCGAGCGCTGCGCCTGCGCACCCCAGTATTTCGTGGCATCGACCTCGATGGGGCCGAAGGTGTCTGTCTCGGTGCGTGTCTTGCTCATGTCCGTCCTCGAAAGCTTATGGCTTGCGGATTGGTTTCGGCGGGCTGATTATCATTTTGCAATCCCTCCCGCCAGTCAGACGGAAGTTTGCCCCGCATGCCGGTGAAGCCGCGTGAGCCACAGCATGAACAGGCAGGAGGCGAGCGCTGAGGCGCCTGCAACCATGATTGCCGTCTGGGCCGAAGCGGCCGTCAGCAGCAGCGCGAAGAGCAGGGGGGCTGCCGCGTTGAGCACGAGATTTGGCGCCGAGATCACGCCCAGCACCTCGCCAAAGCCCCGGGGGCCAAAGAGTGCAAGCGGCACCGCACCCTTGGCGATGGTGACGAGCCCGTTCGATGCGCCATAGAGAAGCGCGAAGGCGATGGCCGCTGGCCATGAGAAGCCAAGCCCGGCGAAGATGGCGATCGCCACGGGCAGCAGCCCGAATGCGATGAGGCCGAGATCGAGGGCGCGGAGCCTTCCGCCCATCAGGATCTCGCCCACGCGGCTTGCCACCTGTGCGGGGCCTATCAGCGCGGCCATGAACACGGCCTCCTCCCCCCGGAAGCCCAGGGCGGCAAAGAGCGGCACGGCATGCGCGGAGATTGCGGAAAAGACGAGGCCATTGAGGGCCACGGCCGCGGCGAAGAGCGCCATCGCCTTGCGCCGCGCACCATCGGCCAGGGTGGCCACCGCCGTGGTGGTTGGCGCCTCCATGCTTTCGCCTTCGCCCCGCGCCGCGCCGAGCACCACGGCGTGGATGGGAAGGCACAGCACCAGGTGCAGCGCCGCATAGGCCAGCAGCGTGTTCGGCCAGCCGATGCCCTGCGACAGGTAGTGGCTCGCCGGCCAGAACACGGTGGAGGCGAGCCCCCCGAACAATGTGAGATAGGAGATGGCGCGCCGTGCGCCCGTGCCTGTGATCTGTGTGAGGCTGGCGAAAGCCGCGTCATAGGTGGCAAGCCGCATGGCAAGCCCCAGCACCAGCCAGCCTGCAACATAGGTCACGGGATGGGGAAAGGCGCCGATGATGGCCAGGCCCGCGGCAGACAGCAGCGAGCCCGCCACCATCACGCGCCGCCCGCCCTTGCGGTCGACCAGCCGCCCGGCCCAGGGCGAGATCATGCCGCTCACCAGCAGTGCGCCGGAGAAGGCCCCGAAGATCAGCGCCGTGGACCATCCGGTGCTGGCGGCGATATCCTGCGAGAGGGCGCCCAGCGCATAATAGGTGGTGCCCCAGCCGATGATCTGGGTCACGCCCAGCCCGCAGATGACGATCCAGAGCGGCATGGGTTTCAGCCGATTTCGTCCCACCAGATCGGATTGCTCCAGGCGCGCTTTCCGCCATTGTCGATCACCACCACGCGGAACCAGGCGCTCTGCTTCTTCAGAAGCCAGCCTTTCTCGAGCTTGGCGAGGTCGAAGCTCGCCTCGGTGATGGCGCGGCCGTTGCGCACCATGGTGCGCGAGGTGCCGCACAGCACGGTGATGGTGTCCACCGGCGAGCAGGCAATCGAGATCTCCTTGCCGTTCATCTCGATCGCATGAATCTGCGGCCCCATGCTCGAATAATAGAGACCCTGCTTAAGGCTTTCGAGCAGCGCATCGGGATTGAGGCTTTCCGCCTTCACATGCACCCAGCCGCCAAAATGGTCGGGCGTCTTGAAATGCGCGTCATCGGTGGCGAAGGCTGAAAGGCGGTGGCCCTCGGTCAGCATCTGGTCGAGCAAGTACCAGCCGTCGCCGCGGTCATTCTCGATGGCGCAGCCGTGGTTGTAGATCTCCACCGCATGGGCGCAGTCGATGGCGCGTCCGTCTTCCATGGTGAGCTGCGACCAGGCAGGGTGCGCAATGCCGATGAAGGCGCCAGCCTCATGCGCGCGGCGCGCCACCTGGGCTCCCGTCTCGCCGTCGAGATTTCGCGGAAAGTCCAGCGGCAGGCCGGCCGCCACGATGTGCCAGAGCTCGCCCACGGCGGTCTCGGGCGCGTGGAGTTCGGCGCCGATCAGCGTGGTGAAGCTGTTGGAGCGGAAGCTCCGCGTGTCGGCGATGGGAAAATCGAAATTGCCGATGAAATGTTCCGAGAGCTGCATGAAGTCGTAGCCCGCGTGTTTGTAGGCGTCGATGACGGCCCGGGGCTCCAGCGCGCCGTCGGAGAGGTTCGAGTGCGTGTGAAGGTTGCCGCGCCAGAAGCGTCCCGGGGCGGAGAAGGGAGCGATGAGGGCCATGCCGTTTTCCTGTGCTGGTGTTCAGACGCTCATCTGCATGCCCAGCTCGACCACGCGGTCGGGCGGGATGCGGAAGAACTCGATGGCGCGTGCCGAATGGTTGGCCATCATGATGAACAGCCGCTGCTGCCAGAACGGCAGCGACGACCGTGCTGACATGCGTATCACCCGTCTACCAAGGAAATATGACGCCTGGCGCGGGTCAATTTCGAGGCCGAAGGGCGCACAGGCGCGCAAAGCCTTCGGCACGTCTGGCTGCTCCATGTAGCCAAAGCGCGCCTCCACCAGCCAGGCGCCGAGCGGCAGCTGCTTGACGCGCACCCGGTTCTCGTTGTCGATCCTCGGTTCGCTCGTCGTTTCGGCGGTCACGAAGACCAGCCTGTCGTGCAGCACGCGGTTGTGCTTCAGATTGTGCATCAGCGCGCTGGGCGCATAGACGGGGTCGGTCTGCAGGAAGACGGCCGCACCCGCGACGCGCGTGGGCTGGCGGCGCTCGAGGCTCTCCAGCAGCGGCAGGAGCTCAACCGATTCCTTCCTGAGCTTGGCCGCCAGCGCCTGGCGGCCGCGCATCCAGGTGAACATCAACATGATGATGGTCGCGCCGAGCAGGACGGGCATATAGCCGCCATTGGCCAGTTTGAGGCCGTTGGCCGCCAGGAACACGAGTTCGATCGCCAGGATCAGCATGATTGACGGGATCACGAACCAGCGCGGCAGGGTGCGCGACTTCCAGAAGAAGATGACGGCGAGAATCGAATCCACCACCATCGAGGTGTTGACGGCGATGCCATAGGCGGAGGCGAGGTTGTTCGACGACTTGAACACCAGAACCAGGATCACCACGCCCACAAGCAGCATCCAGTTGATCTGCGCCACATAGATCTGTCCGTGCTCGGTCTCGCTGGTGTGGGTGATGTTCATGCGCGGAAACAGGCCGAGCGACATCGCCTGCTGGGCGATCGAGAAGGCGCCGGTGATGACGGCCTGAGAGGCGATCACCGTGACCACCATGGCGAGGATGACGAGCGGAACGACCAGCCAGCCGCTCACCATCAGGAAGAACGGATTTTCGACCGCGTGAGGATGCGAGATGATGAAGGCGCCCTGGCCCAGGTAGTTGAGGATCAGGCCGGGGAACACCACCGAAAGCCACGCGATCCGCATGGGCTTCGGGCCGAAGTGGCCCATGTCGGCGTAGAGCGCCTCGCCGCCGGTCACCGCCAGGAACACGCCGCCGAACACGAGGAGCGCCAGCCCCGGGCGATCGATCAGCATGGAAAGCCCATAGGCCGGGTTGAAGGCGTAGAGGATCTCGAGATCGTCGAAGATGTGCACGCCACCCATCACGCCCAGCGTGAGGAACCAGACGAAGGTGATGGGCGCGAAAAGCTGCGCCACGCCCGCCGTGCCCTTGTACTGGAACAGGAAGAGCGTCACCAGAATGCCAAGCGTCAGCGGCACGATGTAGGGGGCAAAGCCCTCGTTCACCACCTTCAGGCCCTCGACCGCCGACAGGACGGACATGGCGGGCGTGATCATCGCATCGCCGAAGAAGAAGGCCGCGCCGATCATGCCGAGCGCCAGCACGATTCCACCCTTCTTGCGCAGCAGCGTTTCAACCAGCACGACGAGCGACAGGATGCCGCCTTCGCCCTTGTTGTCGGCACGCATCAGGAAGACCACGTATTTCAGCGTCACGATGAGGATGAGCGCCCAGATCAGCAGCGACGCGACGCCAAGCACGGCGGCGCGCAGGTCGCCGCCCGCGGCGACGACGGGATCAAGGGCTTCGCGCATCGCATAAAGCGGGCTCGTGCCGATGTCGCCGAAGACGACGCCGATCGAGGCGAATGCCAGCTTCAACGTGGTCTTGCTGGGGCCGTGCTGCTGGGCGTTTTCGTGTTGCATGGGCAAGGCGCCAATGGCGCCGCTCCCCCTGTCTGTTCAGCGCCGGCTACTCAGCCGTCACAATGGCGCGGCATTCAGCAGGAAGCGCCGAGAGAGTCAAGGGCGGGGCGGGTTTCGCCGGTTTCTTCGGTGCAGCCTCTTGCTTCGGCGGCTTTGGCCACGGCTTCTCGCCCAGCCAGTGGGCAAGCTCGTCGCCGCAGCCGGTGCCGTCCTTGGGGCGGGCCTCCGGCTGGTTCTTGCAGTTGGGCGAATCCGCCGGGCATTTGATGCGGATGTGGAAGTGCCAGTTATGCCCGAAGTAGGGGCGGATCTTGGCAAGCCATTCGCCCTTGCCCTTGGCCCACTTGCACATTTCCGCCTTGATCGGCGGATGCACGAAGATGCGGGCCACTTCCGGGTAGGACGCGGCGCGCTTCAACAGCCGCGCATGCGCCTCCGTCCACACATCGGGGTCGATCCGCTTGCGGTCCTTCACCACCAGCTTGCCCTTGATCTCCTCGCGCTCCTTGCGGGTCAGGGTGCGCTCGGGCATCGGCGTCAGCCAGATGTCCACGTCGAGGCCGATCTGGTGGCTGGCATGACCGGAAAGCATGGGTCCGCCGCGCGGCTGGGCGAGATCGCCCACCAGAAGCCCGTTCCAGCCGTCCTTGTTCTTGGCCTCGGCGGCGAGCCGCTCGACCAGGGAGATGAGCTCCGGGTGGCCCCAGTTGCGGTTGCGTGACAGGCGCATGACCTGCCAGGCCGGGCCGTCCACCTCCAGCGCCTTGCCGCCCGCCATGCAGCCCATGGCGTAGGATCCGATGGCGCGCGCCTTCAGGCTGGTGGTCGGCCCCTTCTGGCCGCCGAACACCTTCTTGGCAGGAAGCTTCCTGAGCTCCTTGTCGTTCAATCCGGAAGCCTTGGCGGCGAGCGCCTCCGCATCCGCCGTCGACTGGGCGAATGCCGCCCCGCTCGCCACGGCGAGCACCAGGAGCAGGAGAGCGAAGAGCCAGCGGCTGTCCGGCATCGTGGTCACTTCTTGCGGAACTGGTCGAGCGAGACGACCTTGGCGGCCTCTTCCGGTGCGGGCTGCTCCTCTGGCGCCTTTGCGGGAACGGCGGCCTCTGGCTCGGCCTGGGCGGGCGCTGGCTTTGGCGCCTCCACCTCGCGCGGGCGGCGCTCGGCATTGGCTGTCTCGAACTGCAGCCCGAACTGCACGGCCGGATCGAGGAAGCCCTTCACCGCGTCGAAGGGAATGGAGAGGTGCTCCGGCACGTTGTCGAAGGAGAGTTCGACCTCGAAGCGGTCTTCCTGGACGCTCAGGTTCCAGTACTGGTGCTGCAGCACGATCGTCATCTCGCGCGGATAGCGCTGGGCGATCTTCTCCGACAGCAGCACCCCCGGATGGCGGGTGTTGAAGGCGATATAGAAGTGATGTTCGCCGGGCAGCCCAGTGCTTTCGGCTATGCGGAGCGCCTCCCGCACCACACCCTTCAGGGCGTTCTGGGCGAGCAGATCATAGCGCATCAAGTCTTCTGGCATGCCGAATCCGGGTGTTTCTCAGTTGAGGAACTGCCACGTACCATAGCGAGCCGCCGGAAGCAAAGTCACCCCCTGTTTTGTGGCGGCCTGTGGAGGGCCCGGAATGAATGGAAGTGCCGGCTTCTGTTGCCAGGTGCCGGCGAACCCCGCCTTAAGCGGCTAAGCCCAAGGACTTTGATTTCGGTGCTCAGACTGCGTTAAGCAGCCACTGCGACCGGAGCATAGTTGTCGTTGGCAACTATATGTTTAGCCCGATAACGTCGGTACCATCACGGGCAAAAAGCAACCCTTTACACCCTCGTCGATCCTGGTTCGCCCCCATCACCGGCTGCCGGCCTGCAGCAGCCGGTGGTGGAGGCGCCGGGTACTGCCCCCGGGTCCGAAAGGTTTATTACGATCACCGTTTATCGCCATAGTCATGCCTTGTGGGCGTGACGGGTGGAATATAGGAAGCCTGGCCGGGGAAGGGAAGGGAAACTTGGGGCTTTCCCGCCGGGGCTTTGTCCCGCGCGCCGGAATCGTCTAACCTGTGCGCCATGGAACAATATCACCACCTCATGCGGCATGTGCGGGCGCATGGCCACCGCAAGGACGACCGGACGGGCACCGGCACGCTCTCCGTCTTCGGCTGGCAGATGCGCTTTGATCTGGCCCAGGGCTTTCCGCTGGTGACGACCAAGAAGCTGCATCTCCGCTCCATTATCCATGAGCTTTTGTGGTTCATCCGGGGCGAAACCAACATCGGTTACCTGCGCGACAACAAGGTCACGATCTGGGACGAGTGGGCGGATGAGAAGGGCGAGCTGGGGCCGGTCTATGGCGCGCAGTGGCGCTCCTGGCCCGCGCGTGACGGTTCGGCCATCGACCAGCTCTCGGACGTGATCGCGCGAATACGCAAGAGCCCGGATTCGCGCCGGCTGATCGTGACCGCCTGGAACCCGGCGGATGTGGACCGCATGGCGCTGCCGCCCTGCCACTGCCTGTTCCAGTTCTACGTGGCGGATGGCAGGCTGTCCTGCCAGCTCTACCAGCGCTCGGCGGATATCTTCCTCGGCGTGCCTTTCAACATCGCGTCCTACGCGCTGCTCACCCACATGGTGGCGGAGGTGACAGGCCTGAAGCCCGGCGAATTCATCCATACACTGGGCGATGCGCACCTCTATCTCAACCACCTCGACCAGGCGGACGAGCAGCTGGCGCGGGAACTCCTGCCGCTGCCGCGCCTCATCTTCAGGCGGCAGGTGAAGGAGATCACCGACTTCCGCTTCGAGGATATCGAGATCGCCGGATACCAGTCGCACCCCCACATCGCAGCACCGGTCGCGGTATGAGCGCCGGGGGAGAGGATTTTGCCGGCGGGCTTTTCCGCAGGCTCTACCGGCCCGTCAATCCGGCAGGCCTCGCCTTCGCGCTGGCCGCAGGCGTGAGCCTCATCCTGCTCTACATGTTCCTGCAGTCGGTCCTGGCGATGGCCGTGCTGGCGGGCTTTTTCACCGATGACCCTTCCGGAACGCGCAGTCTGGTGAAGGCCGGGCTGATCGTGATCTTTCCCTCTGCGCTCGCCGTGGCGGCAGCGGCTTGGTGGCTGGCCGGGCTGCGCGGCGGCAACCGGCGGGAGGTGCTGAGCCTGCACCGGCCCAGGCTAACGCCCATGGGCTGGTTCATGCTCATCGGCGGCTTCATGCTGGGGATGTATGTGACCATCACGCTGCTGGTGCTGGCGCTCGGAATTGACCTTTCGCAGTACACGCCGGGGCCTGACGGCCAGTCGCCCGTGACGGGGTCGGCAGGCCTCGTCAAGGAGGCGATGTTCGATATCGCCAATGAGCCGCTGCTGTTCCTGCTGGTCTTTCCCTCGATCGCCATCGGTGCGCCGCTGGTGGAGGAGCTGATCTTCCGCGGGCAGCTGTTCGCCGCCCTGTCGCAGACGCGGCTCGGCGTCTCCGGCACCAGCGTGGTCACCTCTGCCGGCTGGGCGCTGCTGCACGCGTCAGAGCCGTGGCTCTCGATCGGGCTCATCTTCATCATGGGGCTGGCCTTCGGCTGGATGATGTACCGCTTCGGCAGCCTGTGGGTGCCGGTCATCTGCCACGGCGCCTGGAACGGCATCTATGCGCTCATCGTCTTTGGCGGGCAGGGGGCTGCCCTGTGATGCTGGAGATCAGGCAGGCGGAGCCCGGCGAGGAGGCGCAGGTCTTGGCCTTCATCCGCAAGCTGGCGGATTACGAGAAGCTGCTTCACGACGTGACGGCCAGCGAGGACGACATCCGCGAGGCGCTGTTCGGCGCCAGCCCGCGCTGCCACTGCGAACTGGCCTTCTGGGCGGGAGAACCCGCGGGCTTCGCGCTGTGGTTCTATAATTTCTCGACCTTTGCCGGAAAGGCCGGGATCTATCTCGAGGACCTCTACGTCGAGCCGCATCTCAGGGGCCGCGGCATCGGCAAGGCGCTGCTGAAGCACCTCGCAAAGCGCTGTGTCGCGGAGGGCCTGCCGCGGCTGCAATGGTGGGTGCTGGACTGGAACGAGCCCTCGATTGCCGCCTACAAGGCGATGGGCGCAAAGCCCATGGATGAGTGGACCGTCTACCGCGTATCAGGCGCCGAACTTTCGGCGCTGGCGCGGTGAGCATCACGATCCGGCAGGCGGGGGTGGGGGATGGCTCGACACTTCATGCCATGGCGCTGGAACTTGCAACCAACCATGGTCATGGGCAGGACTTCACGGCCGTTCCGGAGGATTTTGAGCGTTTCCTGGCCGATCCTTCCCCCGTGGGTGGGGCCTTCATCGCCTTCTGGGCGGGTGAGCCTGCGGGCTCGGCCATCTGGCACCGGAGCTTTTCCACCTTCCGCGGGCGCGAAACGCTCTACCTTGAGGATCTCTCGGTCCTGCCCGGCCACCGGCGCCGCGGCATCGGCAATGAACTGCTCCGGGCGGTGGCGCGCCTGGCGCAATCACGCGGGCTTCCCGCCATCTCCTGGCTTATGATGGACTGGAACGCTGGTGCGCGGCGGCTCTACGAGGCGGCAGGGGCCGAAATCGAGGGCGGGACGTGCTATTGCAGGCTTTCGGGGGAAGCACTGGAAAGGCTCGGATCATGATTTCCTACGTCGTCGCCGTTTCGCGCAATGGGGTGATCGGGCGGGAGGGCGGCCTTCCCTGGCATATTTCCTCCGATCTCAAGCGCTTCAAGGAAATCACCATGGGAAAGCCGGTGGTGATGGGCCGCAAGACCTGGGACAGCCTGCCGAGGAAACCCTTGCCCGGCCGCCGCAACATCGTGATCACCCGGCAACCGGGGTTCACCGCGGAAGGTGCGGAGGTGGTGGCAACGCCGGAGCAGGCGCTGGCGCTTTGCGCAGGCGAAAAGGAAGTCGCCGTGATCGGCGGCGGCGAGATCTACCGCCTGTTCTGGCCCATGGTGGACCGCATCTACCTCACCGAGGTCGATCTCGAGGTTGACGGCGATACGCATTTTCCAGACCTCGCACCCGGCCAATGGCGCGAGGTGGCCCGCGAAGTGCACCCCAGGGGAGAGCGGGATTCCGCCGCCTTCACCTTGCGCACGCTCGACCGCATGACAAAAATGTAAGGCATTCCAATGCCGTGGACATTGCGCCGCAGCGTACCTATATCGTGGCGCGAGATACGTATCACCGAGACCAGAACAACAGGGGTGACTTGAATGCCGTGGAATTCCGAAGGCGGTGGCGGTAACCAGGGTCCGTGGGGCCAGGGGCCCTGGGGACAGGGTGGCCAAGGCGGTGGTGGCGGCGGTCCGCGCCGGCCGAACCAGGGCGGGGGCCGCGGCCCCAATCCGCCGGATCTTGATGAGCTGATCCGCAAGGGCCAGGACCGGCTGAAGCAGGTGCTGCCGCAGGGCGGCGGTGGCCGCTTCACATGGATCCTCCCCGTCGCGCTGATCGCGCTCTTCGTCATCTACAACTCGATCTATCAGGTTCAGCCTGACGAGCGCGGCGTCGTCCTGCGCTTCGGCACCTTCGACCGCGTGGCCGAGCCCGGCCTGCACTTCGCGCTGTGGCCGGTGGAGACCATGGAGAAGCCGCGCGTCGGCGCGGTGCGCCAGATCAACATCGGCAACGATGGCGGCGAGGCCCAGATGCTGACCTCCGACAAGAACATCATCAGCGTGCCCTTCTCGGTGTTCTGGCGCATCAATGACGCGCAGAGCTTCCTGTTCAACGTCGCCGACCAGGAGCGCACCATCCGCTCCGTGTCGCAGTCCGCGATGCGTGAGGTGGTGGGCCAGACCCGCGCCCAGGCCATCCTGACGACCGGCAAGAACACGGTCGAGGCGCAGGTGATGGAAATCACCCAGACCCTGCTCGACGAATACAAGGCGGGCGTCACCATCACATCCATCAACCTAGGTGACGTGCAGCCGCCGCGCGAGGTGGCCGATGCCTTCGCCGAAGTGGTGCGCGCCGGCCAGAACCAGCAGCAGCTCATCAACGAGGCCGAGCAGTACCGCAACCAGCAGTTCCGCCTGGCCGACGGTGAAGCCGCCAAGCTGATCGAGGACGCCAACGCCTACAAGGCCAGCGTCGTGGCGCAGGCCGAAGGTGAATCGGCGCGCTTCCTCTCGGTCTATGAGGAATACAAGAACGCCCGCGGCGTGACGCGTGAGCGTATCTTCCTCGAGACGATGGAGCAGATCCTCGGCCAGACCAACAAGGTCATCATGGAATCAGGCGGGAATGGCCAGGGCGTTGTGCCCTACCTGCCGCTGCCTGCATTGCAGGGCCGCCAGCCCGCCCCCGCGGCGCAGAACTGACCGGGAAAGGAAGAACATCATGTTGAAGACCATTCTCGGATTTCTGGCCGGCGCGATCGCTCTGCTGGTTTACCTCTCGTACTTCGTGGTTGATGAGAAGCACAAGGCGCTGGTCCTGCGCTTCGGCGATATCAACCGCGTGGTCGAAGAGCCGGGCCTCTATTTCAAGCTGCCCTTCGTCGACAGGGTGACCAATATCGAAGACCGCATCATCATCTGGGAGAACAACGACCGCCCGGTGCAGGACGTGGCCTCGCAGGTCTATATCGTGGACGCGATCACGCTCGCCCGCATCAAGGACGCGCGCCTGTTCCGTGAAACGCTCGGCGCCGACCTGCTGCAGGCCGAAGCCCGCGTTGCTGCCCGCCTTGATGCGGCGCTGCGCCAGACCTATGGCCGCCGCTCCTTCGATGCCGCACTCTCGTCTGACCGCGCCGTCATGATGCGCGAGATCCGCGATGCGCTGCGCGAGGAGGCCGACACGCTGGGCATCGAGATCGTTGACGTGCGCGTGCGCCGCACCGACCTGTCGGAGAACGTGCTGGAGCAGACCTACCGCCGGATGGAATCCGAGCGCAAGGCGCTGGCCCAGGACATCCGCTCGCAGGGTGAAGCCACCAAGACCCGCATGAACGCCGAGACCGATCGCAGCACCACCGAAAAGCTGGCGCTTGCCAAGAAGGAAGCGGAAATCGTCCGCGGTGTCGGCGACGCCGAGCGCAACCGCGTCTTCGCCGAGGCCTTCGAGCAGGATCCGGAGTTCTTCAGCTTCTACCGCTCCATGCAGGCCTATGCGAAGAGCCTCGGCACCCAGGGAACGACCATGGTGCTGAACCCTGACTCCGAGTTCTTCAAGTACTTCGGCGGCCAGGGCAAGCTCGGCACCCAGGACTTTGCGCCGCCCAATGCGCAGAACCCCTCGCCGCAGGCAGAGCCGGCCCCCGCCCAGCCGGCGCAATGATCTCCGGCCTTCTGACGGCCCTCGGTCTCGTTTTCGTGATCGAGGGCCTTCTTTATGCGCTGGCCCCGTCCCGCCTCAGGGCCATGATGCAGATGATGCAGCAACTCTCCGACGATCAGTTGCGCATCGGCGGCGTCGCCGCGATGGCGGCAGGCGTAGCAATCGTCTGGCTGGTGCGCGCGGTGCTGTCCTAAACCACCGGCCGCCACCCTCGACACCTCATCATCATTGCCGTCACCCCAGCGAAAGTGTTGTGCCCGGGAGATTGGCGTGAACGAAGCGGTTTAAAACAGGGCAAGCGGTGAGAGATCGCCTGCAATTGGCCGGGCAGGGCTTGCGCCGCACCAGGAGCCCGATCCGCACTACTGGCCTGCGTCAGCGGAAAGCCGAACACCAAGACGATACCGTCGGGAGAAGGGGATTCCGCAATCGAGTTCAGTGGCTTGCCGGCGGCTCGCAGCCTTCTTTATGCCTAGGTTCCGGCTCACCTCACAACAATCATGCCGGCGGCGCCGAAACTATTCAGCTGCAGGCTGCGTATGGTATGTCTAGACAGCGAGCCGGAGAGGGTGATGATGATCGGAAAGACAATGAGTGCGCGGTTCATGGCGGCGGCCGGCATTGGCCTTCTCTGCCTTGCGCCGGCCAATGCGCAGACCGCGGCGGACTCTCCCGCGATCAACCAGACGCCCGCCCAGCCGCTACTTCAGGAACTGCCCTCGGTCGCCGATCTGGCAGACCGGCTGCTTCCTGCGGTGGTCGAGATCACCATCGAGGCCGGGAACGGCAGCCCCACCACTCCCGGCGCCTCGCCCGAGGCACCGGAGGGCGGGCAGGGCCAGCCCGCGCCGGATGATCCCAACAACCCGTTCCGCGACTTCTTCGAGGACTTCCTGCGCCGAGGCCCTGGCGCCGAACCGCAACAGCGCATGACGTCCATGGGCTCCGGTTTCGTGATCGATGCGTCGGGCGTCATCGTGACCAACAACCACGTGGTCGAGGGCGCGGACACCATCGAGGTGCGGTTCAGCGACGATACCGTGCTCAAGGCCGAACTCGTGGGCCGCGACCCCAAGACGGATCTCGCCGTCATCCGGGTGAAGCCCGGGAAGCCATTGCCCGTGGTCTCCTTCGGCGACAGCGACAGGCTGCGCATCGGTGAGTGGGTGATGGCCATCGGCAACCCCTTCGGCCTCGGTGGCTCGGTCTCCCTCGGCATCGTGTCGGCCCGCAACCGCGACATCAACGCCGGTCCCTATGATGATTTCATCCAGACGGACGCCGCCATCAACAAGGGTAATTCCGGCGGCCCGCTGTTCAACCTGCGTGGCGAGGTGATGGGCATCAACACAGCGATCTTCTCGCCCTCGGGCGGATCGGTTGGCATCGGCTTCTCGGTGCCCTCCAATACGGCGAAGAACGTGATCAGCCAGCTCGTCGAGTTCGGCGAGACGCGGCGCGGATGGCTCGGCGTCAAGATCCAGGCGGTGACCGACGAAATCGCGGAATCGCTCAATCTCGACGGCGCGCGTGGCGCGCTGATCGCAGACGTCACCGCCACAGGTCCCGCTGAAAAGGCCGGGATCCAGGCGGGTGACGTGGTGGTGGAGTTCAACGGCCGCCCGGTGAACTCCATGCGCGACCTGCCCAAGATCGTGGCCGAAACGCCCATCGGCAGCAAGGTGCCGGTGAAGCTGCTGCGCAAGGGCGAGGAGGTAATGGTCACCGCCGAGGTCGGCCGCCTGGAGGATGGCGAGAAGCTGGTGGCTGCCGGCACGCCGGAAAGCCAGCCGGGCACGGCCGCTCCTGCCGTTGTCAGTGCACTCGGCATGACGCTCTCCTCGATGAGCGAAGAGCTGCGCACCCAGTTCAGCATCGACAAGGACCTCAAGGGTGCTGTCATCACCGAAGTGGCGAAGGAAGGCCCCGCCGCCGACAAGCGCCTCGAGCCCGGTGACGTGATTACTGAGGCGGGCGAGCAGGACGTTCAAGGTGCTGCTGACATCACAGCCCGCATCGAGGAGGCGCGCAAGGCCAACCGCAACTCGCTCCTGCTGCTGGTCGCCAAGGGCGGCAAGGCAGCCGAGATGCGCTTCATCGCGCTGAAACTCAAGGAATAGGCCGGCCGCCGCCCGGCGCGCGGGACAAGTCGCCAAGCGGCACAGGCATATCCTGAACGGCCGGGTTCAGGATATGCCGTGTCGATTTCGCCGGAAGCAGCGCGCCGCTTGCCGCGGCCTGCAGCACGTCATCGCGGCTGTAGGACACCTCACGCCATGAGGCGAGCGTCAGGCGCGGATCGTCATAGCCGATCAGCACGGCGTTGATCGCCGCGAGTCCCAGCATCTGCGCCGCCCGGAAGCGGTGGTGTCCGTCGAGGATCGCCATCGTCTGCCGCTCGACGAGGATGGGACAGCGCTGCACGCCGTCCCGCTCCATGTCAGCGGCAACCGCCCGGACATGCGCAGCATCGACCTCCTCGGTGGGTTTCAGCTGCGCGATGGCGAGCCTGCAGGTGCCGTAGCCGCTCACTCCGCCGCGATCTTCGGCAGGCCTTCGAGGGATGCGTCAAGGGCCGACTGGTCATACATCCGGTCTTCGAGCTTGCCGGACTGGTAGTCCATGTAAGCCTGCATGTCGAAGTGGCCATGCCCGCACAGCCCGAACAGGATGACGGGCGAGGTGCCCGCTTCCTTCGCCTTGATGGCGGCGTTGATGGCGCCGCGCACCGCGTGGTTGGCTTCCGGCGCGGGCAGGATGCCTTCCGTCCTGGCGAACAGCACGCCCGCCTCGAAGCAGGCGTTCTGCGTATAGGCCTCGGCCTCGATCAGCCCCAGTTCCTTGAGGTGCGAGACCATCGGCGCCATGCCATGGTAGCGCAGGCCCCCCGCATGGAAGCCCGGCGGCATGAAGGTGGAACCCAGCGTGTGCATCTTGACCAGCGGCGTCATGTGCGAGGTGTCGCCGAAGTCATAGGCATATCTGCCGCGCGTCAGCGACGGGCAGGCCGCGGGTTCCGCCGCGATCACCTTCACCTTCTTGCCACCCCGAAGCTGCTGCCCGATGAAGGGGAAGGTGAGACCGGCGAAGTTGGAACCACCACCCGTGCAGCCGACGATGATGTCGGGCTGGCTGCCCGCCTCTTCCATCTGCTCGATTGCCTCGATGCCGATCACCGTCTGGTGCAGCAGCACGTGGTTCAGCACGCTGCCCAGCGCATATTTGGTATCGGGATTGGTCGCGGCGACCTCGACGGCTTCCGAAATCGCAATGCCGAGGCTGCCGTTGGAGTCCGGATTGGCGGCAAGAATCTGCCGCCCTGCATTGGTCTCGAGCGACGGGCTGGCAACGCAGGTCCCACCATAGGCCTCCATCAGCGCCCGGCGATAGGGCTTCTGATTAAAGGAGATCCTCACCATGTAGACCTTGACGTCGATATCGAAGAGCGCGCCCGCAAACGACAGCGACGAACCCCATTGCCCCGCACCCGTCTCGGTCACCAGCTTCTTCACGCCTGCCTGCTTGTTGTAGAAGGCCTGCGGCACGGCGGTATTGGGCTTGTGCGAGCCGGCAGGGCTCACGCCCTCATACTTGTAGTAAATCTTCGCCGTCGTCCCCAGCGCCTTCTCGAGCCCGTAGGCGCGGTAAAGCGGTGTCGGCCGCCACATGCGGTAAATGTCACGCACCGGCTCGGGGATCGCGATCTCACGCTCGCCGCTCACCTCCTGCATGATGAGGTCCATGGGGAAGAGGGGGGCAAGATCGTCCGGCCCCACCGGCTGCAGCGTACCGGGGTGCAAGGGCGGCGGCGGCATGGCGGGAAGGTCCGCTGCGATATTGTACCAGCTTTTCGGAATGCGCTCTTCGTCCAGAACGATCTTGCGGTGTTGTGCGGCCATTGTGCCCTCCCGGTCATGTTTGCCGGAATGCTCGCAAAAGACCGGCCACGGCGCAAGAGCGAGACTTCACGGACTTACCCAGGATCAATGACTGGCATGCGCCCCGGGGGCATTTTCGTCTGGATCCAAACACTCGTCAAAAAGGACCAGATCAATGACCACTGCACCCGCCGCCTCTCCCTCACATGCCCGCCGCCGGACGGCAGCACTCCTCCTCATTCAGTTCGTCACCATGTGGGCGGCTTTCTTTATCCTTGCCCCGGCAATCAACTGGCCTGCCTCGCTTGATGAACCGCCCGCGGTCATCCTGCCGCTGATCCTCGATCAATCCGGGGCCGTCTTTGCGGGCTACTTGAGCTATCTGATCCACGCACTGGCGCTGATCCCGCTGGCGATCCTGCTGCGCGATGCGCTGCGCCTGGATGGGGCCATGGGGCGGGCCGTCGTAACGCTCGGCGTCCTGGCAGGCTTTGCCAAGGCGCTTGGCATTGTCCGGTGGCTGTTCCTGATGCCGGGTCTGGCGGCGGCCTATACCGACCCTGCCGCCACACCCGCCACGAAGGATGCCATCGCCGTCGTCTACGAGGCGTTCAACGCCTATGCCGGTGGTGTTGGTGAACTGCTGGGCGTCGGCCTGTTCGCCGGAATCTGGACCATCGTGATCTCGGTTGCGGTCTTGCGGCAGGGCTGGACCGTGATCGGCTATGCCGGGCTTGGCGCTGCAGTCCTTCTCCTGTCCACGCTTCTGTCGGTGGTCGGCATCGAGTCGCCGGTCATGCTCACGCTCTCCGGCATCCTGTGGCAGTTCTGGACGCTAGCCCTGGCCATCACGATCTGGCGCAAGGCGTGAGGGAGGCGATGATGACCGAAGAGACACATTCCGTCATTCTCGGTGCAGGCCCAATGGGCCGCGCCATCGCCAACACTCTCGCTTCCAGGGGCAAGGCCGTCACGGTCGTCACCCGTGATGGGCGCGGCATCGGGCCGGGCATCGCAACCCGAAAGGCCGACCTGTCGAACGCGGACCAGACGATTGCGGCGTGCCAGGGGGCCGGGGCCATCTACCAATGCGCGGCTCCGCCCTATCACCAATGGGTTTCCGCCTTCCCGGCCTTGCAGGAGGCGGCCCTTGCTGCTGCGCATGCCACGGGGGCGGTGCTGATCGTGGTCGAAAACCTCTATGGTTACGGTGTCGCCGGCACCCTTCACGAGGGTCTGCCGCTGGCGGCCACGACCCGGAAGGGAGCGCTCAGGGCCCGGCTATCAGAAGAGCTTCTGTCAGCCCACGCAGCGGGCCGGGCCAGATGTGTGGCCGGACGGGCCACTGATTTCTTCGGTCCCGGCGTATTGGTCAGCGCCCTGGGCGAGCGGTTCTGGCCCGCGCTTTTGTCGGGCAAGACCGTCGACTGGGCCGGCAACCCGGACGCGCCGCACAGCTTTGCCTTTCTGCCGGACCTTGCCGCAGCCTATGCCGCACTGGCAGAGCAACCGTCCGCCTGGGGCAAAGCCTGGCACATGCCAGCCCTGCCGCCCGTCACGCTGCGTGAGATCTGCGACATGGCATTGCCCGATGGCGCAGCACCCACCCGCATCCGGCAAACGCCGTCCTGGCTGTTGCGCGCCATAGGCCTGTTTCAGCCGGCAGCTGGCGAACTGGTCGAGATGCGATATATGTTCGACCAGCCTTTCGTGATTGACCATTCCGCGTTCGATGAAAAGATCGGCGCTGGTCGTCAGGGCTGGGACAAGGCCCTGACGGAAACCGTGGCGTGGTGGAACAGGCGGATGCAAGAGGCAGCATGACAGACCGGGAGGCTGCGTTGGCGGCCTTTTCCCGCCGCTTGCACAAGGCCGTGGCGCCCCTTGTTCCGGGAGCCGCAGCCCTGGCGCGGCTGCAGGGCGGGGCGCGCCATCGCATCGTGAAAAAGGGTGAACACATCCTGCGCGCCGGCACGGTCGCCGATGAGGTGTTCTTCGTTCATCAGGGCCTGCTGCGCTATTATATCAATGACCCCGCCGATGGCGGCCAGGAACGCACCGGACAGTTCTTCGACGACGGCATCGTCGCGACGGATGCTGAAAGCTATCTGCAGCGCATTCCAGCACAGCAGAATTTCGAGGCGCTCGAGACAAGCTCCATCGTTGCGCTGCCACGCGCGGTGTTGAATGCGGGTTACGATCATGATCACGCGATCGAAAGATTTGGCCGCCTGATGCTGGAAGAGGCCCTCATCGGGTCGCAGCGCCGTGTCAGCCGCCTGCTGGTTCTCCAACCCGAGGAGCGGTATCGTATCTTCGTCGAAACCCGCCCCGAAGTCGCCCGCCGCGTCCCGCAATACCTGATCGCAAGCTATCTTGGCCTCACGCCCGAAAGTCTCTCACGCATTCGCCGGCGCATCGCGGTCCGCCCGCGTTAGCAGAAGGCGCAAAACGCGCAGGCATTGGGCGTCTCAGGTGCTGAACTGCGCCCGCGTATAACCCTGCAGATAGAGCAGGGCCGTCAGGTCGCCGTGGTTGATGCGGATCAGCGAGCCTTCCTGCACATGGGGCTTGGCGTGCAGCGCCACGCCGAGGCCCGCCTCTGACAGCATCGAGAGGTCATTCGCCCCGTCGCCCACCGCTATGGCATCCGCAGGCTCCAGCCCCAGCCGCCGGGTGATCCGCTTCAGCGCCTCCACCTTTGCCTGCTGCCCGAGGATCGGATAGCCCACCTCGCCGGTGAGCTTTCCATCCGCAATGATCAGCTCATTGGCCTGGTTCTCATCAAAACCCAGATAGCGCCCCACGCGCTCCGTGAAGGGCGTGAAGCCGCCGGAGACGAGTGCGGCATAGGCCCCATGCGCCTTCATGGTGGCAATCAGCGTGCGGCCACCGGCCATATAGGTGATCCGCTCACGGATGATCCGGTCGATGATCGACGCATCGAGCCCCTCCAGCAGCCGCACCCGCTCGGTCAGTGCCCCTTCGAAGTCGAGCTCGCCCCGCATGGCGCTGAGCGTAATGGCCTTGATGCGCTCGCCCACCCCCGCCATGTCGCCTAGCTCGTCGATGCATTCCTGCTCGATCATGGTGGAATCCATGTCGGCAATCAGCAGCCGCTTGCGCCGGTTGTGGATCGAGACCACGACGGCATCGATGGGAAGCGTGCGGATGTCGACCATGAATTCCGCCAGCCGCTCGAAATCCGGCACCTCGCAGGCCTCAGCCGGAAACAGCCAGTGCGGCGCCTCGCCCCCTAAGTCGCGCAGCATCTCCACCACACGGGCGCCGATTGCGCCCGAGCCTGGTGCTGCTATGAGGACGAGAACGGAATCCATATGATGGCTGAGCCCCAGAAACGCGCGCTGCTTATTGCAGGCCCCACCGCCAGCGGCAAGTCCGCCCTGGCGCTGAAGATTGGCGCGGAGCAGGGCGGCATCATCATCAATGCCGATGCGCTGCAGGTCTACCGCGGCCTCCGCATCCTGTCAGCCAGGCCATCAGCCGAAGATGAAGCCCGCGTCCCCCACCGCCTCTATGGCCATGTCGCGTCAGAACAGCCCTATTCCGTTGCCACCTGGGCCGCCGAAGCACACCGGGAGATCGAGGCGGCATGGAGCAGGGGGCTTCTCCCCATCGTCACCGGCGGCACCGGCCTCTATTTCCGCGCCCTCGAACAGGGCCTCGCTCCAGTCCCTCCAATCCCGGAGGAGCTGCGCACACACTGGCGCAGCTTCACGGGCGATCACCACGCCGAACTCGCCCGCCGAGACCCCGCCATGGCCGCCAGGCTCCAGCCCGCCGACCGCCAGCGCATCACCCGCGCCCTCGAAGTCATCGACGCCACCGGCCGCTCGCTCCTCGACTGGCAGCGCGACGGCCAGGAGGGCGCCGCCCTCGAAGGTGCCGAGGTTGAGCGCATCTTCCTCGACATCCCCCGCACCGACCTCCACACCCGCGCCGGCGCCCGCTTCGACGCCATGATCGCCGCCGGCGCCCTGGAAGAAGCCCGCGCGCTCATGCACCTCGATCCCATGCTGCCCGTGATGAAAGCCATCGGCCTCCCCGAACTGATTGCCCATCTGAAAGGCGAAATCACGCTGGAAGACGCCATCACCCGCGCCAAAGCCGCCACCCGCCAATACATCAAACGCCAGAGCACCTGGTGGCGCGGGCAGATGAAGCACTGGCACCCATAAACCCGTCATCCCGGCGAAGGCCGGGATCCAGCTATGGGCGTCCGAAGCTGGGCCCCGGCCTTCGCCGGGGTGACGCCATCAAGGGAATCCGGCAGGGCCCTCATCCGGCCTTCGGCCACCTTCTCCCATCGCGTTGCGACGGGAGAAGGGCAAGCTGCCGGATGTTTG
>NZ_JBIICB010000072.1:0-16038 GCF_044239095.1 Aestuariivirga sp. | reverse complement strand
GCAAGGACGAGGATAAGATCTGGGCATTGACGCTGGCGGAGCTGAAGGACCTGAAGCTCGTCGTGCCCGAGACGAAGGATGCCGAAATCGATCTTGCCGTCGCAGCCTTCGAACCGGCGACGGGCGAACTGGCAGCGCCCATCAAGACCTTGACAGTTGCGCTATCGGACGTCGTGGTCCAGCCCGCTTCGGCGCCGCCACCCAGCCAGGCCCCAACACTGAACGCATCCGGCAAGACGGGTCACCCCGCGCCGATCCCGCAGCCCGACAGCATGATGATGGCAGCGCTGCAATCATCCGAACTCTCCGCCCCCAGGCTGCTGGTCACCGAGGCTGATGCGCAGCTGAAGAACGGCGACGTGCTGAAGGCGCGCCTCACCTATGAGAAGGCATGGACCGGCGGCTCTCCGGACGGCGCATTCGGCATGGCGAGAAGCTACGATCCCGTGGTTCTCGGCAGCCTTGCGATCAGGAACGACAATCCGGACAAGCATAAGGCAATTGAGTGGTATGAGCGCGCAGCCGGTGCAGGCCATGCCGGCGCGGCCGATGCCATCGTGCGGCTCCGGCTGAAGCGATGACTGAGTTCCGCCAGCGCAAGGCTTCGGCAGCAGGAATGCCGTGTGAGGCTAACAGGCGTGGCCGCAGAGCGTGCCCTCGTCAGCTCGACGGCTTGCCGAGGAGTGCTGCCTCGAGCTTGCGGTCACGGCCGTAAACATCCGGACGGAATTCGATGCTGCCGCCATCGCCCTCGAATGCGGTGGCGTAGATCATGTGAACGGGGATGCGGTCAGGAAGGCCGACGCGCGTGGTCTTGCCGCTTGCGAAGGCTGCGTCGATCTTCTCCCGCGACCAGCCGGCGATCTCCCCCACCAGGCGGTAGGTGAGGTCCATCGGGCGCGAAAGCCTGATGCAGCCATGGCTGAAGGCGCGCGCGGTGGCAAGGAACTTGTCCTTCGATGGCGTATCGTGGAGGTAGATATTGTGCGGATTGGGCAACATGAACTTCACCTTGCCCAGCGCATTCTTCGGCCCAGGCTTCTGGCGGAAGGTAAAGGGAAAGCTGCCCGGTCCATAGGCGCCCCAGTTGATGCCGCCCCAGGTGGTGAGCTTGCCGTCCCTGAAGACCTCGAAATCCGAGGAATACGCCATGGGATTGCGCCTGAGTTTCGGCAGCATTTCCTTCGTGGCGATGGAATATGGCACCGTCCAGGTCGGGTTGATTTCCACATACTCAAGTTCTTCGGAGAACTCCGGCGTCTGGGTGGCGACCGCACCCACTACCACATCCATCCGGTCCACCACACCGTCGTCCTCGATCTCGGTGAGCTCGAAACCGGCGAGGTTCACCATGAAATGGTGCGGGCCCATGTCTTCAGGCATCCAGCGCCAGCGCTCCATGTTGAGCATGATCTGGCGGGCGCGGTCAGCTGGGGGAACGTTCAGCGCCATGATCGTCTGCTTGCCGATGAGGCCCTTCGCCTCCAGCCCATGACGCATCTGGAAGCTTCTGACGGCCAGCGAGGTTTCAGGATCATAGACCTCCCCGCCGCCGCCGCCCGGATGATCGCCTGTCATCGTCAGGATCTCGCGGATTGCGGGTATGCGCGGATCGCTGTCGTTGGGTTCGATATTGCCGCCGGTGGGGATCGAGGGCCAATTCATCGTTTCGGAGACTGCGCGGTAAACCGCAAGCATGCGCTTCAACGCCTGGTAATGCGGGTTTTGCGACTCGAAGCGCGACAAGAAGGCACTTGGGTCGCTTTCCTTCTTAAGGTCCGTCAGCACCCGGAGCACATCAATGGTTTTGCGGTTGCGGAACAGGCGCTTGTCCACCTTTTGCGGCGTCAGGCGCCCGATCTTCAGGTCCGCAGCATAGGCCACGAAGAAGGCGGAAAAGTACAACTCCGCAACAGCGGCGGTTTCAGGATCAAACTCCTCGATCGTGTCGCGCATCTCCATCAGCGCGTCGATCGGATAGTCACCGGGGTTCAGCCCGTCATCCTCGGCATCGGCGAGGCGCTGGAGGAAGGGCGTCATGCGCCCGGTGCCAACCCAGTAGACCGGGCCCTTGTCACGGATGTAGTGCTGAACCAGGGCGGGGCGGATGCGCTCCAGCGGAAGCGGCAGCCGCTCCGGATCCTCCAGTATGGCGGTGATCACGTTGGCGACGTCTTCCGGATCCTGCACCTTTGCCGTGGTCTGGGCATGGCCGGGCAGCGCCGGAACCACCCAGAGCACAACTGCCAGCAGGAATGTCGTCACCGTCCGCATGTCGCATTACCCCGTTTCGACTCAGCCGTCATGATAGCGGCATGCGCAGCCGCTTGTCCTCAAACGTTCAACAGCAGGTATTCGCGCTCCCATGAACTGATGACGCGCCTGTAGTTCTGCATCTCTTCGTACTTCACGTCGTTGTAGGCCTCGCAGAACTTCTCGCCCAGAACCTGCTTCAACGCCTTGGTATAGTTCAGCTTGTCCAGGCTTTCATCAAGGCTGATCGGAAGCGTGTGGGCGTAGCGGTAGGCCGACCCCTCAACCGGATCCGACGGCTTGGTGCGCTCCATCATGCCGAGATAGCCGCAGGCGAGCGAGGCCGCAAAGGCCAGATACGGGTTGGCGTCTGCCCCTGGCACGCGGTTCTCGACGCGCGTGTTGCTCGCATCGGAAGACGGCACCCGGAGGGATACGGTGCGGTTGTCGACCGCCCAGTGGACGTTGGTGGGCGCATCCGAATCAGGCACCAGCCGCCGGTAGGAGTTGACGTTCGGCGCAAACAGGGAGAGCGCCGCGGCCAGATAGCGCTGCAGCCCGCCGATATGGCTGAGGAACAGCTTCGACTGGGTGCCATCCTTGCTGGCGAAGATGTTTTTGCCGGTCTTCGCGTCCATCACCGACTGGTGAATATGCATGGAGGAGCCCGGTTCGTTCTCATGCGGCTTTGCCATGAAGGTGGCGTACATGTCATGCTTCAGCGCCGCCTGCCGCACCGTGCGCTTGAACAGGAACACCTGGTCGGCGAGTTCCAGCGGATCGCCATGATTGAAGTTGATCTCGAGCTGGGCCGGGCCGCTTTCATGGCTTAATGTATCGACGTCGAGTTCCTGCGCCTCGCAGAAGTCGTAGATGTCCTCGACGATGGGGTCGAAGTCGTTGGCGGCGTCGATCCCATAGGCCTGGCCACCCGGCTCCTTGCGGCCCGAGCGCCCGACGGCGGCATCGAGCGGATAGTCGGGATCGAGGTTTTTCTTCACCAGGTAGAACTCGAGCTCCGGCGCCACAACCGGCCGCCAGCCTTTCTCCTTGTAGGCCTGCAGCACGCGCTTCAGCACGTGCCGGGGGGAGATCTCCACGGGCTCGTCGTTGAGGTGAAATGCATCGCAGATCACCTGCGCCGTCGGCTCCACATACCACGGGACGAAGCGGATCGTATCCGCGTCAGGCTTCATGTAGATGTCGATCGCGCTGTCGCTCACGGCGCGCGTGTCCTGGACGTAGCGGCCGTTGATGGTCAGCGTGAACACCTCCTCAGGTATGCGCAGGCCACGCGAGCGGATGCCGGACAAAAACTTTTTCGGAGGAAGGATCTTGCCGCGCGCCGTGCCGTTCATATCGGCAACAAGGCACTCGACCTCGCTGATCTTGCGATCGTGCATCCATTCCTCAAATTTCGACTGGGTCATGATATTCCAAGGTATTGTTGAAACATCCGCAATGTAGCCCGGAAGCTTGACCAAACAAAAGGGGGGCCGCTAAAGCTTTCTGATCATGCCGAAATCGATCCATTCGCCGTCCTATTATCAGGCTACCGCCAATTCTTCTCCCAGATATCCGCTTCTTGAGGGCGACGTCTCCGCAGATGTTTGCATCATAGGCGCCGGATACACCGGCCTTTCCGCTGCGATCGAACTGGCGGAGGCAGGCTACAAGGTCGTGGTGGTGGAGGCCGAGACCGTCGGGCATGGCGCATCCGGCCGCAATGGTGGCCAGATTTGCACGGGCTTTTCTTCCGGGCAGGAGAAAATCGCCGCACAGCTCGGCAAGGAAGACGCCCGCCGCTGCTTCGCGCTCGCGGAGGAAGCCAAGGTGCTGCTGAAGGAGCGGATTACGCGATACGGCATCGACTGCAACCTGCGCTGGGGATACCTCCACGTGCTGCCCAAGCCGAACCGCGTTGACAGTCTCAAGGAATGGAAGGCGGAATGGGACGAACTCGGCTATGCCGACACCGAAATCATCAGCAAGGCTGAGCTTGAGGAAAAGCTCGGGACCAGGGCCTATCACGGCGCCCTGCGCGAGGGTGGCGCCGGTCACTTCCACCCATTGAACTACTGCCTTGGCCTCGCCCGCGCCGCAGCCTCCGCAGGTGCTGCGATCCATGAAGGCTCGCGCGCTGTCGAGGTGGACACGGGTGAAAAGCCGTTCGTTCGCACCGCCCGGGGAAGGGTCAACGCGAAATTCGTGATCATCGCCTGCAACGCCTATCTCGGCCGTCTGGTGCCGAAGCTTTACGGGAAGGTGATGCCGGTGACGAGTTACATCATCGCCACCGAACCCCTCGGTGAGGATCGCGCCCGCTCCTTCATCCGCGATGGCGAGGCGGTAGCCGACACCAACTTCATCGTCGACTATTTCCGCATCACCTCCGACACGCGGATGCTGTTCGGCGGGCGCGCGAGCTATACGACGCTCGAGCCTTCCGATCTCGGTGCCTACATGAAGCCGCGCATGACCAAGATCTTTCCGCAGCTTGCCGGCGCGAGGATCGACTTCGCCTGGGGTGGATTCATCGCCATTACCTATAACCGCATTCCGGACTGCGGGCGCCTCAGCCCCACCGCCTATTATGCCCATGGCTATTCAGGCCAGGGCGTGGCGCTCGCCGGTCTCTATGGCAAGCTCATGGCCGAGGCGATCCGCGGCACGGCAGAACGCTTCGACCTGCTGTCCAGGGTGCGGCACCTGCCCTTCCCCGGCGGGCCGGTGCGGGTACCGATGCTGGCGTCCGCCATGCTGTTCTACCGGCTGAAGGACGCACTGAGCTAAAGGGGCTCAGTCCTTCAGGGGTACGGCGCGGGCGCCCTTCTGCCAGGCCTTCAGGCAAAGATATTCCATGACCAGCGATGAGGCCGCCAGCGAGGTAATGTCCGCGTGGTCATAGGGCGGTGACACCTCCACAAGGTCCATCGCAACGAAATCGAGCGCCGTGAGCCGCCGGATGATGGAGGCCGCCTGGTGATAGGTCAATCCGCCGGGAATGGGCGTTCCCGTTCCGGGCGCAGCCGACGGATCGAGGCAGTCGATATCGAACGTCAGATACGCCTTGTTTGCGCCGACGGTCTCCGTGATGATGCCGGCGATATCCTTGGCCGAACTCTCGTGCACCTCGTCGGCATAGACGAGGCGGAAACCATAGGTGCGCTCGCCCGTGAACACTGTCCGCAGGCCGACCTGCACGGAGGTTTTGGGATCGATCAGGCCCTCACGCACCGCATAGCCGAACATGGTGCCGTGATCGATGCGGCCACCGTCATCGGGCTCGACGTCGCGGTGGGCGTCGAAATGGACGAGCGACAGCGGCCCGTGCTTTTTCGTATGGGCCTTCAGCAATGGATAAGTGACGTAGTGGTCGCCGCCGAGCGAGATCATCTCAGCGCCTGACGAAATAATCTCCGTTGCGTGGTCCTCGAGCCGCTGCGGGAAATCCTCCTTGCGGCCCCAGTCGAAGAAACAATCGCCGTAATCGACGACGGCGAGTGTATCGAACGGATCGAAGTTCCAGGGCCAGAACGGGCCCCAGGCATTCTCCGCTGACGCCTTGCGGATGCCTTCCGGCCCCAAGCGCGTGCCGGACCGGTGCGAGACCGCCTGGTCGAAAGGAATGCCCGTCACCGCGATGTCGACACCGCTCAGGTCGCGGCTGTACTTGCGGCGCATGAAGGACAGTGCGCCGGCATAGGTCGGCTCCCACTGCGTTCCCTTCAGCTGCTCGCGGCGAAAGGCATTGTCACCCGGAAGCGGGCCCTTGGAATTCATCTCGAGGGACATTCTTCTACTCCGACAGAACGATCGAATCTTCGGGCGCCCAGTGCACCCAGACGGGCTGTCCGCGCTCGACGCCCGCACCACCGCGGCGGGTCTCGTTCTGGACATTGACTGACAGCATCAGCCCGTCCGCCGCCTCGACAACCACATGGCTGGAGTCGCCGTAATAGGCAACGTCGCGCACCTTGCCGTGAATGCGGATCGCCGCGGCGGGTTCGGAGAGGGCGATCTTGAGCTTCTCAGGCCGGATGGCGATGGCGACCTGCGCGCCCACCAGCGTGTCGCTGGCGAGTTCCATCCGGCCAAGGCCCTTCGCCTCGCAATCGACCTTGCGGCCGATCTGGCGATGAACGCGCGCGTCAATCAGGTTCACCTTGCCGATGAAGTCCGCAACGAAACGGCTCCGCGGGTGCTCGTAGAGTTCGGCCGGCGTCGCCACCTGCTGCACCGAGCCCCGGTCCATGACAGCGATGCGGCTTGCCATGGAGAGCGCCTCATCCTGGTCATGCGTGACGATGATGAAGGTGATGCCGACGGTCTCCTGCAGCCTGGTCAGCTCGAGGCGCATGTCGTCACGCAGCTTCGCGTCAAGGGCGGAGAGCGGCTCATCGAGGAGCAGCACCTTGGGCCGCTTGACGAGGGCGCGCGCCAGCGCCACGCGCTGACGCTGGCCGCCCGACATCTGGTCCGGCTTGCGCGCGGCGAGTGCTGTGAGCTTCACCATCTCCAGCGCCTCGCCCACCCGGCGCCTGATCTCGTCCGAGGGCACGCCCGTGACCTTGAGGCCGTAAGCGATGTTCTGCTCCACCGTCATGTGGGGAAACACCGCATAGGACTGGAAAACCATGTTGGTGGGCCGCTTGTTCGGTGGCGTGAAGGCCATGTCCTCGCCACCGATGATGATCTGGCCGGAACTCGGCATCTCGAGGCCCGAAATCATGCGGAGCAGCGTGGTCTTGCCGCAACCCGAAGGGCCAAGCAGGGCAAAGAACTCATTCTGCGCGATGTCGAGCGAGACATTGTCCACGGCGGTGACGCCGCCTGGAAAGGCCTTGGTGACGTTGCGGATGGAAACGATCGCGTCGGACATCTGTTAGCCCTTGTCCGCCTTGGACGGCGCCTGGAGTTTCATTGCGATGACGGTGGCAACCACCGTGATGACGATCAGAACGGTCGATGCGGCGTTGATCTCCGGCGAGACCCCGCGGCGGACCAGCGAATAGACCTTGACCGGAAACGTGACCGTTTCCGGCCCCGAGGTGAAGAAGGTGATGACGAAGTCGTCAAGCGACAGGGTGAAGGCGAGAAGCGCACCCGCGATCAGGCCCGGCTTCATATATGGCACGATGATCGACCAGAAGGTCTGCCACTCGCTCGCCCCCAGATCCTTCGAAGCTTCCTCGAGCTGCCGGTTGAAACCGACAAGCCGCGAGCGCACGACCACCGCGACGAAGGGGAAGCAGAATGTCACATGAGCGATGATGATGTTCCCAAGGTTCAGGGGCCACGGCATGTCGACGAAGAAGGCCATCATGCCGGAGTTGACGAAGAAGAGCAGCAACGCCACCGCCATGCAGATTTCCGGGATCACGATGGGCAGCGCGATGAAACCCTCATATCCGGCCTTGAACGGAAACCGGAAGCGCCAGAGCATCAGCGCCACAAGCGCCCCCAGTATGGTGGCAATGACAGTGGCGATGAGGGCGATCACCAGCGAATTGGTGAGCGCCTCGATCAACGATTCGTTGTTCCAGGCCTTCACGTAATTGTCGAGCGTGAAGCCGCGCCACACGATGCCGCGCTTGTCGGTGTTGAACGAGAAGGCGATGAGCGTCACGATGGGCGCGTAGAGCACGAAGAAGATCGCCGCAAACAGCACCTTGAGCCAGGTGCGGCTGCCGTAGTCCAGCGGGCCTTGCGCCCGCTTGAAACCGAATCCGGCCTTCATACGCCATCCCCCTTGCTGCGCAGCGTGAACAGATACCGCAGCGCCAGCGCGCCGAAGGTTGCATACATCAGCAGGAAGGAGAGCGCCGCACCGAATGGCCAGTCGTTGGCGGCCTTGAATTGCCGCTCGATGACGTTGCCGATCATGATCGCATTGGCGCCGCCAAGCAGATCAGGTGTCAGGAATGTGCCGAGGCACGGTATGAAGACGAGAATGATGCCGGTGACGATGCCCGGCATGGTGAGCGGTACAGTGACCTTCAGGAAGGTCTGGAACTGCGAGGCGCCAAGATCGAGGCTGGCCTCGAGGAAGGATTTGTCGAGCCGCTCGATCGTGGCGTAGAGCGGCAGCACCATGAAGGGCATGTAGACATAGACGAGGCCGAAAATGACGGCGAAGTCGTTGTACAGCATCTCGTAGGGGCCCAGTCCCACCACGCCCAGCACCTTGTTGACGTAACCCTGGGTGCGGAACACCGCAATCAGCGCATAGGTGCGGATCAGCAGGTTGATCCAGAACGGCAGGATGACGAGCAGGAGCAGCAGCGGCTTCCACCGGTCCGGCGCAAAACAGATGCCGAAGGCGATCGGATAGGCGAACAGCAGGCAGAAGGCCGTGGCAAGCGCCGAGATCCACACGGACTTCCACATGATGCTGAGGTAGAGGGGATCGAAGGCGCGCAGATAGTTCGTGATGCCCGTCAGGTAGTCATACTCGTTGATCGACACCTGGCCGTCGATGACGGCCTTGTCGCTGAACGACATGATGAACAGGAAGCCGAGGGGGATGATGAAGAAGGCCAGTAGCCAGATCGACGGCGCTGCGCCCAGTGTCCAGAATACCCGCGGGTTCCGTTTCCAGTTCTCCAAGATGCCGCTACTCCCCCCTGTAGGAGGACGTTAGCCCAGCCCTGCCGCCCGCGGCAACCCCGCGGCTACAATTTCGCGAGGGCCCGGTCGAGGGCCGCAACAGCAAGGTCGGCGTGATCGCGGCTGAAGACGATCGGTGGACGGATCTTGAGGACATTGCCGAGCTTTCCCTCCCCGCCCACGAGCACGCCTTCGTCCCGCAGCAGGTTCAGGACACGGATGATCTCGGCCGGGGCCGGTGCCTTGGTCTTGCGGTCACGCACCAGCTCGACCCCGGTCGCAAGGCCAATCCCGCGCACGTCGCCGATCAAGGCATGTCTCGCCGCCAGGCGGTTCAACCCGTCACGGAGATAGGCACCGACGGCCAGCGCGTTCTCAACCAGCCCCTCGTCCCGGATCACGTCGAGCACGGCCAAACCGGCGGCGCACGCCACATTGTTTCCGCCAAAAGTCGAGAAAAACGGCCCGGCCTTGAGAAAGTGGGACAGGATTTCGGGGCGCGTGATGACGGCACCCACCGGATGGCCGTTACCGGCCGGCTTGCCGATCGTTATGAAGTCCGGATGGACGCCGTGGTGGCGGTGTCCCCAGAACGCAGTTCCCATGCGGCCAAAGCCGGACTGCACCTCATCGGCGATGAAAAGACCACCCGCAGCCCTTACGCGCGCCGCTACGCCCCGGAGATAGCCCGTTGGCGCATCGAGAATGCCGTTGGTCATGAAGGCCGAGTCGATCATCACCGCAGCAACGCCATGACCTTCGGCATCGAGCTCGGCGATTGGCTCTGCAGCGAGTTCGGCATAGCGCGCTCCGGGCTCGGCAACATCGCCGCCCAGCACGCCGCGGTACAGGCAGGGTGCGGGCAGAAGGCGGATGTGCGGCGCGCGCCAGTGATCAGGCGCATTGGATGGAGAGAAGGCATCGATGGATTCGCTTACCCCATGATAGGCGAAGTCCATCGCCAGGCCGCCGCTCTTGCCTGTGAACGCCTTGGCCATGCGCCAGGCAAGGTCGTTCGCCTCACTGCCGGAGTTGACGAACACCACCGCTGTCAGCCCCTCCGGCGACAGCGCCACAAGGCGTTCGGCATATTCAATGGACTGGTCGGTGATGTATCGGGTGTTGGTGTTCAGCGTCTTGGCCTGGCGGGCAATCGCCTCTGTCACGTAGGGATGACAGTGACCCACATGCGGCACGTTGTTGTAGCAATCGAGGAAGCGGCGTCCGCTGGAATTCTCGAGCCACACGCCCTCGCCCTTCACCATGTGCAGTGGCGGATCATAGAACACGTAGAGCTTTTCGCCCATGACCTGCCGGCGGCGCGAGAGCGCCTCCTCCACCAGCTTCGGGTGAGGATCCGGATTTGCCGGGAAGGCCGCCGCCCGCCGGAGAAGGCCCTTCAGCCGATCATGCCCGATTGAGCGGAGTTGCCTAATCATCGGCATGCTGCGGCTGTTGAAGGAGGAGAAGTAGCCCTGAGACTGGATTCCATTCGCCGACTTGAGCGCATCGATGAGTGGCGTCATCAAGAGGCGGACCTCGATCAGGTCGATCAGGCAGGACGCCTCCTCCTCCTCGAGCGGCGAGAGGCTGCGGTAGCCACGCACCATGTCGAAGAGCGTCTCCTCAGGATCCTGCGCGGGGTTCAGGAAATCGCCAGCGGCATTGGCAAGATCGAGAACGAGAGGTCCGTGCACCATGTCACCGAAGTCGATGATGCCGCTCACAAAGCCGGTACGATCGGCAAGCGCATTGAAGGGATGGACGTCGCCATGGATGATCTGGCTGCGCATGCGCCGCAGCAAGGGCGTGGTGAACTCCGCGTGACGCTCCAGTATCTCGCGTGCGAGGCCGCGGTCGGCTTCGGGCAGATTCTCGACCTGCGGTGCAAGCTGCATCACGCGGCGCGTATCCCACGCAAGATCGCGCTCGGCCGGCGCACCACTGACGAACCCCCGGAGCGCCAAACCCAGACGGGCGAGCAGGCGGCCAAGGTCGTACAGGGCCGCGCGCGACAGCGCTGCCTCCCCCAGCACGCTGCCTTCGAGCCAGGACAGCACCATCACCGGGTATTGGGTGCCCTCGTGGACCATGCACCCCAAAAGGTCAGACTCCAGCGTGCGCTTGAGGCGCGGCACGGGCAGGCCAGGATCGGCAAGAGCGATGTGCTCGAGCGCTTCCGCCTGGCAGCGCAGGATCTCGTCGCCCTCTGCCGGGTGGCAGAGCTTGAATACCACGCTGCTGCCATCGGCCAGCAAAATGCGGAAGTTCTGATCGCGCTCGCCCTCCAGGCGGGTCCAGGTGCCGGAAAGGCCGTAGGCCACGTCCGCGAAGCTGGCGAGCGCAGGTAGGGCAACTTCGGGCGGTCGGAAAGTATTGAGCATGCGATCAAGACTAGAGCATGATCCGCAAAAGTGGAAACCACTTTTGCGACAAGATCATGCTCAAGCAGTTGATCTTGCGCGAGTTCTTTTCGACCAGGTGATTCCACCTGGTCGGAACGCGCGCTAGCCGCAAAAGGAAGAACGCAAAAGTGGTTTGCACTTCTGCGTTCCCAGATCGTCAGCTTCGGATTTGAGCTCCGGCTCAGGCCGCCTGAATGCGCGTCCAGATCTCGTCGCGGACCTTGGTCGCCTCCTCGCCGAGATAGAGGGCGGGCTCGCACTTGGCGACGACGTCGGCGGGCGGGAAGATCACCGGGTTGTTCTTGTAGGAGTCGGCCGCAAGGTCCCGCGCCGCCTTGTTGGCGGTGGCATAGAGGATCGTCTCGGCAATCTCCCGGCCGGCTTCTGCATCGAGGACGAAGTTGATGAAGGCATGCGCGTTCCCGGGGTGGGGTGCGCCCTTCGGGATGGCGAGAACGTCCTGCCACAAGAGCGAGCCTTCCTTCGGCACGACATAGGCAACGTCATCGTCTTCCGTGATGATCTGCTTGATGTCTCCGTTCCATTCCTGGCAGACCTTCACCTCGCCGGAGGCGAGCAGGTCCTGGCCGTTGTCGTCCGCGAAGACCTTGATGTTCTTCTTCTGGCGGATGAGCATCTCCTCAACCTGCTTGAGCTCGTCCGCCTTGGTCGAGTTCCAGGAGAAGCCGAGATACTTCAGGGCGGCGCCCAGCACGTTCGACTGGTCGCCGAGCAGTGCGATGGAACCAGCGAACTCATCGGAGTCCAGCAGCACCTTCCAGCTGTCCGGCGGGGTGGCCATTTCCGACTTGCGGTAGCCGATACCCAGCGTTCCCCACATGTAGGGCATGGAGAACTTGCGGCCAGGATCGAACTGCGCCTCACGGAACGCCGGGTCGACATTCGCCATGTTCGGAATCTTCGCGTGGTCGAGCGGGATGACCATGTCTGCCACGATCATCCGTTCCAGCATGTCGTTGGTCGGAACGATCACGTCATAGCCGGGATTGCCGCCCTTGAGCTTGGCGAAGAGCTCGTCATTGTCGGCATAGAGATCCATCTTGACCTCGATGCCGCTGGCCTCATTGAAGTTCGACAGCGTGTTCTCGCCGATATAGGTGTCCCAGTTGTAGAAGTTGAGCTTCTTCTCTTCAGCCGAGAGCGAATGGCGCGGCAGGAATGCAAGGCCAACCGCGAAAGCACTGCCCTTGAGAACGGCGCGGCGGCTGGGATGGAAACGCGGACGGTAGGTCGACATCTCGTTTAACCTCGTGGGGATGACTGCACCGAATTCTTCTCCGCCCGGTACGGCAGCGGCTCAAATTGGCGGGGATTTAGAGCGATCCCCGCCATCAGGCAAACTGAAATTCTCTTAACGTCTCGCAACTTTCAAGCGGTTTCTGCCGCGCATTCGGACCGCACGGCGGCGTGGGTGGCATCCAGCGCCGCCCGGGCCAGCTGGACGAGGTGGTCGATCTCCTTGCGGGTGATCACCAGCGGCGGCGCCAGCACCATCGTGTCCCAGCAGGCGCGCATGATGAGCCCCTGGGCGAAGCTGTTGTCGCGGCACATCGTTCCAACCCGGCCCGGGCTGGCGAAGCGGGCGCGGGTGGCCTTGTCCCTCGTGAGTTCAATGGCGCCGATGAGCCCCAGCGAGCGTGTCTCGCCCACAATCGGGTGATCGCGGAGGGAGGCAAGTGCTTCGGCGAAATAGGGGCCCAGCTCGCGGGCGCGCTCGACCAGCTTCTCCTGCTCGATGATCTCGATGTTGCGAAGCGCCACGGCCGCCGCCACGGGGTGGCCCGCATAGGTCATGCCGTGATAGAATTCGCCGCCGAGTTCGAAGAAATCCTTGATCAGGTGATCGGCAAAGGCCACCGCGCCGATCGGCAGGTAGCCGGATGACAGGCCCTTGGCCATCGGCACGATGTCGGGCTCAAACCCCAAGCTCTGGAAGCCCCACCAGTTGCCGGTGCGGCCGAAGCCGCAGATGACCTCGTCGGAGATGATCAGCACGCCGTACTTGCGGCAGATGCGCTGAACTTCGGGCCAGTAGGTGGAGGGCGGGATCAGCACGCCGCCGGCCCCCTGAATCGGCTCGCCGATGAAGGCGGCGACATTGTCAGGCCCCACTTCGAGGATCTTCTTCTCGACGGCGGCCGCCGCCTCGAGGCCGAATTCCTCCGGCGTCTTGTCGCCGCCGAAATCGAACCAGTGAGGCTGCTGCACGTGGTGGAAGCCGGGGAACTCGGTTCCGACCTGATCATGCATGCCCTGGAAACCGCCGAGATTGGCCGCCACCATGGTGGAACCGTGGTAGCCACGGGTGCGCGCGATGAAGTGCTGGCGGTAAGGCTTGCCCTTGAGCTTCCAGTAGTGGCGCACGAAGCGCACGATGGTGTCGTTGGATTCCGATCCCGAATTGGTGAAGAAGATGTGCTTGAAGCGCTCCGGCATCACGGAGGAGATCTTGGTGGCAAGCTCCGTTGTCGGCACCGTCGTCGTCTTGAAGAAGGTGTTGTAGTAGGGAAGGTCAAGCATCTGCTTGTAGGCGGCCTCGGCCAGTTCCTTGCGGCCATAGCCCACGTTCACGCACCACAGGCCCGACATGCCGTCGAGCAGCTTGTTGCCCTTTCCGTCCCAGATCCAGATGCCGTCAGCCTGCGTCATCACGCGGGGGCCGCCTTCGGCATGGAAGGACTTGTGGTCGGTAAACGGGTGGAAATGATGCGCGATATCGTTCTTGACGATTTCGGCGATGTCGATGTTCTTGTTGAGGACGTTCATGGGGATCTCTCCAGACTGGATACGGGACACGACCCCTCTCTGAAGGGGTGGCGCAGGCAACGAGGCAGGGAAGATGCTTTAAGGCTTGAAGCCGATGCGCGCACAGTGAAGCATCACTTCATCATATGCGGTTTTTGACCAGACAGGCAAAATTGCCCCGGATATGGTTGCGTGGAAACACATGCATTTCGTATGGCATTTTCACGCTGTTTCCGCAAGAAAGCTGATGCGGAACATCTTTGCACCAGCAAGACCGTTTTTTGTGCAGGCAAAGCCCGCGTGGCATGTTTTTCTTGCCCTGCCGCAAAACTTGTCACCATACTGCGTCGCAATACAGGCGGCAGATGACGATCTTCAACGAAATGGAAGGCAGTACGGGCGCAACGCGCGAGCCCTATGCCCGGATCGAGGACTGGCTCAAGACACTGAGCCGCAGCGACGTGGACCGTGCCCTGCGCGAGGCAGAGGCGATCTTCCGCCGCCAGGGCATCACCTTCGCGGTCTATGGCGACAACCAGGCCTCCGAACGCCTCATCCCCTTCGACATCATCCCCCGCGTTTTTGCCGCCGCCGAATGGCGCAAGCTCTCCGCCGGCATCGAGCAGCGGGTGCGGGCGCTGAACGCCTTTATCCACGATCTCTATCACCGGCAGGAAATCCTGCGGGCGGGCCGCATCCCGCATGAGTTCATCATCCAGAATGAGGCTTTTGTGCCGGAGATGGTGGGCGTGATGCCGTCGCGCGGCATCTATGCCCACATCATCGGCATCGACATCGTGCGCGTGGCGGAGAACGAGTTCTACGTTCTGGAAGACAATTGCCGCACGCCCTCGGGCGTGTCCTACATGCTCGAGGACCGGGAGGCGATGATGTATCTCTTCCCCGATCTCTTCGCCCAGCAGCGCGTGGCGCCGGTTGAAAACTACCCCGCCATGCTCCGCAAGACGCTGGAAAGCGTAGCGCCACCCGCCTGCAAGGATGAGCCGACGGTGGTGATCCTCACCCCCGGAATCCACAACTCCGCCTTTTTCGAGCATGCCTTTCTGGCGGATGAAATGGGCGTCGAACTCTGCGAGGGCGGCGACCTTTTCGTGGAAGACGGTTACCTCTACATGCGCACCACACAGGAGCCGAAGCGGGTGGACGTCGTCTACCGCCGCATCGACGATGCCTATCTCGACCCCCTCACCTTCCGCCATGACTCGAGCATCGGCGTTCCAGGGCTTTTCGATCTCTACCGCGCGGGCCGTGTCACGCTGGTCAATGCGCCAGGCACCGGCATTGCCGATGACAAGTCGATCTATACCTACATCCCCGAGGTCATCGAATTCTACACCGGCGAGAAGCCGCTGCTGAAGAACGTGCCCACCTGGCGCTGCAGCGACCCCAAGCAACTTTCCTATGTATTGGACCATCTGCCTGAACTGGTGGTGAAGGAAGTGCATGGCTCCGGCGGTTACGGCATGCTCGTCGGACCCACCTCCTCCAAGAAGGAGATCGAGGCGTTCCGCGCCAGGCTCAAGGCCAGGCCGAAGAACTACATCGCGCAGCCCACGCTAGCGCTCTCCACCGTGCCGACCTTCACCAATTCCGGCGTGGCGCCGCGCCATGTGGACTTGAGGCCTTTCGTGCTCTCGGGCGACAAGGTGCGGGTGACGCCCGGCGGGCTCACGCGCGTGGCCCTCAAGAAGGGCTCTCTGGTGGTCAACTCCAGCCAGGGCGGCGGCACCAAGGACACCTGGGTTCTGGAGGACTGATGCTCGGACGCACCGCCGCCTCCCTCTACTGGATGTCCCGCTACATGGAGCGCGCGGAGAACATGGCGCGCCTGCTCGAGGTTGGCTACCGCATCTCGCTCATGCCCGGCGCCGTCGAGGGCCACCGCGACGAATGGCGCTCGACGCTGCAATCCTGCGCCTGTGACATCGCCTATTCGAAAAAGCATGCCGAGATCACCAGCGCCAAGGTGATCCAGTTCCTGATC
>NZ_JBIICB010000071.1:0-16192 GCF_044239095.1 Aestuariivirga sp. | reverse complement strand
GCAGACGCTGACAGTCGGCGGCGGAAACGGTGAAACTGATACCATTGCGCATCCTTTAAGATTCGCACGTCAACAAGCCGTTGGGAACCTTCAATCGGACTCTTTTGTCCCGGCCAATCCACTAGCGCGCGTTCCGACCAGGTGGAATCACCTGGTCGAAAAGAACTCGCGCAAGTTCAATGGCTTGAGCATGATCTTTTCGCAAAAGTGGTTTCCACTTTTGCGGATCATGCTCTAGATGTGATCTCTCAATAGGTTGTCCATCCGCTCCGGATCGCGGAAGCTTTGGGAGCGGCACGGCAATCTCAGGGATCTACCTCGTACCAGAGAAACGGCTCCTCAGGCCGATCAGCCCTTTCGGCAAGAGGATCACGAACACGGCCAGGATGAGGCCGAGGCCAATATCGCGCCAGTCGCCGAATTCGCGCATCCCCTCATCCGCCAGCATGAGAACGGCGGCGCCGAGGAGCGGCCCCCAGACCGTTCCCATGCCGCCCACCACGATCATCGACAGCAGGAACAGCAACATTGCGAGCGAAAAGACGATAGGGCCCACCACGCCAAACTGCGCCGCATAGAACGCGCCCGCGATACCGGTGAAGAAGGCGGACAGGCTGAACACCCAGAGTTGATAATTGAACTTGCTGATGCCGCGCGAGATGGCATAGCCCGGATTGTCACGCAGGGCCTGGAAGGCGAGGCCCAGCGGCCCGCGGATGATGGCGATGGAGAAGATTACCGCCAGCGTGGCCAGCGCCAGCCCTACATAGTAATGCGCGACATACCACTTGGAGCCCAACAGCCCGCGAAAGCCGAGGTCGCCGAAGCGCGAGAAGCCCCGCACCCCGCCAAAGAGCGGCAAGCAGCCCGAAGGCGGATTGGTGAAGCAGGCTGTGTCATTCACCACCATGAGATAGATGACCTGCGCGATGGCGAGCGTCAGAAGCGCCACGTAAGGCCCACGCAGCCGCAGGCAGGCGAGCCCGATGAGCGCGCTGACGGCGACGGTGACCAGCCCCGCCACCGGCATGGCCAGAAAGATGGGCACGGCGAAATAATAGCCGAGCATGGCCGTCGCATAGGCGCCGGTCGCGAAAAGCGCCATCTGCGCCAGCGAGAAGATGCCGGCGACGCCCAGCACCAGGTTCCACTGCGTCACCACGATTGCCCAGATGAAAAACAGCGTCATCTGGGTGAGGACATAGCGCGTGCCGGTGATGAGCGGCACCAGCGCCAGCACAGCGGCCAGCGCGAGCGCGATGAGAATGTCACGCCGCCTGTTGCTCACAGCCGCACCACCTGGGTTTTGCCGAACAGGCCCGCAGGCCGCCAGATCAGCACGGCGATGACGATCAGCAACAGGATGGCGAAGCTGTATTGCACGCCGAAGACATACTGGATGGCCGCCTCGAGCAGGCCGAGTGCAATGGCGACACCCGCCGCGCCATAGACGTTCCCCAGCCCCGCAACCACGCAGATGATGAAGGCCTTGAGCATGGGATCGCCGCCCATGTTGGGCAACAACCCCGAGAGCGAGGAAATCATGATGCCGGAGATGGCGGCAAGTGCCCCTGAGATCATCAGAACCTGCGCATAGACCTTGCCGATCCGGATGCCCATCAGCTGTGCTGCGTCGCGGTTCTGCGCCGTGGCGCGGATGGCGCGGCCCATCCGCGTGTTGTTGAGGAGCATGGCCACCGCCACCATCATGGCCACCGACACGGCGAGGATGAGGATGTTCTGGCTTGGAATGTAGACACCGCCGATGGCGATGGCGCCTGCGAGGTTCAGGGGCTGGGCCACCGGCTGCGGGCCGAAGGTGCGGAGGATGAGGTTCTCCAGCACGGCACCGATGCCGATGGTGGCGATGAAAATCTGGGTCTCGAAGTTGCGGGACGACAGCATGGGCCGCGCGGCGAGATGATAGATCAGGAGCCCCACCGCACCGCATACCGCCATGGCGGCAGGAACCGCCAGAAGCGCTGGAAGCCCCAGGGAGGCCATCGCGTAAAGGCAGACATATCCGCCAAGGGCGAGCAGTGCGCCGTGGGACATGTTGAGCATGTTGAGGGAACCGTAGACGAGGGCGAGCCCGATGGTCGACACGGCATACATGGCGCCGATGGTCAGGCCGGAGGACAGGATCTGGACGATGACATCCACTGCGGTCAGCCTCCGAGATAGGCGCTGAGGATTTCGGGGCTCGACATCAGTTCCGCCCCGGTGCCGGTCCAGGCGAAGCGGCCGTTGTCGAGAAGGTGAAGCCGGTCGGCAAATTCGGCGATGCGCGTGGCGTTCTCCTCCACGATCACAATGGTGCGGCCGGAGCTCCGCAGCGCCGCGATCACGGCATAGATCTGGTCGATCACGATGGGCGCCAGGCCCAGCGACGGCTCGTCCAGCATCAGGAGCCTGCCACCCGCCATCAAGCCCCGGCCGATGCCCACCATGCGCCGCTCGCCGCCCGAGAGCGTGCTCGCTGTCTGGCTGCGCCTGTCCTTGAGTTTCGGCAGCAGGGTGAAGACCTCTTCCAACCGCTGCCTTTCCAGCTGCGCCGCTTCCGGAAGATAGGCGCCCATGCGGAGGTTCTCGAGCACCGTCATGTCGGGGAACAACAGATCGCCCTGCGGCACGTGAACGATCCCGGCGGCGACGATCTCGTCCGGCCGCATCCGGTCGATGCGGGTGCCATGGAGGCTGATCGTGCCCGCGCGGTTCGGCACCAGCCCGGATATGGTGCGGAGCAGCGTGGTCTTGCCATGTCCGTTGGGCCCGATCAGGGCGGCCAGCGTGCCCTCCGCGACACTGAACGACACCTCGCGCAGGACAAGGTGCGCCCCGTAGCCGGAGGCAACGTTCTCGACGGCGAGGGCGATGCTCATCCTGTCCCCCCCTCCATCAGCCTGCCCAGCCGCTGCGAAGCGCCCTCGCCCAGGTAAACGTCGATCACCGTGCGGTCGGAGGTGAGCCCCCTTGGCGGGCCCTCATAGATACGCTCGCCGTGATGCATGATGATCACGCGGCTCGACAGCTGGACGAGAAAGCGCATCACGTGCTCGATCAGGATGATGGTGACGCCGGATTGCACGATCCTGCGGACCACATCCATGAAGTGATCCGTCTCCCGGGGATTAAGGCCGCCCACCGGCTCATCCATCAGCAGCAGGCGCGGCCGCGTGGCCAGAGCACCGGCCAGCATCAGAAGCTTGCGGTCGAGCACGGGAAGGGCGCCGGCGGGCACATCGTCCTTCCCCGTGAGGCCCACGGTTGCGAGCGCCTCGCCCGCGTGCTCGTCAGCCTCCTTGCCGACGGACAGGCCGGGATAGCGGCGCTTGTCCCGGCCGAAATAGGCGGCGACGCGAACATTGTCGCGCAGGCTCAGCGATTCGAAACAGGCGTTGAGCTGGAAGGTGCGGGCGATGCCGGCATGGCAGATCGCCTCTGGCGGGAGGCGGGTGATGTCCCTGCCCTCGAACATCACGGTTCCGCCGGTCGCGGGGTTCAGGCCGGAGATCACGTCGAACAGCGTGGTCTTGCCGGCCCCGTTTGGACCCCCGATCCCCAGGACTTCACCCTCCCGGAGATCGAAGCTCAGATTGTTCACCGCCGCCAGTGCTCCGAAATGCTTGGAGACCCTGTCACAGGTCAGCAATGGCGGTCTGGCGGCGGTCACCTGCGTGGTCTCGGGCTCAGGCCTTCATCCAGGGCGGCAGCATGAACTGCGTCGTGTCATAGGGCGATGGCGCGATCAGCAGCCCCGGCTTGGTGTGGTCCTGGATCTGCAGGAACTGGTGCGGCATGCCGAGAGATGAATCTTTGGTCTGCGTGGGATAAGTGTAGGCTGACTGCTCGCCGGGAACGAAGCGGGTAACGCCCGTGACGCCGCGCCAGATGAGGGCCCGCATGCGTTCGGCGACCTTGCGGTTCTGCGCGTCGTTGCCAGGCTCGCCCGTGCCCCCGGCCAGGGCCGCAGCCGTGGCCCACACATAGCACCCATCATATGGCTGGGCGCCGGAGTTATGGCCGGCATTCTCTCCGAACTTGGCCTTGTAGCGCTGCTCGAAAGCGGTGCCGATCTCATCCTGCAGGGCGCCCACCACGGTGGCATAGAGGACACCTTTGGAAGCATCCTTGGCAATGTCGCGGAAGGCCGGAATCGACGGGCCGTACTGCATGTAAACCAGCGAATTCGTCGGGTTAGGGGCGAACTGCACCATGAACTGGGCCAGGTCTGCCGGCAGGAAGTGGGTGATGCAGATCACCGCCGGGGGATCCTGGCGGATCTTGGCAAGCGTGGGGCCCCACTCCGAGATCGGCACGCTGACCGTTTCGAACAGGGTGATCTCCCAGCCGTATTCAGCGGCCTTTTCCTTCACGGCATTGGCGATGTTGGCGGAATAGACGCCGGCAGAGAGGATCACCGCCATCTTGTTGTTGGCGCGCTTGTAGGAACCCGCCGCCTCAAGCTGCTCTACGAACTTCAGGAAGCCGGGACCATACCAGTATTCCGGCGGATCGCCCTGGAAGGAGCCGAAATAGCGGTCGGTATCGGACTTCACCAGATTGTTGTGGCCGATGGTTGTGTCGTAGTGAACATAGATGACCCCGCTGTCGGCGATCACGTCCTGGATCGCAGCACCAGAGCCGATGTTGTAGCCGTTGATGACGGCATGCACCGCGTGCCGGTCGATGAGGCGCTGCACGGCCTGCACGTTGGTCGCGTCGCCCATCTGCTTGGTGTCTTCGAAATAGGGCTCGAGCGGGCGGCCAAGAATGCCGCCCAGCGCGTTGATCTCCTCGCAGGCAAGCGTCAGGCCATTCTTGAACTCGACGCCGTCCGCCGCGGCGAAATCTGTGAGCGGGGCCGCCTGGCCCACGGGGATGGGATCGCCCGCGGCGCGTGCGCCATCATTGATGGCGGCAAGCATGGCAGCGCTTCCGCCGAGCGCTGCGGCGCCTTTCAGGAAATTGCGGCGTCCTGTAATGATGTTGGGCTTTGAGAGCGTGCTGGTCATTTTCTTCCCTTCCCCTTCTTGTGTTTGTCACTTGGTCTGTAGATGCACGTTGTAATCAGGCAATGGCCTCGATGAGGCGGGCAGCGGCGGCGATCGCCTGCTGCTGGTGTGGCTGGAGCGCCTGCTGGCCCCATTTGGCCATGTGCGGCTTCCATGGATCCTCTACGGCGGTCCGGATGCCCGTCATTTCCTCCATGACGGCCAGCCCGCAGTAAGGCACATACATCGGCGAGTATCCACCCTCATGCGACATCACCAGGCGGCCGCCGCACAGCTCGCTGGCGGCCTGCATGAGAAGCCCGGTCATCGCCCGGTAGCCTTCAGATGTGACCATCATGCGGCCCAGCGGGTCGACGCCCGAGGCATCGAAGCCCGAGGGCACGATGATGAGGTCCGGCTTGAAGCGCCTGAGGGCGGGCAGCACCACCTGCTCGAAGGCGGCGAGATAGGCTCCATCCCCCGAGCCGGGCGGCAGCGGGATGTTGATGTTGTAGCCTTCGCCCGCACCCTCGCCACGCTCCGCGAGGCTGCCGGAGGCATCCGGAAAGAGATTGTCCTGATGCAGCGAGATCGTCAGCGTGGTGGGATCGGCATAGAAAATCGACTGCGTGCCGTTGCCGTGGTGAACGTCCCAGTCCACGGTCGCGATGCGGCCCAGCCCATGGGTGGCCCGCGCATGGGCGATGGCCACGGCCACATTTCCGAACAGGCAGAAGCCCATGCCCACGTCGGCCGTGGCATGGTGGCCGGGCGGGCGCACCAAGGCGTAGGCGTTCTTCACGCGGCCCTCGATCACCGCGTCGCAGGCCGCCATGGTGCCGCCGGCCGCCAGCTGGGCGATCTCGAAGCTGCCCTTGCCGAAAGGCGTGAGGCTGGAGGCGTCGCCGCCGTTCTCGGCACTCATGGCCTTGATCCGCGCGATGTGCTCCCGGGTGTGGACGCGGGCGATCTCGTCCTCGCTGGCATAGCGCGCCTTGATGGTGACGAGCTGGTCGAGCAGGCCCGACACCTCCAGGAGATTGCGGAAGCGGCGCTTGGTCTCCGGGTTCTCTGCATGCTCACCCGGCTGCACAGTGAGGCTTGGCGCGAAGACCTGCGCCCAGTTCCACGTGTTGTGCCACATGTAGAGCTCGTGGAAGACGAAACCAGTGGCCATGCGCAACTTCCTCCCAAGATGGCAGGCAAAGGCTAACCGGCTGGTTCCGCCTTGTCCCGCCCCATGCAGGTAAAGGGTGGCTGTTCAGCCCACCCGTTCGGGTAAGGATGCCGGAGGGGCGTTCTGAGTCAACCCAAACTCCTGCAGACGCAGCACGGCCTGGGTGCGGTTGGAGACGCCGAGCTTGCCGAAAATGTTCTTGAGGTGCCACTTGACCGTATCGGGCGCCATGTTCAGTGCCGCAGCGAGTTCTCGGTTGCTCTGGCCGCGCGACAGGAGCCGGGCCAGTTCCGCCTCCCGCTGGCTGAAGTGGGAGGCCTTCGGCCGGCTGCGGGCGAGCGCCTGCTCCCGTTCGATCCGCTGGTGGCCGGAGAGCAGACGTTCCACGAACTGCCCCGGCTCGCTCCCGGTCTTCCAGGAGGGGATGCGGCCACGCCCGAAGGCCAGCACATCGAGCAGCGGGGCACCCTCGTCGAGCAGCGTGCGCACCGCCTTCTGGGGCGCACAGAGCGAAACCACATCGACGATCGCCGCGAGCGCAGAGAGGGCATCACCCGACTGGTGGGCCGCCACCGCGGCCACGGCCCGCACCTGGGCGAAGCGGTGCAGCCGGCCCTCGCGGCGCAGGCGCTCCGTCAGCCTTTCGAGGATGCGCAAGGCCGCCTCGGGGCGGCCTTCGGCACTGAGCACGCGGGCGAGCGCGATGTGCTCCGGCTCTGACGCGGGGCGCCAGGAGCGCGGCGAGGCAATCCAGCCCTCGTCGATGCCCCTGCCCTTCAGTGCCAGGCGCGCGGCCGCCGCATCGCCCCGCTGCAACAGCAGGCGGACCCGCTCATGCAGCGCGGCCGCGAAGAGCCTGCGGTAGCGCGTGGCCATGCCCTGGCGTTCCGCGCTTTCCAGAACGCTCAGCGCTTCATCGCTCCGGCCGCGGCAGGCGGCAAGCTTCGCCACGTTGAGCTTGCAGGCCATCTCATGCACCACGAGGCCGCATTCCTCGATGATCTGGCGGTGTTCCTCGAGCAGCCGCTCGGCACCCGGAATATCGTCCCACTCATAGAGAAGCTCGACGACGAAGATGCCGACCATGGCTTCCGCATAGGATCCAGGCCCCAGCGCCTCGCGGGCATGGCGGGTGGCGCGGGAGAACTGCTCATGCGCCGCCATGAGCCTGCCGGCGGCCTGCTCAGAGAGCCCGATAATGAGGTCAGAATAGACGACCCCGAACACCGAGTTCGCCAGCGCGTGGCTGTCGCGCGCCCGCAGGCAAGCGAGGCGGGCGGCCTCGAGTTCGCCCAGCGAGTAGAGGGAGAAGCCGAGAATGTTGCCGAGCGTGCCCCGCGAGAAATGCTGGCCCTCCGGAAAGCGCGCCAGCCAGGCCTGCGCCAGCCGGGCCGCGGTGCGCGAGCGGTCGGCGGCGCTGATGACGCCCGCCGTGAGAGCCTGCAGTTCGGAGCGGAGTTCCATCTGCTCGCGCGGACTGAGGCTGCCCTCCTTCTCGGCCCGCGCGATATCATTGCGGGCGGACTTCAGGATGGCGGCGGCCGGAACGGCCCGGCTCATGTGGAACAGGATCCAGACCTGGGCCAACTGCAGCCGCGGCTGGCTGTTCACGAGGTCCTCGGGCAGGCTGGCGAGCCAGGCCCGGACGCGGGTGATGTGCCCCTCCCGGATCAGCGGCATGCAGCATGTCTCAACGAGCGAGGCCGCCAGCGCATTGTCTCCCGCGGCGAGGGCGTGGTGCACCGCATCGACGGTGAAGCCGTTACCGGTCAGCCACAGCGCAGCCTTGCGGTGCAGTTGGGCAACCAGTTCTGGCTGGCGCTGGCGGAGCAGCGAGAGCAGCAGGTTCTGGAACAGGTGGTGATAGCGGTACCACACACGGTGCTGGTCGAGGCGGATGACGAAGAGGTTCGCCTGATCCACCTCCCCCAGGAGGGCGGCGGCGTCCGAGCGGCCCGTCACCGCCTCCACCAGCTGCGCGCTCATGCGGTCCAGCACAGAGGTCTTGAGCAGAAAATCGATGACGGGCTCGGGAAGCCTGCCCAGCACGTCCTGCATCAGGAAGTCTGCGATGTCGCGGTCGGTTCCCGAAAAGGAGTTGATAAAGTCCGACTTGTCCGGGCGGTTTTCGAGCGACAGGGCAGCGAGCTGCAGCGCGGCAATCCAGCCCTCGGTGCGGTGCTGCAGCAATGCGACGTCCGCTTCGGAAAGCGCGAGGCCGCGCAGCCGGTTGAGGAAGGCCCGCGTCTCCGCCAGGGAGAAACGCAAGCTTGCATCATCGATCCGCACCATCTGGCCGCGCACCCTCATGTTGGCGACCTTGAGCGGAATCTCGCCGCGTGTGGCCAGCACCAGGTGGAAGCCAGGCGGCGCATAGGTCAGCAGCGCCTCGAGGAAGCCGGTGATGCCGGGCGACGTCAGCACATGGCTGTCGTCGAGGACGAGCACGACATCCTTTCCGTAGCGCGCGAGGTCGTTGACGATGATTGTCATGACCGAGTCGATGGGCAGGACGGGACTGGACTTCAGCAGTGCCGGAACATCCCGCGCGATCGAGGAATCGGCCCGCTGCAAGGCCGCCACCAGATACTCGAGGAAGCGGCTCAATTCATTGTCACCCTGATCAAGCGACAACCAGCCCCAGCAAGCCCCGGTCAGGCGTCCCAGCCACTGGCCAAGGAGCGTGCTCTTCCCGAATCCCGCCGCCGCCGAGACGATGGTCAGCTTGCCCTGCATCACCTGGCTGAGCTGCCGCTCAAGGTCCGGGCGCTCGATGAGGCCGCTGCGCAGTTCGGGCGGATGGAGTTTCGTTTCGATGAACACGGGCGCCGTTCTCCAGCAGAACCCGCAGGCTATAGGAGAGCTGCCTTGCTCTGCAACCGCCCGGGTGGCGGCGGATCGAAAAGAGGGATTTGGCTGTCGAGACAGTCCTTTGCGCCCTGCTCTCTGAGGGTTGACGCCAAGATTACAGCTTGTTCACTGCCATTTCGCCCGTGCATGACGCGTGAACCCAGTCTCTGAGGCCGATGGACTTGATGCGCCAAGGTTGGTCGATGAGCTTGTTCCAGGCGGAACAGCAGTGGTCGAGAATGTCTTCGTAGGGCTTGAAGATCCTGTTGGGCAACGAGTAATCGCGGATGAACTGCCAGACGTTCGCAGCGGGATTGCGTTCGGGGCATTTGGGCGGCGGCAGCGCCATCAGCGTGATGTTGGCAGTGACCTTGAGACGGCCCGGCGCCACTTCGGAGGAGATTTCGGCGAGGTGCAGGTTCATCACTTCGATGTTGCAGGGGGGGAAAGACGAGAGCGGCACCCTTGCCCTCCACCGGACAGATGGCGCCGAAGATAGAGGCCAATGCGGTTCGCTGATCCTGAGGTGCGGACGGGCGGGTGCCGCGTTTAGCCAGCGCAGGGTGATCTTGTGCTTTTATCCAATGCGTGTCTCATCCGTGAACCAGATCTCGATCATGTGGGAGGAGACATCCATTTGCTCTGCGATCTGCGCCAGCTTCGCCAGGAATGTTTTTTGAAATCCTCAATCGCTCCCTCAGCTTGCGCATGATGGCGTGGCCGTGCCGAAAGCTTGCGGTATCCCATTGCCCGCAACTGGCCGCTGATGGTGTCTTCACTGACCGATACGCGAAACTCCTCCCATACCCGCTGGCACAGATCGATGATGCGCCAGCGAACTAAGCCGGGCATGGCGTCGCCCGGCCAACGGAGTGTCCTGGTCTATAGAGACGATATTCTTGATTGTGGCGGTGGCGATTGCGGCGAACCCGTCAAGAGTTCGCCGGCCACACATGGCCTCTTGCCTTGTCATGGCAATCACTGTGCCGTGCGGCGTCAACCATATGCCCCTGTGTCAGGTGTGAATACCGGGGGCTTCACGACCCGTGCTTGCAACGTATTCAGTGTAACCGCCGCCATATTGATGAATACCCTCAGGCACGAGTTCAAGAACGCGATTGGAAAGCGCTGCGAGGAAGTGCCGGTCGTGCGATACGAACAGCATGGTCCCTTCGTAAGCCGAAAGCGCCTTGATCAGCATTTCCTTCGTAAACAGGTCCAGATGGTTCGTGGGCTCATCCAGCACCAGAAAATTTGGCGGGTCATAGAGCATCCTCGCCATGACGAGGCGCGCCTTCTCACCGCCTGAGAGAACACGGCACTTCTTTTCAACATCATCACCGGAAAAACCGAAGCAGCCCGCAAGCGCGCGGAGCGAACCCTGACCAGCTTGTGGAAACGCGGACTCGAGTGACTCGAACACCGTGTGTTCGCCCTCCAGCAGTTCCATGGCGTGCTGGGCGAAGTATCCCATCTTCACGCTACCGCCCAGGCTCACCCGCCCCTCATCCGGCTCAGTGCTGCCTGTCACCAGCTTCAGCAGTGTCGACTTCCCCGCCCCATTGATCCCCATCACGCACCAGCGCTCCTTGCGGCGAACCTGAAAGTCGAGCCTCTCATAGATGCTGCGGCTGCCATAGCGCTTCGAGACATTCTTCAGAATTGCCACGTCTTCTCCCGAGCGCGGCGCTTGCGGAAATTCGAACAGCACGGTCTGCCGCCGCCGGGGCGGTTCCACCCGGTCGATTTTCTCCAGTTTCTTCACGCGGCTCTGTACCTGTGCTGCGTGCGAAGCCCGGGCTTTGAAACGCTCTATGAATTTTATTTCCTTGGCCAGCATCGACCGCTGCCGCTCGAATGCCGCCTGCTGTTGCCGCTCGTTCAAGGCGCGCTGCTGTTCGTAAAACTCATAATCCCCCGAATAGGTCGTGAGCTCCCCGCTATCGATCTCCACGATTTTGGTGACGATGCGATTCATGAACTCGCGGTCATGCGACGTCATCATGAGCATGCCATCATAGCCCTTGAGGAACTCCTCCAGCCAGATGAGACTTTCGAGATCAAGATGGTTACTGGGCTCATCCAGCAACATGGCATCGGGCTGCATCAGGAGAATGCGCGCCAGGGCGACCCGCATTTTCCATCCCCCGGAGAGCGCTCCAACGTCTCCATCCATCGTCTCCTGGCTGAAGCTCAAACCCGCCAGAACCTCGCGTGCGCGGCTTTCCAGCGCGTAGCCCCCAAGTTCGTCGAACCGCGCCTGAACCTCACCATATCGCTCGATGAGTTCATCCAGCGCGTCAGCACGGTCAGGGTCGGCCATCGCCGCCTCAAGCTCCTTCAGTTCAGCTGCGACGGAACTCACGGGCCCCGCACTGTCCATCACTTCGGACACGGCACTGCGGCCTCTCATCTCGCCCACATCCTGGCTGAAGTAGCCAATTGAAATGCCGCGGTCGACAGACACCCGTCCCTCATCAGGGTCATCCGTCCCAGTTATCATCCGGAAGAGCGTCGTCTTCCCGGCACCGTTCGGTCCGACGAGGCCGACCTTTTCACCCCGGTGCAACGCAGCGGATGCCTCGATGAAGAGGATCTGGTGGCCATTCTGCTTGCTGACGCTTTCGATACGGATCATCTGTCCCTGGAAACCTGCAAATCAAACATTCGCGCATGAATAGGCGATGTTTATCGCCAGCGGAAGAGATGGCGCGACAAGGCCCAGTGGCGCGGGTCCCGGCGGTTGAGATCGTGTCCGCTGTCACCGGCCAGATCCGCGGCAGGCTGCGAGCGCCAGAGGTCGGCCTTGCGACGTGGCGGGCGGCGGAGATCGTGGAGGCAATCCTCGCGAGGCCGCAGCGGGAGGGGCTAGCGATGGAAAGGGCGAGGCAGCCTTTCCCGGTGAAACGGAAGCGACCAAAAGCGCATACTGTTCATGCTGACGGATGCTGACGCGCTGCGTCAGGACCAGACCGTAACAGGCGCAGCGGTCAACATGCACCGCTAGACATACACCGGCGTGCATTCTACCGTCTGGCAATGCCAGCTAGCGATGCCCCAACCGGTCCCGTTTCATCCGTTCGTTTGGATGGCCGATCCGTTCAGCTCACACCCCACGGCCAGGTGCGGCTCATGGAGACGCTGGCATTGACCTCGCCCGCTGACGGGAAAATCGAGCGAGCATTCATTCGCGGCCATGGTCATGGTCTCCTCGCTCTCGCCCTCGATGCGACCGCTGCCGCCCTTCCCTTCGACCTGGCATTCTGGCGTGACTTCGGATCGCAGTTCATGACAGCGCTCTGCGCACGTCCCGAGCGCGGCGATGTTTCTGGCCCCGCGCTCATCGAACTGCCTGTTCCCGGAAAGGCGGAACTCGATGAAATAGCCAACAGCGCGCCTCCGATGTTCGGTGGCGAATACCTCACTTCTGGCATCCTGGCTGAGATCTGGGTGAGCATGGGTGCAGCGCTTTCGGCGGAGTTGACCGAAAGCGGTCAGACGCTTGCTGATTTCCTGAGGCTACGCGGTCCGGCATGGAGCATCGTCGGGCGTGTACACTTCAACCTCGCCGAAAACCGAAAGGATGAGGAGTCCCCATTCGCCTTCCTGGCCACCTATACTTCCCGCCTGTCTGATGGAAAGCAGGCGCAGCATGTACCCTTGGGCCGGGCGCTTCAAGAATATGCCGGCGCCGACAACAGGGAGAGACTTCTGTCCCTCTTGCTTCCGGTTCAGAAAGCCGCCGGGGACTGCGGCTGGCTGAAATCCATGGTCGATTCCGGCGAAATCTACCATCCGCTGCGCTGGACACCAGCAGACGCACAACAGTTTCTGCGTGACGCTCCGATCCTCGAGCGTGCCGGCATCGTCTTGCGCATGCCGGCGGCTTGGAAGATGGGACGGCCCATCCGGCCCCAGGTGCAGGCGTCGGTGGGAACGCGGGCGCCCTCACTCATGGGCCTCGATGCAATGCTGGACTTCGATTTTGCGGTATCGCTCGACGGTGAGACGCTGTCCGCGGACGAGGTGAAGCAACTGCTGGCCCAGACCGATGGGCTTGCCCTGGTGCGCGGCAAGTGGGTCGAAATCGATCGGGACCGGCTGGCCCGGACCCTTGAGCTGTTCGAGGCTGTCGAGCGGCGCGCTGACGAGGGAGGCCTGCCATTTACAGAAGCGATGCGGCTGGTGTCAGGGGCAAGCCTCGGCTCAGGGAACAAGCCAGAGATTCTGTCACCAGACTGGAGCCAGACGGTCGCAGGTCCATGGCTCGCCGAGACTTTGGCAGCGCTGCGGCAGCCCGCTATGGACGGCGCCAGTGATCCGGGACCGGCTCTGAAGGCAACGCTGCGCCCCTATCAGAAGGAAGGCGTCGCATGGCTGGCACTGCTCACCAGACTTGGCCTTGGCGCTTGCCTTGCGGACGACATGGGCCTCGGAAAGACCATACAGGTCATCTCGCTTCTGCTCGTCTTGAAACGGGATGCAGGACTTCGAGAAGGAAAGGCACGCGGTCACGCTAAGATCCCTGAAGCACATCGCACCAAACCCAGCATCCTTGTCGTCCCGGCATCTCTGATCGGCAACTGGTCGGCCGAGATCGCGCGCTTCGCTCCCAGTCTCAGATACGTGATAGCGCATTCTTCCGTCATGAACGGGGAGGACCTGCAGGGCCTCACGATCGAGAGATTGGCGGACATTGACCTCGTCATCACCACCTACGGCACGCTGATGCGAATGGATGAGTTCCAGGCCATAACTTGGCGTCTTGCCATTCTTGACGAGGCGCAGGCCATCAAGAATGCCAACACGAAGCAGACTTTGGCCGTCAAGAAACTCAAGGCCGATGCCCGCATCGCCATGACCGGCACGCCCGTGGAGAACCGTCTTGGCGATCTATGGTCGCTGTTCGACTTCATCAATCCGGGACTTGTTGGTTCCGCACGCGAATTCACATCGTTCATCAAGCGCCTGGCGGAACGCACCGAGGCAGGCCCCGCCACTCCGGGGCGGGTTGACTATGGTCCGCTTCGCAGCCTCGTCCGGCCCTACATTCTGCGGCGCATGAAGACCGACAAGAGCATCATCTCTGACCTGCCGGACAAGACCGAGGTGAAGACATTTTGTGCCCTCTCCAAGCTCCAGGCGGCCCTCTATCAGCAGACCGTCGCTGAACTGGCCAAGCGCCTGCAGGAAGCCAGTGGCATTCAGCGCAAGGGCCTCGTTCTGACAACCTTGATGAGGCTCAAGCAAATCTGCAATCATCCTTCGCAATGGCTTGGCGATGCAGCGTGGCGTGAGGCCGACAGCGGGAAACTGCTGCGGTTGAAGGAGATCGCCAGCCAGATCGCCGAGCGTCAGGAAAAGGTGCTTGTCTTTACCCAGTTCAAGGAGATCACCGCACCACTGGCGTCTTGTCTCGCCCGCACTTTCGGACGGGAGGGACTCGTGCTGACCGGCGAGACTGCGGTGACAAAACGCAAGGACCTGGTGCGGCGCTTTCAGGAAAATGAGTCAATTCCCTTCTTCGTGCTGTCACTGAAGGCCGGAGGCGCTGGCCTGAACCTCACGGCAGCTTCCCATGTCGTTCATTTTGACCGCTGGTGGAATCCAGCCGTCGAAAACCAAGCAACTGACCGGGCCTTTCGCATTGGTCAGAAGCGCAATGTCCTCGTTCACAAATTCGTATGCCAGGGAACAGTGGAAGACCGGATCGATCGCATGATCGAGGAGAAGTCGATGCTCGCCGGAGATATCCTCGAAGGTGTTGCAGAAGTACTTCTGACCGAACTGAGCGACTCGGAACTGATGCGCCTGGTCACACTAGACCTTGGCTCAGCCATGAAAGACGAGTGAGATGAGCTACTTCCGCTGGAAAGCTACACTCTCCGTTGCCGAGAAGCGGCAGCAAGCCGAAAGGCGCCTTGCAGCGCTAAGCAAGACCGGAAGCGGTCTGTCTCCCGTCGTGCTCGAAGGGCGCAAGATCGCAACGAGTTTCTGGGGCAAGGCCTGGTGTGAAAACCTTGAGCGCTACAGCGATTATGCCAACCGTCTGCCGCGTGGCCGCAGTTATGTGCGGCATAGTTGCGTCATCGACCTGCAGATCGGGAAGGGCGAGATCTCGGCGCAAGTCAGCGGCTCGTCGCTCTACAGAATCAAGATCATCATCGCATCGCTTGATGGAAAGACATGGAACGACATCTGCCGTGATTGTTCGGCAAGCATCGACTCCATGGTGGAACTCCTTCAGGGCCGGTTGTCTAAGTCAGTCATGGACCGTGTCTGCCGCCCGGCCGACGGTTTGTTTCCGGCGATTGAGTCGATCAGCATGTCATGCAGTTGTCCTGATGGCGCCTATATGTGCAAGCATGTGGCCGCCACCTTGTACGGAGTTGGAGCCCGCCTCGATAGCAGGCCCGAACTGCTGTTCCTATTGCGGGGCGTCGACCAACAGGAACTGATCGCACAGGTCTCCGCTGGACCTGCCACCCCTGCGAGCAGCACGACTGCCAAGAGCGACAAGATCCTCGGCGGCGCAGATCTTTCGGCGCTTTTCGGCCTTGACCTTGAAGAGCCAGAAACCCTGCCCAAGGACAAGAATGAGCCAGCCTCAAAGATGAAACAGAAACCAATATCGAGCCGAAAGCAGAGGAAAGCCACCAAATCCTCCGAGCCCAGGGCGCTTCTAAAGCCCGGGAAGAAAGCCGCGGCCACCAAACCGGCGGCCTCTAGGAAAACCAACCGCCGGGCAGGCGTGTCGGCCAAGAAACCCGGCCGAAAGACAAAGATAGGATCCCCCGCATCTAAGTGAAGTTACCCTAGGATAGATCCACGAAGCTGAACCGACGCGGACGGGTACATATCGCACGTGCTGTCTTCAATGCAGATGGTTCCGAACCCTACACTCGATTCCAGAGATCGTGGAGGAAGCAGCGATGCGATGCAAAGCCACCCAATAGCAAGACTTGATTCCAACCCCACATGAAGGTCGCGCGTGCATAGCACGGCACGGCGGCAGTCATTATGAAGTGAAGCATCCCTTGGATAATACCAACGGTCATTGGGTCTGACCGACATGAGCCCATTGGCGCATTCCGATTGAGGTGATGGTCTCTGGTTGAGCAATGAGCTTCTGCCAGGCGTCGCATGCTGCCTCGATGATCTCGAGGTAAGT
>NZ_JBIICB010000070.1:0-16230 GCF_044239095.1 Aestuariivirga sp. | reverse complement strand
TACGACCTGGCGCCCAAGTTTCCGCGCCTGATCCAGTTTCTCGATTTCTGGTCGCACAACCTCGAAGGGCCGCTGGCCTCGGTGCGCGTGGCGCATGCGGGGATCGTGGCGCCGGTGGACCTCCGCCATGTCGGCAGCGAGTGGCGGCTCAACTAGACCACAGGCAAGAAACCGCCAGACTTGGTGGCCCGGCGGCCTGGTGACGAAATTGACCGTGGATCAGCGGTTCTTGATGGCGCCGATGATGGCCGTCAGAATTGCGCCGCCGGCACCGCCGCCGATGAGGCTCGAGATGATGGAGCCGATGTCGAGGCCCGAGGTTGCGGCAGCCGCGGCATCCGCAGGAATCGCACCGCCGGTGAGGCGCTCGATGATCTGGCCGAGAACCACGCCGCCGATGGCGCCGGCAATCGAGTTTCCGGTGCCGCCGAGGCTGACGCCCTTCGAGACCTTGCCCGCCGCATTGCCACCAATGGCGCCTGCGATGAGCTGAATGATGAGTCCGACGATATCCATGGAGTAACCCCCCTTAGCGCTTCACGGACAGCGGCGTGATGCCCTGTCTCTGGCTGAACCACGATAACGCGAATCGATGGTTCGACTGCTTGAAGCTGCACAAAGGTTAGAGATTTTTCCCAAAAGAAGCGATAGAGGTTGTAGACAGAATTTCTACCTGGCGTAGTCTTTCCCGCAAAGTGGCGACACATCGGGCAAGATCACATTGTTGATCTTCACATAGTCGTCCCAGTGCTTGGCCAGCCGGTCGCGAATCTCCGGCTTTTCTGCCGCAAGGTCCCGCGTTTCGCCGGGATCCGACTTGAGGTCGAACAGCTGCCACTGGCTGGCGCCGAAGGGTTTGCACATCCACAGCAGCTTCCAGTCGCCCTGGCGGATGGCGCGGTTGCCGAAGAGCTCCCAGCCGGTCCAGTCATCGGCCCCGCGCACCGCGCTGGCCTTCTCCGCGAGAATGGGCACCAGCGCCTTGCCCTGCAGCGGGGCGACCTTGTTGCCGTTGAAGCTGTCCGGGTGGGCAATGCCGGCCGCATCGAGGATGGTGGCTGGAATGTCCTTCACATGCACCACCGCGTCCGATATCCGGCCGCTGCCCTTCACACCGGCGCCCGAGATGATGAGCGGTGTCCGAATGCCCCCTTCCGATAGGTAACCCTTGAACATGCGGAACGGCCCTGCCCCCACCTGCGCCCAGGCGGGCCCATACTGGATGAAGGTGCCCTTCTGGCCCCAGTCCTCGAGGTTGCTGTTATCCCAGGGCGGGCCCATGTCCATGATGTTTCCTTCCGGCCCATTGTCGGAGAGGAAGATGATGAGCGTATTGTCGTAGAGCCCCGATGTCTTGAGGTATGCGATCAGCTTGCCGATGTTCTCATCCATGTTGGCGACCATGGCGGCAAAGAGTTCCATGCGGCGGGCGGACTTCTTTTTCTCCTCCTCCGTGAGGTCATTCCATGCGGGAACATTCGGAAGCCGCGGAAACACCGTGGCATCCGGCGCCAGAATGCCCAGCGCCTTCATCCTCTCAATGCGGGCGGCGCGTGTTGCGTCATAGCCCTGGTCGTAGCGGCCCTCGTAGCGGTCCAGCCATTCCTCGGGGAGCTGGAAGGGATCATGCGGCGCCTGCAGCGCAAGATAGGCAAAGAACGGCTTTCCGCTGGCGCGGTTTTCCGCGATGTTGCTGATGATGGCGGCGGTATAGTCCTCGCTGGAGTAGAAGCCGGGGCGCAGCGCCTGCAGCGGCTTGCCGTTGTAAGTATAGAGCTGCCGCTCTCCACTGGCGCCCCACATGTCGTCCATGTGGCTGCCGCCGCCGGGGATCAATGTCAGGTCACGCATGAAGCCGCGCGCGGCGGGGAAATGCTCCGGCTCCTCGCCCATGTGCCACTTGCCGGCCATGTAGGTGTTGTAGCCCGCATCCTTGAGGAGTGCGGGAATGGGGGCAACGCCCTCGTTCAGATATCCCTCATAGCCCGGCTTGCCCTTCTGGTTGGGGGCCATGAACTCCGCCATGTTGCCAAGGCCGGTGAGGTGGTTGTCGGTTCCTGTCAGCAGCATGGAGCGGGTGGGTGAGCAGGTCGCACTCACCCCGAACTGCGTGAAGCGCACGCCGGTGGCGGCGAGCGCATCGATGTTGGGCGTCTGGATCTCGCCGCCGAAGCTGCCGATGTCCGCATAGCCCGCATCATCGGCAACAATCAGCAGAATATTGGGCCGCTGGTCCTGCGCCAGGGCCTGTCCAGACCATATCAGCGCACAGGCAAATAGCGTTGCGAGGCCGTTAAGCCGAAAGACAGTGAGCAAGGCCATTACATCTTCCTCAATGCTTCTCAGTCGAATGACCGCCGATGGGTACGGCGATGTTCAGGAAGCCCGCGGATCCGGTCAGCCGGTTCTCCACGCCGAATTCATAGAAATAACGGAGGTTCGTGACGACCGGCGTGTTGCCAACCTTGAATGTGTAATCGAGGGCGGGGCCGAGGGCGAAGACCTGCCCCTCGAAATCACCCAGCACCGCGCCTGACCCGCTGTCGCCCGTGACCTGCTTGTAGGCATAGCCATTGACGCCGAGGCTGAGGCCATGGGCGAGATGCACCATGGCAGCGCCTTCGGCATGCAACTCGGTTCCTGACCTGTATTCCGTGTCGGGATTCTCGAAATTGAAGGTGATGCCCGCCGCCCCCGACAGCTCCAGCTTCGTCTCGGGATTGAGGTAGGTGAAGGCGCCCGTCGTGTCGACGACCCAGCGGTTGAAGCCGATGTTGACGGGGTTTCCGAACTCCCACTGTCCGATGGGCACGTTGATAAGTGTGCCCAGCGTGTAGTGCATGTTGCCGTCATGCCAGCCGAGTGTCGCGCCCAGCACGGGGTCTCCGAAGGCCCAGTTGTCACGGTCGGTATTGAACTCCTGACCCGTGCGCCCGGTGATGACGCCCGCCTCCATCTGCTTGCCGCCATAGGGCGTGGTCAGCGTGAAGGCGAGGTTGCCGCCCAGCACATCCTTGTCCAGAACAAACAAGGCCGTCGGCAGCGCGATATAGGCATCGGCGTCGATGCCACCGGAGAGATTGACGCCCGCCGATTCGAAATCGATATCAGCACTGCCGGAATAAGCGTAATTCGACAGGATGCCATAGAAGCCCGGCGGCGGAAGATAGCCTGCCATGGTGGTCTTCGAACCGAGAAGATAGAAACTCGTGCCGCCTTCAACAGCCAATACCGGCGTGGCGAGGGCGGTCATGAAGGTGACTGTGAGGAGAACCGTGGATCGCAGCTTGAAACGTGTCATTTTGCACTTCCTGCATGGTCAGACCGTTCCCCAGCTTCACCTTATCACCTTCCTCTGCAGAAGCGAAACGTTTGTCAGGCATGGGACGAGCCAACGCAGGATCACCAAGCGAAGATTGAGGAATAAACCATGATGCGCGCATAGGCTGTCTCACAGCGTGCAGTGCAAGCAAAAGGGCCACCACATGTCATATGTGATGGCCCTGAACCTTGAGTGGGATTGCGGTTTCCCGCGCCGGATAACTTAGCGTGAGTAGTATTCCACGACCAGGTTCGGCTGCATCTGGACGGGATAGGGCACGTCCGAAAGGGCCGGGATACGCACCAGGCGGGCGGTCATGCCCTTGTGGTCGACTTCGATGTAGTCGGGCGTGTCACGCTCGGCGAGCTGCGTGGCTTCAAGCACATTGGCGAGGCCCTTGGCCTTGTCGGTGAGCTCGATCGTATCGCCGGGGCGGATGCGGATGGAAGCGATGGTGACGCGCTTGCCGTTCACCTTCACGTGGCCGTGGCTCACGAACTGGCGGGCAGCGAAGACGGTCGGCACGAACTTGGCGCGGTAGACCACCATGTCGAGGCGGCGCTCGAGCAGGCCGATGAGGTTCTCGGAGGTGTCACCCGTCAGGCGGATGGCCTCGTCATAGGTCTTGCGGAACTGGCGCTCGGACAGGTTGGCGTAATAACCCTTAAGCTTCTGCTTGGCCTTCAGCTGGGTGCCGAAGTCCGACATCTTGCCCTTGCGGCGCTGGCCATGCTGGCCGGGGCCGTATTCACGCTTGTTGACAGGGCTCTTCGGGCGGCCCCAGATGTTCTCGCCCATGCGGCGGTCGATCTTATATTTCGCGTTTGCGCGCTTTGTCATTTACGGTCTCCGTATTGGTTTCAAGAGAACCCACCCTCCTGGCACCGGTCTCCCGGCCGACAGCCCCATCAAGGGGCACGGGCAAGCAAACACGGGGCCGAAAAGCCCCGTGCTGCGGCGCGTATAGGCGAAGGTGGGGGGCATGTCAAATCTGCGCTTGCTGGCTTGCGGAGGCTCCGACATGGTCTCCGCCCGATGACCAGCCCGCTCCACCTTCGCCTCCTCAGGGATGCCGCCGCAATACTGACCGTGAGCTGCTTCATGTTCCCCTTGTTCTGGTGGGGCCTCACCTCGATCAAACCGGTCAGCGCCATCTTCGAGTTTGACCGCATCACCTGGTTCAACTTCACCCCCACCCTCGACAATTACCGCGTCACCCTGCTGGGCGAAGGCCCGGCCTTCTTTTCCTCGAACCAGGCGATATTCAGTTCGATCCTCGTCGCGGTGGGTTCGACGCTGCTGGTGCTGCTCGCAGCACTTCCGGCGGCCTATGCCCTCTCCGTCGTCGCGAACCGCAGCAGCAGGCCTATCTTCCTCTGGGTGCTGTTCCAGCGCATCATGCCGCCCATCGCCGTTCTGGTGCCGCTGGTCTTCATCTACCACCAGCTGGGCCTGCGCGACACCCATGCGGGCGTGATCTTCGCGCATGCGGCGGCGAACCTGCCCTTCGCGATCCTGCTCCTCAAATCCTTCTTCGATGACGTGCCGCGCGAGGTGGGCGAGGCCGCGTTCCTCGACGGCGCCACGCCGTGGCAGGCCTTCAGCCGAATCCAATTGCCGCTGATCAGGAGCGGCATCGCCGCCACCGCCGTGCTGTGCTTCATCTTCTCCTGGACGGAGTTCCTGATGGCGTTGTTCCTCACCACGACGATCCGCCTGCTCCCCGTGCAGTTGAGCCTCATCGTCACGCAGACCTGGGGTTTCACCTCCGCGCTCAGCATCGCCAGCATGCTGCCGGCTTTCGTCGTCATCCTGCTGGTACAGCGCCACCTCGTCCGTGGGCTGACGATGGGGCTGGACAAGGGGTGAGAGACCCCGTGTCTCAAGCCCTGTGTCTTCTCCCGCTCCTTCAGCGGGAGAAGAAGGGACCCGTTGCGGAACGCAACGGGGAGATGAGGGGAAGACAACCACGCCAATCAGTGCAGAGTCTGCGCTCCCCTCACCTCCCCCAACTTCGTTGGGGCCCCTTCCTCTCCCGCGACGCGGGAGAGGACGATGAGCTTGGACATGGCGAGATACCTAAACCTTCAAATCCAGAAACTCCGGCAGATGGAAGCTCATCTTCGCATAGGCCGGCAGCGCGTCCTCGGCATCTTCCCGCCGCGAGGTAAGCAGCACGGCGTTATGCGGCGGAACCAGCTTTCCCGGCGCAACGGCCTGCGTCTCGCCCAGCACGTCCGCCACGCGCCGCGCGATGGCGGGCGCGGGGTCTATGTAGCGGACGACCCACGGTTCCACCTTCGCCAATTCGTCCGTCAGCAGCGGGTAATGGGTGCAGCCCAGCACCACGACGTCGGTGCGCCGCCCGCTGTCCTCGATGAAGACAGGGACCACTTCCTGCTTCAGTTCCTCGAGGTCAACGGCAATGCCCTTCAGCTTGCGCTCCGCCATCTCGGCCATGCGCGGCGCGCCTTGAAGCACCACATGGCAGTGCGAGGCGAAGCTGTGGATCAGGGCCTGGGTATACTCGCGCTTCACCGTGCCTGGTGTGGCGAGCACGCCGACGAGCCCCGATTTCGTCTGCGCAGCAGCGGGCTTGATCGCCGGGACGGTGCCGACGAAGGGCACGCTGAAACGTTCACGCAGCGCGCCGAGTGCGATGGTCGAGGCCGTGTTGCAGGCGATCACCACGATCGAGGGCTCCACCCGCGCGATGAGTTCGCCCATCACGAAGAGAATGCGGTCGACCAGCGCCTTTTCCTCCCATGCGCCATAGGGAAAGGCGGCGTTGTCGGCGGAATAGACGAGATGCGCGAAGGGCAGTTCGTGACGCACCGAGCGGGCCACGGTGAGGCCACCCATGCCGGAGTCGAACAGCAGCACCCGCGGCGTGCTCATCCCTCGTTCTGCTCCTTTTCCCGCAGCTCCTTCCGCCGCTCATGCATGCGGGTGAGCGAAGACACGATGCCGCGCAGCGAGCGCACCTCCTGCTCGGTGAGCTCGGCGCGGCCGAAGAGGTTGCGGATGTTACGCAGCATGCCGGGCTTCTTGTCGTCCGTCTTGAAGAAGCCCGTGATGTCGAGTTCACGCTCCAGGTGGTCGAAGAAGCCAAAGAGCTCCTCCTTGGTGGCGGGCCGCGTGTCCGGCGTCTGCAGGCCCGGCCCTTCGAGGGCGGGAAGCTCCGGCGTCTGCTGGCCCAGCGTTTCGGCCAGGCCCTTGTACCATTCATAACCCATGAGCAGCACCGCCTGCGCGATATTGATCGAGGCGAAAGCCGGGTTGACGGGAGCGGTCACAATCACGTCCGCCATCGAGATCTCATCGTTGGAGAGCCCCGTGCGTTCGCGCCCGAAGAGGATTGCCACCTTCTCGCCCCGCGCCACCCGCGCGCGCATGTCATGGCCCGCCTGCTCTGGCGTGACCACTTCCTTGATCATACCGCGCGGCCTGGCCGTCGTCGCATAGACGTAGGTCACGTCCTTCAGGGCCTCCGGCAGGGTCGCCTGCACGGTGGCATTCTCGATGATCCAGTTGGCGCCGGAGGAAGAGGTCAGCGCCTTCTCGTTCGGCCAGCCGTCACGCGGGTCAACCAGGCGCAGCTCATGCAGCCCGAAATTGGCCATGGCGCGCGCCGCCGTGCCGATGTTCTCGCCCAGTTGCGGGCTCACCAGCACCGCGATGGGTGCGGGTCCCAGAACCTGATTCTTCGTCTTGTCCGTTCCAGCCATGATGGGGATGGGAAATAGCGGCCCTAGCCCCGCCCGTCCAGCCGCCTCGCAGTGCGAAGTTCCGGAAACCAGCGGGACCAGAGCCCTGCGACCATGACGGTTCCCGCCCCGCCCAGCGTCACGGCCGCCACGGCCCCCACCCAGGCCGCCACCACACCGGCGCGGAACTCGCCCAGCTCGTTGGAGGCGCCGATGAAGACGCGGTTCACGGCATTGACGCGCCCCCTCACCTCATCCGGCGTCCAGAGCTGGAGCAGTGTTTCACGGATATAGACGCTCACCATGTCACAGGCGCCCATGAGCACGAGTGCCGCAATGGAGAGCGGCACCCATGTGGAGAAGCCGAACACCACAGTGCAGAGGCCAAAGCCGGCAACGCCTGCAAACAGGATCACGCCCGCCTTGTCCTTGATGCCATAGCGCACAAGGTAAAGCGCCATGGCGACGGCCCCGACGCCAGGCGCCGCGCGCAGCAGGCCCAGGCCCCACGGACCCACCTCGAGAATGTCACGCGCATAAACCGGAAGAAGCGCCACCGCCCCGCCCAGCAGCACGGCAAAAAGGTCGAGTGAGATCGCCCCCAGAACGATCCTCTCCTTGCGGATGAAGGTGAAGCCCGCAAAGAGGGTGGAGAGTGTCGTCTCTTCGCCAGCATGGTTGGTCTGCGGCACGCGCCCGATCATCAGCACCAGCAGTGCGGCGGCGGCGACCAGCACCAGCGCCACGCCATAGGCCACTTCACCCGCCAGGCCATAGAGCAGCCCGCCCGCCACGGGTCCTGCGATGTTCGCCACCTGCCAGATCATGGTGGTAAGCGAGATCGCGTGCGCGATCGCCTCCTTCGGCACCAGGTTGGGGGCCAGCGCATCGGAGGCCGGGTTCAAGAAGGCCCGGGCAATGCCCAGAACAACGAGGATGCCGAAAACCGGGGTCACGTCGGTTGGCTTCGACAGGGTGAACAGCAAGAGCCCCAGCGCACAGAGCGCCTCAAGGCCTAAGCAGCCCGCCATGATGAAGCGGCGGTTGAAGCGGTCGGCGGCCAGCCCCGTCACCAGCACGAGCAGCAAGGGCGGCAGGAACTGGGCCAGGCCCACATAGCCAAGATAGAGCGGGTCACGCGTGATGTCGTAGACTTCCCAGCCCACCGACACCGACATGATCTGCACGGCGAAGGACGCACACCCGATGGCCAGCCAGTAAAGCACGAATTTCGGATGCGTCAGCGCATTGGCTTCGGCGGAAGCGCGGAGTGTCATGCGCGCGCTCCATCCCAAATTCCGTCATTCCGGCGAAAGCCGGAATCCAGCTTTGGAAGACCCGAAGAAAGCTGGATCCCGGCTTTCGCCGGGATGACGCCCTGAAGAATGAGAAACACGCGCGTTATGACGCTTGCCGCGCGACCACGCGCCCCAAGAGCGGCGTGGCGTAGCGGAACGCGGGGGTCTTCATGCCAGGCTGCTTGCACTGATCGTCCCAGATGCGCACGCGCACGGCCTCACCCAGATAGGCTCCCGCCCCGCGCCGCTCGAAGATGCCGGCGATGAACGCCACGATGTTGGAGCGGTCGAGCTTCGGGCAGGTCATGGGTGGGGAATCATTCATTCTCAGGCAGGGCGGCCACACTGGACCGGCTTCCCCCGCCCTTTCAAGGGTGTCAAGGCCCTTCGCCTACAGTCTGAATTGCCGCCTCCCCGTCCGCCTGCTATAGGCGGCGAGGAACATACCGCAGCGCAACAGAAGGCTTTCCCCATGGCGAAGATCAAGGTCCAGAACCCGGTTGTCGAGTTGGACGGCGATGAGATGACCCGCATCATCTGGGACCTCATCAAGAAGAAGCTGATTACGCCCTATCTCGATGTGGATCTTCACTATTACGACCTCTCGGTCGAGAACCGCGATGCCACCAATGACCAGGTGACGGTCGATTCCGCCAACGCCATCAAGAAGCACGGCGTGGGCGTCAAGTGCGCCACCATCACGCCGGACGAAGCCCGCGTGAAGGAATTCGGCCTCAAGCAGATGTGGAAGTCGCCCAACGGCACGATCCGCAACATTCTGGGCGGCGTCATCTTCCGCGAGCCCATCATCTGCAAGAACGTGCCGCGCCTGGTTCCCGGCTGGACGCAGCCCATCATCATCGGCCGCCACGCCTTCGGCGACCAATACCGCGCCACCGACTTCACCTTCCCCGGCAAGGGCACGCTCACCGTCAAGTTCGTGGGCGAGGACGGCTCGGTGATCGAGAAGGAAGTGTTCAAGGCGCCGGGCGCCGGTGTTGCCATGGCGATGTACAACCTCGATGAGTCGATCAAGGAATTCGCCCGCGCCTCGTTCAACTACGGGCTGATGCGCAATTACCCGGTCTATCTCTCCACCAAGAACACCATCCTCAAGGCCTATGACGGGCGCTTTAAGGACATCTTCCAGGAGATCTTCGACGCGGAATTCAAGGCCGAGTTCGAGAAGCGCAAGCTGTTCTACGAGCACCGCCTGATCGACGACATGGTGGCCTCCGCGCTGAAGTGGACCGGCGGCTATGTCTGGGCCTGCAAGAACTATGACGGCGACGTGCAGTCGGACATCGTCGCCCAGGGCTTCGGCTCGCTGGGCCTGATGACCTCGGTGCTGATGACGCCCGACGGCAAGACGGTGGAGGCGGAAGCCGCCCACGGCACGGTGACCCGCCATTACCGCCTGCACCAGCAGGGCAAGCAGACCTCGACCAACTCCGCCGCCTCGATCTTCGCCTGGACCGGCGGCCTCAAGCACCGCGCCAAGCTCGACGACAACGCAGCCCTTGCCCGCTTCGCCGAGACGCTGGAGAAGGTCGTCGTCCAGACCATCGAGGAAGGCAAGATGACCAAGGACCTGGCCGTCCTGATCGGCCCCGACCAGAACTGGCTCACCACCGAGGGCTTCCTCGATGCGGTCGATGCGAACCTTCAGAAGGCGATGGGGTGAACCCCATTTATGCCGTCATCCCGGCGAAGGCCGGGATCCAGCTGCGGACGCCGAAAGCTGGACCCCGGCCTTCGCCGGGGTGACGGACTTTATTGTTGAATTCTTTTAGGCCCTACACCGTCACCTGGCTCCCCACCTCGATGACCCGTCCCGGCGGCAGGCGGAAATAGCTGCTCGCGTCATTGGCGTTCTTCGCCATCATGATGAACAGCTTGTCCTGCCACACCGGCATGCCCTGGTACTTCGAGGCCCGCACGCTGCGGCGCGAGAGGAAGAAGGACGTGTCCATCAGGCTGAACTTCAAGCCTGACTGCGGCGACTTCAGCAAGGCTGCGGGAACATTGGGCGCTTCCATGAAGCCGAAGGTCAGCTCCGCCTTGTAGAAGCGCTCGGACAGCTGTTCGATCTTCAGCCGCTCGGCCGCCGGAACGGTTGGCACGGAGGCTGTCCTCACCCGCAGGATCACATTGCGCTCATGCAGCACCTTGTAGTGCTTGAGGCTGTGCATCAGCGCCGATGGCGCGCTGCCGGATTGGGCGGAGAGGAACACCGCCGTGCCAGGCACCGTTTCGGGTGGCCGTGCCGTCAGGCTCTCGACCAACTCCGCAAGCGGCACTTCGGAGAGCCTCGTCTTTTCCGCCAGCAGGCGGGAGCCCTCCCGCCATGTCCACATCAGGAGCAGGATGGCGGCGCCGAGTGCCAGCGGCATCCAGCCACCGTCCATGATCTTGAGCGCATTGGCGCCGAGGAAAATCACGTCAATCAACAACAGCGGCATCATGACGAGCAGCGTCAGCCACAGCGGCCAGCGCCAGTCCTTCCAGATCACGGCGATGGCCATCGTGGCGGTCACCACCATGGTGCCGGTCACCGCGATGCCATAGGCGGTGGCGAGCGCGCTCGACGTCTTGAAGAAGACGACGAGAAGAATGACGCCCGCCAGCAGCAGCCAGTTGACCTGCGGCAGGTAGGTCTGCCCCGCATGCGACTCGGAGGTGAAGCGGATTTCCATGCGCGGCAGCAGGCCCAGCTGGATCGCCTGCTGGGTCAGCGAAAAGGCGCCGGTGATCACCGCCTGTGATGCGATGATGGTTGCCGCGGCCGCCAGCACCACCATGGGGATCAGCGCCCAATCCGGCATCATGCGGAAGAAGGGATTGTCGATGGCCGCCGGGTTGGCGATCAGCAGTGCCCCCTGGCCCAGATAGTTGAGAGCCAGCGCAGGCAGCACCACGGTGAGCCAGGCCGCCTGGATGGGCCGCTTGCCGAAATGCCCGAGGTCGGCATAAAGCGCCTCCGCCCCCGTCACCGCGAGGAAGACGGCCCCCAGCGTCACCAACCCGATGAGCCCGTGGTTCATCAGGAAGTTCACCGCATAGTACGGGTTGAAACTCATCAGTACGCGGGGATGGTCGAAGATGTGATAGAGGCCCGCCGCGGCGAGGCTCAGGAACCAGACAAGCGTGATCGGGCCGAAGAAGGCCGCCACCCGGGCCGTTCCCTGGAACTGCACGAGAAACAGCCCAACGATGATCGCCAGCGCGATGGGCAGCACATAGGGCTCGAAGGCCGGCGTGATGATCTTGAGCCCCTCGACAGCCGAGAGCACCGAGATCGCCGGCGTGATGATGGCATCGCCATAGAACAGCGCCGCGCCGATCATGCCCAGCACCGCGAGCCATGTGACCGACTTGCCCATGGCGCGCTGCGCCAGCGCCATCAGCGAAAGCGTTCCGCCCTCGCCCTGATTGTCGGCATTGAGCAGGATCAGCACATATTTGATGGTGACAATGAGAATCAGCGCCCACAGGATGAGCGACAGCACGCCCAGCACCATGGCCTCGCTCACCGCGCCGTCAGAGCGCATGGCGGCTGCCACCGCCTCGCGGAAGGCGTAAAGCGGGCTCGTGCCGATGTCGCCGTAGACGACGCCGATCGAGCCCACAGTGAGCACCAGAAAACCCGGCCGCCGCACGCCGTTGCCTGAAGATGCCGCCTCTTCCGAAGCCTCCCCATTCGCGGCAGTTCCACTCATCAGAATTCTCCTGTTATCTTGCAGTGCAGCAAGAGCGAGGCATAGGTGCGCATTTTGCCCGAAGCGTGTATGCTATTGGAGCACGTCAGGATTGCAAGCATGGAAAGGTAAGTGATACTGACATGCAGCGTGGCATCTTCGAAGGGATCCGGGCCATGACAGGCATTGTCACCACGGGCGGCTGCCAATGCGGCGCGCTGCGCTATCGCATCGAGGGACCACTTGGCTCCGCGGGCTTCTGCCATTGCCGCATGTGCCAGAAGGCCTTCGGCTCCTTCGGGGCGCCGCTCGTCGGCGTCGACCCTGCCCATTTCCGCTGGACGAGGGGCGAGCCCGCCATATTCCGCTCCTCCCCCATCGTGGCACGCGGCTTCTGCAAGGATTGCGGCACGCCGATGTTCATGCTGGAAGACGGCTGGCCCGTCTACGAGATCGCCATCGGCACGCTGGACGATCCCTCATCCGCTGCCCCCGATCACGTGGTGGGCGTGGAAAGCAAGCTGCCCTGGGCAGATGCCCTCCCTGGCCTCCCCGCCCGGACCACGGCGGACGACCGGACGCCGGAGGACCTGGCGAAGCTCACATCCCGCCAGCACCCCGACCACGATACGGACCGGTGGCCTCCAGACTGACGCTTCAGGGCTTCGCTCCGCCCGTGCGCCGCAGCGCTGCTTCAAGAGCCGCCACGCGGGCCGGTTCGCCATAGAGCCGGATGAGGCCAAGTGCGAGCGCCGCACGGCCATCAAGCCTGCCCTTGGCCATGGCGATGATGACGGGCTCGTCGCTCACCACCACCACATCGCCCGCCGCCGGGCCCTTCACATGGGGTGTGGCGGTGATGGCGCCGCCCTGCTCCGCAAAGCGCGTCCACAGCACGGGCCCGATCATGACGAGGGTGAAGGCTGGAAGTGCGGGGTTCCCGGCATCGAGTTCTTCCGCCACCGTGTCCAGCGCATCGGCAGCCCGGCGGAACCCCAGCAGCGCGCGGTTGGCGCCCGATGCCTGATCGCGCTCCAGAATGCCCTCCACCTGCGCCTGCCATACGGCCGTTGAAACATAGAGCGCCTTGGGAAAAGCGAAATTCAGCATGCCGCGCTGGAATGCAACGTTGTTCGGGTCCTCGAAGCCGCAGGCTGTTGCCGTTCCGACGCCAAGGAAAAGCAGCGCCGCCGCGGCGGCACACTGCATCACCCGGCGCGGGAGGCGGCCTGTCATCCCAGCGCAGCCCTCACCGCCGCCAGCGCCTCTTCGGCCTTCTCGCCATCAGGCCCACCGGCCTGGGCCATATCGGGCCTGCCGCCGCCGCCCTTGCCGCCCAGTGCCGCTGCACCCGCACGCACCAGGTCGATGGCGCTGAAGCGCGCCGTCAGGTCATTAGTGACGCCGACGACGAGGCCCGCGCGGCCTTCGTCATTGAGGCCCACGAGTGCGACCACGCCGGAGCCCAGCTTGGCCTTGCCCTCGTCAACGAGGCCCTTCATGTCATTGGGCGAAATGCCTTTCAGCACGCGGGCCATCAGCTTCACGCCATTGACCTCGGAAATGCCCTCGTCGCCGCCCTTTGCACCACCGCCCATGGCCAGCTGCTTCTTGGCCTCGGCCAGTTCCTTCTCGAGCTTGCGGCGCTCGTCCATCAGCGCCTCGATGCGGGTGACGATCTCGGAAGCTGGCGCCTTCAGCGCTGCGGCAGCCGCCTGCACGCGGCGGTCCTGCTCTTCGAGATAGGTGCGCGCGGCGGGGCCGGCCAGCGCCTCGATGCGGCGCACGCCCGCGGCGGACGCGCTCTCGCTCACCACCTTGATGAGGCCGATGTCACCCGTGCGCCAGACATGCGTGCCGCCGCAGAGTTCCTGCGAGTAGATGGGCTTGCCAGCCCCATGGGCATTGCGGCCCATGGAGACGACACGCACCTCATCGCCATATTTCTCGCCGAACAGCGCCATGGCGCCTTCGGCGATGGCGGCGTCGACCGTCATCAACCGCGTGTTGACGGCGTCGTTCTGCAGCACGATCTCATTGGCGATGGCCTCGACCTGGGCGATCTCGTCATGGCTCATCGACTTGTTGTGCGAAACGTCGAAGCGCAGGCGGTTCGGCTCGACGAGCGAGCCCTTCTGCGCCACGTGGCTGCCCAGCGTGATGCGCAGCGCCTCGTGCAGCAGGTGGGTGGCCGAATGGTGAATGCGATTGCCCGAACGGCGCTGGTGGTCGACGTGAAGCTCGACAGCGTTGCCGGGCTTCAGCGACCCTTGCTCAACCTCACCCACATGGACGAAGAGATCGCCCACGCGCTTTTGTGCCTCGGTGACGCGGAACACGGCACCTTCCGCCGTGCGGATCACGCCATGGTCGCCCGTCTGGCCGCCCGACTCACCGTAGAACGGCGTCTGGTTGACGATGATGGCGCCCTTCTGGCCGGGATTGAGGCTCTCAGCCTCCTTGCCGTCGACCACGATGGCGCGGACGATGCCTTCGGCCGTCTCGGTGTCGTAGCCGAGGAATTCGGTCGCACCCACCTTCTCGCGGAGTTCGAACCAGATGGCCTCGGTCTTGGCCTCGCCCGTGCCCTTCCAGGCCTTGCGGGCGTCCTCGCGCTGGGCCTCCATCGCGGCGTTGAAGGCAAGCGTGTCGACCTCGATGCCGCGCGGCTTCAGCGCGTCCTGCGTCAGGTCGAGGGGGAAGCCATAGGTGTCATAGAGCTTGAACGCCGTCTCGCCCGAGAAGGTATCGCCCTTGGCGAGGCCCGAGGAGCCCTCGTCCAGCAGGCGAAGCCCACGCTCCAGCGTCTTCTTGAAGCGGTTCTCCTCCAGATAGAGCGTCTCGGTGATCATCGCCTCGCCGCGCACGAGTTCGGGGTAGGCCGCACCCATCTCGCGCACCAGCGCGGGCACCAGGCGGTGCATGAGGGGCTCGCGCGCGCCCAGAAGCTCGGCGTGGCGCATGGCGCGGCGCATGATGCGACGAAGCACATAGCCGCGGCCCTCGTTCGACGGCAGCACGCCATCGGCGATGAGGAAGGACGAAGCGCGCAAATGATCCGCGATCACCCGGTTCGAGGCCTTGGCATCACCCTCGGCAGCAACCCCGGTGCGCTCGACGATGGCAGCGATCAGCGCGCGGAACAGGTCCGTCTCGTAATTGTCATGGGTTCCCTGCAGCACGGCCGAGATGCGCTCGAGGCCCATGCCGGTGTCGATCGAGGGCTTGGGCAGGCGGACGCGCTCTTCCTTCGAGAGCTGCTCATATTGCATGAACACCAGGTTCCAGATCTCGATGAAGCGGTCGCCATCGGCCTCCGCCGAGCCCGGAGGCCCGCCCCAGATCTTGTCGCCATGATCATAGAAGATTTCCGAGCACGGGCCGCAGGGGCCGGTATCGCCCATCGACCAGAAATTGTCGGAGGTGGGGATGCGGATGATCCGGCTGTCGGGAACGCCAGCGATCTTCTTCCACAGCGCATGCGCCTCGTCGTCCTCGGAGAAGACGGTGACGGTGAGCTTGTCCTTGGCCAGGCCATATTCGCGCGTCACCAGCGTCCAGGCCCATTCGATCGCCTCGGCCTTGAAGTAATCGCCGAAAGAGAAGTTGCCCAGCATCTCGAAGAAGGTGTGGTGGCGCGCCGTGTAGCCCACATTGTCGAGGTCATTGTGCTTGCCGCCGGCGCGCACGCATTTCTGGGCCGTGGTGGCGCGGCTGTAGGGGCGCTTCTCCATGCCGGTGAAGACGTTCTTGAACTGCACCATGCCGGAGTTGGCGAACATCAAGGTCGGGTCGTTCCGGGGAACGAGCGGCGAGGAGGCGACGATCTCATGCCCCTGGCGCTTGAAGAAGTCGAGGAAGGTGGAACGGATCTGAGCAAGCCCTGTCATGTGACGCCCGGCAATTGAGTGAATGGATTTGCGGCGGTCTTAATGGCCGTGGCGCGTACTGTCCAGAATTACAGACGCCGGGGCATAAGCCCCCATGGGGCCGCACACGCCATTCCTCTCCCCCACCGCGGTAGAGGGCACATGTTATTCCTCTCCCCCACCGGGGGAGAGGAATGAGCTGTTGCCAAACGCACGAACGCCCTCCGTGGGGAAGCGGAGGGCGCCGTTGGGCAAGCCCAGCCATGCCTGTTGCACTCGTCATTCTTCTCCCCCACCGCGGTAGAGGGCACATATTATTCCTCTCCCCCACCGGGG
>NZ_JBIICB010000336.1:0-4082 GCF_044239095.1 Aestuariivirga sp. | reverse complement strand
CGCCATCAACCGCTTCATCCGCGAATACAACGCCTCCAGTCCCAAACCCTTCGCATGGAAAGCCAATCCTGGCGATATCATCGCAGCTCGGAACCGTGGGTTCCAAACGTTGGAGTCAATCCACTAGTTAGAACTCGGCGGGGCGTAGGGATCGGGTGTTCCCATCGGAATGAGAGGAAAACCCTTCGTTGACTCCTGGAACGAAGCGACGATCTTCAGCATCGGGGTCATAACCCAGCTGTCGACTGTTGGTTTCTCCTCTCGGGGGTCCGTATAGAGGTTGATGATGAACGGTATTCCCAGCTTCTGCGGTGGATCGAACATCGTGTCCTGCTTGTAGAAGTGGAGTTTCCAGTTACGCCATTTGACTGCAAGCAAAGTATTTGCTCCCCAGATCGGGAAGCCCTCGCGGTTCGATTTCTGCGACTTCCCAGTAAGGAACTCTGACTGGTCGATGCTGTCCATCGGCCGGTCTGAGGGTATGTGGGCTCCGGTTATCCTCGCAAGTGTCGCGAACATGTCGACACCATGCACAATCTCATTGCTCACACGCCCTGCCGGCACGTGAGCCGGCCATCTCACCATGAAGGGAACCCTAATTCCGCCTTCGAGGGCTGTGAAGTATTGACCGCGCCAAGGGCCGGCCCATCCGTCCCAGGGCTTGAAGAACTCTGGCCCATTATCACTGGTGAAAATCACAATCGTGTTGTCTCGCACCCCCAGATTATCAACAGTAGACAGCATTTTCCCAACGTTACCGTCCATCTCCACCAGCATATCAGCCCAATCACCGTTGCCCGTCACTCCCTTGAAGGAGGGATTTGGCTCAGTCGGCAGATGAGGCTGCGTCAAGGAAACAAAGGTGAAGAACGGCTTACCAGCCTTCACCTGACGTTCCATGAAGTCAACGGATCTCCTTGTGATCTCCGCGTCAATCAAGCGGCGCTGTTCGACAGTGTAATCCTCAAGCGGACGGCTGGGTTCGCCCTTCTTCCCTTCCATTATCTTTTCAAGCGGGACAATGTCCGGAGAGTAACCTGATGACGTGGACCACAGAGATTCGTCTGTCGTGCGGGGTATGCCATACCACTCGTCGAAGCCCTGATCATTCGGCAGACGGCCATCATGGCTTCCCAGGTGCCACTTCCCATAAAGAGCTGTTGCATATCCGGCTTCCGAGAGCGCTTCTGCGATTGTAAATTCCCACTGTGTGAGACCTTCGGGAACGCCTCCAAAAGGTACGGCGTAGGTGCCCGAGCGTATTGCAAAACGACCAGTCATGATGCTGGATCGGCTGGGCGTGCACTGCGTCTCCATACTAATATTGGTCAGACGCAGGCCTTCTCGGGCCAATTGGTCCAGCACCGGCGTGGGCGCACCTCGTGTTTCTCCGCCTCCATAGGCACCGAGTTCGCCGTAGCCGAGATTATCGGCAAGGATGAAGAGTATGTTTGGTTTCTGATCATCAGCTCGGCTGACCGTTGGAACAAGGATCGCTGTAGCCAAGACAAAAAAGATCGACGCCGCAGTGCGAGTGGCTGTCCGTTGTGAATTCAGCATGAAGCGCTCCGAAGTATACTTGGGTGCCAAGTCACGACAGAAGTGGCTCTGTACCTGATGCGACTATGCCGCTAACCTATCCCATTGAGATCAGGAGACTGTACAATTCACTCCAATTCACCAAAAGAACAGCTAAGTCTGGGAGCTCTTGGAAGCTACGGATGGCTATCGGGCGAGCCGACCGAGTTCCAGACATGGGCTGCACGTTCTGGAAAGTGGCGAGTTTATCAGCCTGGGCAGTTCGTTTATTTTTCTGGCGATGCTGCTGACGGAATTTACGGCCTCGCCTCTGGTGGCCTGGAAGTGACGTTTCCGCTCATAGCTGGGGAGCCTGTTGTACTTCACAGGGCTCAGGTCGGTTTCTGGATCGGAGATAATGCCGAATTATCCGCGACACCTCGTACCATCAGCCTCATGGCGGCCACAGAATGCCGGATGCTCCATTTGCCACATGAGGCGATCAGAAAGCTGCTCGATGATCAGCCCAAGTACTGGCAATCGTTCTATCGGCTCGCCACGATCAACACAAATATAGCTGTGGGACTTCTTGCCGAGGTCCTCAGCCTCACTCTGCGTGCGAGGGTATGCCGTAGACTTCTACAGCTGACTGACCCGTCAAGAGACGTCACGGTCACTCAAGAGGATCTATCGAAGATGCTCGGAGTGTATAGGTCCTCGTTGCGGCCAATACTGAAATACCTCGCAGGCACCAATGCCATCCGCCTAGGCTATAGGAAAATCAGTGTCGTCGATCGTGAGGCACTGATGAGGTTCAAGGATGAACAGTAGCCCTGCGTTGGAGGTCACGCCCTAGAGAGCCATCCGCCCAAGTTCCTAAGCCCCCTTGCCGCCCCGCCCGCACTCCACTAATCTCTGCCCCATCGCGGGCGTAGTTCAGTGGTAGAACGGCAGCTTCCCAAGCTGCATGTCGTGGGTTCGATTCCCATCGCCCGCTCCAGAGCCTTGCTGCGGGGCTTCCGCAGGGTTCTTTCCGGTGCCCGTTTGGATCCGGAATCGCTCCGCCTTTTGCGTGAAACCCGGTGAGACCAGACAGGCCGCTCACGCGGGGGGCGCTTGATCTGGCGCAAAACATTCACTTTCTGCGATGCTATCCTGCGGGCGTTTTTCCTTGCAACATGGAGGACGTGTCGTGAATGGATCAAACTCCCTTCTTCTTGGCGCATTGCTTCTGCCCCTGGGCATCATGGGCCTTGGCGGAACGGCCCTGGCACAGGATCCGGCGATTGGGCAGGAAGAGTACCGCATGCACTGTGCGGCCTGCCACGGCCTCGACGGGCGGGGCGATGGGCCGATCGGGCAGATCCTGAAGACGCCCGCCCCCAACCTGGCGATGATCACCGAACGCAATGGCGGCAAGTTCCCCGTCGAGAAGATCTACGCCATCATCGAGGGCAGTTCCGTCATAGCGGCGCATGGCACGCGCGACATGCCGCTGTGGGGTGAGCGCTACCGCCAGGCGCCGAAGCCGGTGACGCCCGACCAGGCGAGCATGAGCGACGGCTTTGCGCAGCAGCGGATCCTGTCACTGGTCTATTATCTGGGCACGATGCAATAGACAGGGCGGCGCTGCTCAGAAATCCGGCGTGCGTTTCTGGCGGAAGGCGTCGACACCTTTCCTGAGATCTTCGCTGCCTGCGGCAAGGCCGCCGGCGAGGGCTTCGAGGGGGCGGTGAAGTTCCTCGCCTTCCGCCGCGTTGATCAGCATCTTGGTGGCCTGGGTGGCGAGCGGGCCGCGCGCCATGAGCCTTCGGGCCATGGCGGTTGCAGCGGCAAGCCCCCCGCCTTGCGGCGCCAGCGCATCGACGAGGCCGAGGCCAAGAGACTGTTCCGCGGTGAAGACCTCGCCCAGCAGCGCCATGCGGCGGACGAGCTGCGGGCCGAAGCGGTTCACCGTGCGCTGGGTGCCTGACCAGCCGGGAATGATGCCGAGGCCAGTTTCGGGCGAGCCGATCTTCACATGATCCTCCGCGATGCGGAAATCCGCCGTGGCGGCGAGTTCGAGCCCGCCGCCCAGCGCATGGCCGTTGAGCGCCGCAATGAGCGGCTGGCGCAGCCTTGCCAGCGCATCAAAGGCGCGGTGGCCGACGCGCACCCAGGCAAGCGCGAAATCCGCAGGGTGCAGCGCTGACCAGGCCTCAATGTCGCCGCCCGCACAGAAGGACTTTACGCCCTCGCCGGTGATAATGGCGGCGCGCACTGCGCCATCGGCATCGATCATGTGGGCCGCGCGCTCAAGCGCCAGCACCATGGGGTGGTCGAGCGCGTTGAACTTTTCCGGCCGCGCGATGGTGATGGTGGCAAGCGGGCCTTCGACCGCGAGGCGGATGCGATGATCGCCGGTGTCAGCCATCGAGCGCCAAGCCCATCTTCACAGGCAGGAACAGGCGCTTGTCCATTTCCTTGAGGCGCGGCGAGACGATGAGCGGGAATTCCGACTGGTCGAGGATGTTCGACTGCAGCTCCACGCCCGGCGCGATCTCGGTGAGGACGATGCCCTCGGG
>NZ_JBIICB010000069.1:0-16357 GCF_044239095.1 Aestuariivirga sp. | reverse complement strand
GGCAAAGAAGACGGCCGACGCCATTGCCGAAGAACTCGGCATATCGAAGGCTTACGTCTACGCCCTCAAGCGCAAGCCTTGAGCTGAACACCTGGCTGATCCAGCCGCGCCAGCGGTAGATCCAGTTGCCATCACGCGCCCCGGAAACGGGGCGCGTGTTTTGTTTCTGGAAGGAGCAGAGCCACATGGCTCTGGCATGCGGAAAGATCACGCTACAGCGGGCAGACCGCCGTCAGTGCGGTGGGGAGAGTGTGCGGAAATAGGCGATGGTGTTTGCCAGGCCTTCCGCAAGTTCAACTTTCGGCTCCCAGCCGAGCGTTTCCCTGGCGAGCGAAATGTCGGGGCGGCGCTGCCGGGGATCATCGGCGGGCAGTGGCTGGTGGATCACCTTCACGCTGGCGCCCGTGAGCTTCAGCACCTGACTGGACAGTTCCATCATCGTGAACTCGTGCGGATTGCCGAGATTGACCGGGCCCGTCACACCCGATGGCGCTTCCATCAGGCGAAGGAAACCATCGATCAGGTCGTCCACGTAACAGAAGGAGCGCGTCTGCGCGCCGTCGCCATAGACTGTCAGGTCCTCGCCGGCGAGCGCCTGGGTGATGAAATTGGAGACCACGCGCCCGTCGCGCGGATGCATGCGCGGACCATAGGTGTTGAAGATGCGCGCCACCCTGATCTCAACGCCATGCTGGCGGTGATAGTCGAAGAACAATGTTTCCGCGCAGCGCTTGCCCTCGTCATAGCAGGCCCGGGTGCCGATCGGGTTCACATGGCCCCAGTAGTCTTCCCTCTGGGGATGGACCTCCGGGTCGCCATAGACCTCGCTGGTCGAGGCCTGGAAAATCCGGCAGCGCAGGCGCTTGGCGAGCCCCAGCATGTTCATCGCCCCCATGACCGAGGTCTTGGTGGTGAGCACCGGATTATACTGATAGTGCACGGGCGAGGCAGGACAGGCGAGATTGTAGATCTCGTCCACCTCGAGCTTCAGCGGATTGCAGACGTCATGGCGCAGGAATTCGAAGCGCGGGTTGGCGTGCAGGTGCTCGATGTTGCGCTTGGTTCCGGTGAAGAGATTATCAGCGCAGATCACCTCATGGCCCTGCGCTATCAGCCTGTCGATCAGATGCGAGCCGAGAAAACCCGCACCACCCGTAACCAGTATTCGTTTCCGGCTTTCGTAGAGTCGCGGCATAGGAGTTTACACCTTTCCTGACTTGAACGGGATGACGTCGGCCTTTGTGGTTTCCGGGGGCACGACGCTGGCCCGGCCGATGGAGTGATAGGTGAGGCCCGAGCCCTTGACGTCGCTCAGCGTGAAGAGGTTGCGGAAATCGAGCATGACCGGTTCGCGCATGTCACGCGCGAGGCGCTTCAGGTCGAGGCCTAAGAAAACATTCCATTCGGTGAGGATCACCACCGCATCAGCGCCGATTGCCGCAGAATAGGCATCGGCACACCACTGCACAGACTGGAAGGCCTGGCGGCCATTGTCCATCGCCACCGGATCGAAGGCGGCAACAGCCGCACCGCGCTTTTGCAGATCCGGAATGACGGTTAGCGAGGCCGCATCGCGGATATCATCCGTCTCGGCCTTGAAGGCGATGCCGAGCAGTGCAATCCGCTTGCCCGCGAGCGTTCCGCCGGCTGCCTGCTCGATCCGGTCTGCGAGGGCGCCCTTGCGCGCCTCGTTGGCGGCGATGACGTTCTCGACGATGGTGAAGGGATACCCGTAGAGGCGCGCCGTGTGGGCGAGGGCGCGCGTATCCTTGGGGAAGCAAGACCCGCCGAATCCCGGGCCGGGATTGAGGAACTGCAACCCGATGCGCTTGTCGAGGCCCATGCCGCGCGCCACGTCCTGGATGTCGGCGCCCACCTCCTCGCACAGGTCGGCGAGCTGGTTGACGAAGGCGATGCGGGTGGCCAGGAAGGTGTTGGCGGCATATTTGATGACCTCGGCGGCCTCGCAGGACGCAACCACCAGCGGAACGTTCTTGGCAGTCAGGGGCCGGTAAAGCTGGCGGAGCACTTGCTCTGCCCGTTCCGAGCTGACGCCGATCACCACCCGGTCAGGCCGCTGGAAATCCTCAACCGCCGAGCCTTCGCGCATGAACTCCGGGTTCGACGCGACGTCGAAATTGCCATCGGGACGGGCCCTGGAGATGATCTCGCGCAGCTTCGCCGCGGTGCCCACGGGCACCGTCGACTTGGTGACGATCACCGTATAGCCCTGCATGGCGTGCGCGATCTCCTCGGCCGCCGCATAGACATAGGAAAGATCGGCTGCGTCCTCGCCCTCACGGGTCGGCGTGCCGACGGCGATCAGCACGACGTCCGCTCCGGCGACCGCGGTCTTGAGGTCTTCGGTGAAGGTAAGGCGGCCGGCCTGGTGGTTGCTGGCCACCACAGGCTCAAGGCCCTGCTCGTAGATCGGGATCTTGCCATTCCCGAGGGCCGCCACTTTCCGGGCATCGCGATCAACGCAGGTCACCTCATAGCCGAAATCGGAGAAGCAGGCGGCCGAGACAAGTCCAACATATCCCGCGCCGATGACCGTGATCTTCATAACTCTATCCTTGCCGTGTGGTGAACGCCGATCGGCTTGCGAAGCCGAATACTATTTAGACGTTTCCATCCCGCGAGGGAATGGTGCCTTGAAACATGGGCTTGCGGGCATCGCGCAGGAGACAGCGCTTGTTCGCCATGGTGTGCTGGACGAAGCCGCCCAAGCCAGAGCAATGTCTTGCCATGGGAGTGGCTTCCACTGTTGCGGGTCATCCGTTAGGATAAAATAATGCAAGACATTCAACCTGAGGAAGATCGTGTTTTTCCGGGTACCGGAACCCTCTTGTGGCTTGCCATCCTGACGCTTGCAGCTTTCGCGGGGCTGCTGAGCCTTGTTCCGCCGCTGCCGGCAGCCTTCACGGCCTATCTGTTCCTCACCATGGCGCTGATCACCCTCATCGACCTGCGCCATTTCATCATTCCCGATGTTTTGTCGCTGCCCGCCATTGCCGTTGGTCTGCTGGCGAACATTGTGCTGTTTCCAGAGGGTGACCGGTTCGCGGGCCTGGCCCATGGTCTTGCAGGCGCATTTGCTGGCGGCGGCGCATTCTATCTGCTCAGGGCAGTCTATTTCCGCCTCCGCGGGATCGAGGGGCTGGGACTGGGGGACGTGAAGCTTGCCGCCGTGGCGGGCGCCTGGCTGGGGCCGGCCGCCTTGCCGTCCGCCTGCCTCCTCGCCACGCTTTCAGCCATTACCGGCGTGGTGCTTCATGGCGCGCTGCGGGGCCGCAAGGGGATGGATGCCCGGCAGCGCATTCCATTCGGCAGCTTCATTGCACCGGCCATCCTGATCTTCTGGATCGGGCAAATCCTCCAGATGCCTCCATTGTGGTGATCTACACTACTTCTGCGTTAACCGATTCCTTACCAAATCGGCGAATAGTTGCAGCCGTTAGTAGAATTTTGACCATCGCCCCCGGCCACGGCCTTACGGGGACCAAGGGAGTCGGGATTTGCCTTCGGCCGGTTTCAAGCACGGCGACCCTGAACCGTGCGCTGGCGCTTCGCCACTGCGGCGATGGCTTTGGCGCAGCGCCACAGCCCTGCTGCTCGGGTGCGCGGGTCCCATGCTCGCAGGGTGCACCACCCCGTCGGCCTCGATCGAGAGCTTCGACCAGGTGGACCTGACGGCCAAGACCCCGCGCAAGGTGGGCAACCGCGGCGACGGTGCTGCATTCAAGAGCAAGGCGAAGCAGGCGCGCTATGAACTGTTTCCTGGCGCCGGCGGAAGCATGCTTTCGGACGGAGCGGAGCCGCCGCCTGGCGTTGGCGCGCAGGAGGACGGCACATTCACGGTGAATGTCGATCAGGCAACACTCACCGAGGCCGCCAAGCTGATCCTGGGGGAAACGCTCGGTTTCAACTATGTGCTCGATCCCAGGATCCAGGGCAGCGTGACCCTGGTGAGCAACCGGCCGCTGACGGCGCGTGAACTGCTGAGCAGCTTCGAGGCTGCACTGCGGCTTTCCGGGGCGGCACTGATGCAGACCGAGAGCGGTTACAAGATCGTTGCGCAGCAGGAAGTGCTCGAGGGCGAGATGGGCCAGGCCGATTTCGGCCGGGATGTGTCTGCCGGCTACGGCGTCAGCGCCATTCCACTGCGCTACATCAGCCCTGCCACGCTGATGGAACTGATGGAGGGCTTCCTCGCCCGCTCAGGCAGCGTGCGGGCCTCCAGGACGGGCAATCTCATCCTCATCCGCGGCATGGCGGAGGAGCGCAAGTCGCTGGTCGACATCGTCCTGTCCTTCGACGTTGACTGGATGAAGACCCAAACCGCCAGCATGGCCACTCTCGAAAACGGGCGGGCGGACGATGTGGCCGCCAAGCTTCAGGCCGTCTTCGCCGAAGATACCGCCGCCGCGGGCGCCAATGCGCTGAAGATCATCCCCGTCCCGCGCATCAACGGGCTGATTGTGATCGCCAACAGCCAGCAGAAGGTGCGGCGCGCCATCGTCTGGATCAAGCGTCTCGACCAGGAAAGCCTGACCGACCCGAACTACTATGTCTATGCGGTTCAGAACGGCAATGCCGTCGAACTCGCGCGGATCCTTCAGGCGACTTTCGGCGATGGCGGCGGCGATGCCGGCCGCACCGCCGAGGTAGCACCCGACAGACAAACGGCGAACGTCGCGATGGATCAGGCGGTACCAGGCCAGGATCCCGCGCAGCAACCGGGCGCCCAGCCCCCGGATGGCGGCGGGGAACTGGGGTCCGGCCTCACCACCGGATCCATCCCTGAGGAGACGGAAACGCCCGGAACCTCCGAACTCGCGAATGGCACGCGCATCACCCCGAACCCCGCGAACAATACCCTCGTCATCCGCGCCACGCCGAAGGAGTACCGCAAGATCCACGCAATGCTGCGCCAGATCGATGCGCCGGCGGTGCAGGTGCTGATCAACACGACCATCGCCGAAGTGGCGCTCACCGACGAGCTTCGCTACGGCGTGCAGGCCTATTTCAAGGGGCAGGACACGCTGGGCGGCTTCTTCGACGGGGAAGCGCCAGGAACGGGCGCGCCCACGAGCCCTGAACTTGGACCCAACCTGCCGATCCTCAAGCCCGCGCTTCCCGGCCTCAGCTTCCTGGTTGGGCGCGCCGCCGATCCCCGGCTGGTCATCGATGCGCTCTCCAGCATCACCAATGTGCGCGTCGTCTCTTCGCCCTCGGTGCTGGTGCTGGAGAACGAGACAGCCACCATCAAGGTCGGCGACCAGGTGCCGGTGAAGACGCTGCAGTCGACGACCGATACCGGAACGAATAACGACTCCTTCGAATATCGCGACACCGGCGTGATCCTGAAGGTCAAGCCGCGCGTCAGCGCCACAGGCGTGGTCACGATCGACCTCGGCCAGGAGCTCTCGGCCGTCTCCAAGCGCGACGGCGCCACCGCGGGCGATAACCCCACCATCTCCCAGCGCACCATCACCAGCAAGGTGTCAGTGAACGACCGGCAGACGGTCCTGCTGGGCGGCCTCATCACCGGGCAGGAGGAGCGCGACAGGAAGACCGTTCCGGGCACGAACAAGGTGCCGCTGATCGGCGACCTCATCGGCTCCACCGAGAAGGGGGCGAAGCGAACCGAACTCATCGTCTTCATCACGCCGAAGATCATCCGGAATGGCGAGGAAGCCTCGCGCGAGTCGCAGGACCTGCGCGACAAGATGCGGAACCTGACCTTCAACTGAGGCCGTGTTACTGGACCGCACCACCCTCTGTGGGGAGTTCCAATGGTGGTTCCCCCGGCAACGGAGCATCCTGCATCTCCTGCGCCTGCGTGTCGTCCCGGTCGAACAGGGTGACTTCGACATTGCGCTCAGCTGTTCCGATGACCACCGACCTGTCGTTCACGGCGAGCACGGTCCAGCCGTCAACCGGCTGGCCTGGGCGCAGATAGAGCACGTCACCCGTTGACGCGAGGCGCACCGCGGCAACCCGGCCCGCGGGACCGGCAGCCACCGCCACCAGCATGAAATCCTCCGCCTGCGGAGCAGGCGGCTCGGGCGGTTGTGGCGGCTCGGGCGGCAATTCCGGCGCGGCCACTTCACTCTCTGTCTGAACCGGCTCTGGCGGGCGCGCTGCCCTGCCGGGGTTGAACAGGGGCCGCTCCAGCATGTTGGTGAAACGCCGCTCTGCGAGACCCTGGATTGGATTGAGCGTGGCCGGTCCACCGCCTGCCGCATCCGCCGGAGGGGGTGTGTACTCCGCCGCGGGCAGCGCTTCCTCCCGCTCACCAGCCGGCGGAAGCCCGCCCCTGTCGAACAGCAGGAATGACCCCAACAGCACCGCGACCGCGATCAAGAGCAGAAGGCGGCGGTTCATGGCGCTCCTCTCCAGGCATAGGCCTCGAGCGTCAGCGAGATGGCGAGGTCATCGGAGGCAAAGGGCTGACGCTCCGGCCCCGCAGCAGCGCGCGGCACGATGCCGAAGCCAGCCACGGTCACAACCGGCAGCGATGATTCGATGCCAGCCAGGAAACGTTGCAGCTGTTCCATGCTGCCTGCCGCATCGACCGCGAGGCGATAGGCCGAGAGCCCTTCGCCCTCCCCGCCGGGAAGTGGTTGCATCCGCAACACGCTGATGCCGCTCGCCACCGCCACATCGCTGACCATGGTCTGGAAGGCCGCGAGCGTTGTTCCAGCCGTGGTGCCCGGCAGGAACATGGTCTGTGGCTGATCGCCCTCGGTGAGCATGCGGCCGCGCGCATCCGCACGGGCCAGCACGCGCGCCTTCACGCGATCGCGTTCGGCAGCCTGCGCCACAGCCTGCTCACGCATGGAGGAATACCAGAGAAAGGGCAGAACGGCGAGCAACAGCAGCAGGATTGCACCCGCAAGCAGGATCGCTGCGCCTTTCATGGCCCGCGGCGAGAGGCTGCGGATCGGGAGGGAGAGGTTCATGCCGCCGTGCACTCTCTGTAAGAATCGACAATCAACTGGGCCACCGCTATTGTTCTGGCCATGAAGCAGTCATCCATGCGTTGCCTCGCACTCGTGTCCCTTTTCGCAATCGCTTGCGGGTTTCCTGCCGCTTCCGCATCCGCTGAGGGCTTGAATTGCCTGATCAGCCGGGGAAACCTGTGCTTTCACACCGGCTGCGACAACCGGGCCAAGACACAGCGCATCACGCTGGGCCTGGGCGAAGGCACAGTCCGCCTCTGCCCGAACCGCTTCAACGATACAGGCTGCGTTGACATTCCGATGCAGTTCGTAATCCGCGACAATGCGATCATCGGCACCACGCTGGAGGGGCCGGAGTTTGCCGCGCGCTCCGTTTTCGTGAACCGCGTGACGGGCGCCTTCACCAGCAACGTGGTGACTGCCGGCGGCGTTGCCTCGGTGGATTTCGGAAGCTGCGAGGTCAGGCGCTAGCACGATCACGGCGCAGCCTCCCCCGCGGGTTCCACTGTTGCGCCGATCGAGAAGGCCTCGGCGTTCAGGCTTTCGTTGAACTGCGTGGCGGATGCGAAATTGACATCCCGGAAGAAAGGCGACTGCTCGAGGATGCCGATCACGGCAGGAATGCCGCTGCCCTGACCTTTCAGGTCAAGCCGGGCATCATCGAGCGACAGGCTGTCGAGCCAGACGGTCTGGGGCAGGATGGCGGAGAGCTCGTCGATCACCACAACAGCCGGGTGGCGCTGGCGGCGCCGTTCCCGAAGCGTTGTGGCAGCCTCGAGGAGGGATGCCGCGGCAGCCGTCTCACCGGGCCGCAGCGAGGCCGTCAGCGCGGCCGTCTCCTCCCTCGCTGCTGCCAGTTGCCCGGAGGCATGCCAGACGAGCCCCAGGCCAATGGCCGAGAGCACCGCTGCAGCGGCCGCAATTCCCGCCACCAGCCGGGAGGCGCTGCGCCACGCATCACGGTCATCGGCATGGGAGGCGAACTCGACCGGCAGGCTCTCACCGGATGGAAGCCGGAGCGATGTGGCCTTCACCACCATTCCGGCGGCCGACAGCCGGGCGACGATATCCTCCAGCAGCGCACGGCTCACCACGCCGACATCGACCGAGACATGGGCGGCATCACCCTCCACGGCTGAGACGCGGTGGCCGTGGAGAGACTGCTCAAGCGGCCATGGCGCAATGCCCTCGACCTTGTTGCGGACAATCGCCCTGATGATCTCGTCACTTTCAGCAGGCAGCACCATCCGGCTCGACACGATCAGGCCACGCGATATCTCAAGGGCGCAGTCCTTGCCCAGTCCTGAGGGCAGCGCCTCCACCGCGCGGCCGAGAGCCTGCTGCGGCGGGCCCGCCTCTGTGAGCAAGGGTTCCTCGCCCCTTTGCTCCTGCTGCAGCACGTCGACACCATCCTGCCGGATGCGCAAAAGGGTGAGCGGCTGCGCCTGCAGCAGGTTCAGCGCCGACATTTCGGCGAAGAATGCCTTGACCGCATCCTCACCGTCACGCCACAGGGCGGCGGCGCGCTGGGTGACGTTCATGGCCATGCTGCCCTCCTCACAGGCCTGACACCGAGAGCGTGCGGAAGGCCTGTGGCCCCTGCTCCGCAGACTGCACCACCGCGCCCGCCACGGACTGCGCGATGATGCCGGGCCCCTCGCGCAGGCGGATGCCGATGACGAAGACCGTTGGATCCCGCAGCGCGATGAAGGACTTCAGCCTTTCGAGCATGGGCTGAAGCTGGCCTTCCGGATTGGCCGCGCGGCCCTGCCGCATGGCCATCACGGTGGCGAGATCACCCCTGGTGAAGCCGGGGATGGCGAGCAGCACCTCCTCAGGCGCGGCAAGCGGGTTCACAAGCCCCGCCGGACTGAAAACCGTGAAACGGCCGGAGAGCTGCTCGGCGGAGGCGGGCGTCAGCATGCCGGTGAGCTGGTCGACCGACAGGAACACCAGAGGATCGGGCTGCTCATCCTCCTTGCTGGCGGGTTCACCGGCTGGTCTTGCGGGTGCTGCCGGAGCCTGCGCCTTCGCCCTCTCCGATGCTTCACGCCGCCATTCGACGATACGCGCGGAAAGTGAGGCGGCTTGCGCTGCATCAGCGCCATCGCGCAGGACGGCTTCGATGACGGGCAGTTCCGTGCGGTTGAGATCGGGCAGCGCCGCGGCGTCACGGATCGTGACTTCGGCCCGAATCCCGCCGCCAAGGTCCATGTCAACCGGCGCTCCATCGAAATAGATGCGCTGGGCGGGTGGTGACGCAACAATCAGCGCCTTGGCGCTTTCGAGGCCGGAGCGCAGGGCGAAGCGGGTGGCAAGGCGGCGCTGCTCCAGCTCATGACCGGCAATGCCGGAGCGCGTCAGCGCGCTGGCCGCCACCACCATCACCGACATGATCGCCACCGCGAACAGCACGGCCACAAGCACAACCCCGCGGTCAAGGCGATCGCTCATGGCGAGGCGCCTTCGGGGGCAGCGGCCCCGCAGCGCAAGGCATCCGCGGCGCATTCAGGTTCCGCATCGACTTGCAGCGGCTGGACGATCACCGGAACACGCAGCCGGCCGGTGGCGCGGTCTTCGATGGTGAGGCGGATCTGCTCCGGCATCGCCGTTGTGGATGACCAGCTATCCTGCCACGCCCTGCCGCCCGTTTGTGGCGCGCGATAGGAAAAACCGATGTCGAAAGGACCTTCGAGAAGCACCACGGCATCACCCCAGGACTGGCCTTCGCCAGCCATCCCGCCTGGAAGCATGGGTATCTGGTCGCGGATCAGCTGCGTGCCACCTTTCACGTCCCGCACGGCGAGACGCACCTGATAGAGCCCGGCTTGCGATGCGCCCCGATGCCCGGAAGCAGGATAGATCACCTGCCGGGGATTGCCTTCGAACATGAAGCCCTTGGCGCCAGACGCGCGGCGCAGCTTCGCGATGCGTTGGACATCGCGCTGGAATATGCCGATTGCCGCAGAGAGCGCCGCCTGATCCGCAAGGCTCCGGTGCGTTCTCTCGACACTCTGGCGAACCCCCGAGGAAGCAAGGTTGAGTGACACGAGAACCAGGGAGGCCAGGGCAAGCGCCGCCAGCACTTCCACCAGCGTGAAGCCATTCTGGCCATGAACGGGAATTGCGCGGATCATCGGGCGAGCTTCAGCACGCTGGCGGAGGCGGAGCCGCCCGTGCCCCACATGACGGACGCGCTCAGCCGATACATGCGGAATTCAGGCGGAAGACGCGCAACCGTGCTCTCTGTGGCAGGCGAGATCGCCAGCCGCCAGCGATAGGGGCCGGATTCGCCTTCGCGCAAAGCAGGCGCGGTCTTGCCCGCGGACAACTCATCCTCGAGTATGGACTGGAGGATGATCCGCGCACCAAGATGCATCTCGAGCTTGCGCGCGCCGTTAAGCGAGCCCGCCGCACCGCCAGAGAGGCTGATGATTGCCGCCGCGGCGATGGCGAGCGCACAAAGCACCTCGATGAGGGAGAAGCCCGCCTGCCGGGCCGGGTCAGCCACGGCGCACATCGGCATGCCCCGTCAACCAGTTGACACGCAGGACATAGACCACGCCGCGGAAGCGGAACGGCAGGCTTGCACCCGTGGCGCCGCCATCGGGAAAGAAGCGGATGACATGACCTTTACCTTCAGCCTCCGGCACGCGGGCGAGCGTGCCCTCCAGCGAAACGCCGGCTGGCACCGCGAGCACCCGGTTGCGTCCGGCATGGACCAGCTGACGCGCCTCCACATCGATCACCACGTCCTGATCAACCGCCGATGCAATGGCCGCGGTGCGCGCCTCCCGCATCATCGCTTCGGCATGGAGAAGGAACATGCGGACCTTCGCTGTCTCAGCACTGGCCTGGCCCAGCCCCAGCACCGCGCCAGCGGAAATGGCCAGCACTGCGAGAACGGCCAGAAGTTCGAGGAGTGTAAATCCTGACTGCCCATCAATTCGCGATGTCGGCATCCTCACCTGTCCCGCCTTCCTTGCCGTCTCCGCCGTAACTCCTGATGCGGAAGCGCCCTGCGCTGCCTTCACCACCTGCCTCATAGATATAGGCGCGCCCCCAGGGATCGGGCGGCACCTCAGGCTTCGTCAGATAGGGTCCGGCCCAGCCGGGGATCGTGCCGGCAGGCTTCACCAGCACGCCCAGACCTTCAGCCGATGTCGGATAGCGGCCCACGTCGAGGCGGAAGAGTTCGACCGCGGTGATAAGGCTTTCAATCTGCACATTCGCTGCCTTGGCGCGTGAGCTGCCGAGGTAACCCATGACGCGCGGCCCGACGATGCTGGCGATCAGCACCAGGATGACCAGCACGACCAGCAGTTCGACGAGGGTGAAACCGGCCTCCCGCCCGCTGCGCCGCGGTGGCGTGGCCTCGATCCGTTTCCTGAAGGTGATAATGTTCATGTCTGCTTGCCCGTGATGTCAAATGGCCAGATCGTTGATGCTGATGATCGCCCCCATGAGGGAGACGATGATGAAGCCGACGAAGACGCTGAGAACCATGATGATGAGCGGCCCCAGAAGCGACAGCGCGCGGTCTGCGGCCCGGTCGATCTCGTCTTCGAGCACTTCGCTGGCGCGGTTGATGCCGGGCGTGAGGTTGCCAGTCTCGCTGCCGACTTTGAGCATGCGTGCCAGCAGCGGCGGGAAGATGCCCGAGCTTTCAAGCGGCGCGATGAAGTCCTCGCCGCGCCGCAGCGCTGTTTCCATGGCCTTTGTCGTATCGGTGATGCGGTGGTTGAGGCGCGTCGCGCTGATGAGCCGGAGGCTGGCTGGAAGCGTCATGCCCGCGCCGGTCAATGCGCCAAGGATGCGGCAGAACTGGGCGACCTCCGCCTTCATCAGGATGCCGCCCACGCCCGGAATGCGGAGCGCGGCATCACGCAGCAGGCGGGGCAAGGCGGTGCGCCGCCAGAGAAGCGCCACCGCCAGCGCCGCGAGTGCGGCGCAGACGGCCAGCGTCACGCCATTGGCAAGAAGCCAGTCCGATGCGCCGATGACGAGGCGGGCTGATTCAGGAACCGGCGCGCCGCTGCCGAGGATCATGTCCTTGATGCCCGGCACGACCGACACCATGATGAAGATCACCACCCCGGCGGAGAGCACGACGAGAAGCAGGGGATAGGCGAGTGCCGAGAAGACCTTGCTGCGCATCTTCTGCTCACGTTCGCGGGCGCCCGCCAGGCGGTCGAGCACAGCTGCAAGGGTTCCGGTTGCTTCACCAACCTCCACCATGCTGAGATAGAAGGGCGGAAAGACACCGGACGCGGCAAGCGCGTCACGGAAGCTGTTGCCTTTGCGGATGTCGGCCTGCACGGTGGCGATCACCGCAGAGAAGCGCTGCGAGAAATTCTCCCGGCCCAGAATATCGAGCGCGCGGTTCAGCGTCGTCCCGGCATCGAGCAGCCATGCGAGCTGGCGGGTGAAGACCGTGAGTTCCTCCGCCTTGAGCCCGGCATTGGAGAAGCCCGCCGCGGAGGAACCGCCGCTCACGGCACCCTGCTCGGCGACAGTCACGGGATGGAGGCCCTGGCCCGACAGTCTGCTCATGACCAGCGAACGGTCAATGCCTTCGATGGTGCCGGTCACCCGCTCGCCATTGTCTTTCAGGGCTTCGTAGCGGAACAGCGCCATCAATCCTCCGAAGTGACCCGGCCAAGTTCCTCGACGGTGGTCAGGCCATCGCGGCACTTGGCGAAGCCATCCGCCATCATGCTGGCCATGCCGGCCCGCCGCGCCGCCTCGGCGATGATCTCCGCCGAGACGCCGGGCCTGATCAGGCGGCGCATCGAATCATCAACACTGAGCAGCTCGAAGATCGCGGCGCGCCCGCTGTAGCCGCTGCCGCCGCAATAACTGCAGCCCCGGGCCAGCCAGAGCGTGACCGGACCTCCGCCCGCCGCCGCGGCAGATGGCAGTTGCGCGACAAGTTCCGCGGGAGCGTCGAATGGTTCGCGGCAGTGCGTGCAGAGCTTGCGCACCAGGCGCTGGGCCACCACGCAGCGCAAGGTGGAGGCGATGAGATAGGCCTGGACGCCAAGGTCCAGCAGGCGGACGATGGCGCCAGCGGCGGAATTGGTGTGCAGTGTCGTCAGCACGAGGTGCCCGGTCAGCGCGGCGTTGACGCCGATGCTTGCGGTTTCGGCATCGCGCATTTCGCCGATCATGATGATGTCCGGATCAAAGCGCAGCAGCGAGCGCAGGGTGCGCGCGAAGCTCAGGCCGATTTCCGGGTGGACCTGGATCTGGTTGGCGCCCGCGACCTGGTATTCGACCGGGTCTTCGATGGTGACGATCTTGCGCGACGGGTGATTGAGATGGCCAAGCGCGGCGGCGAGTGTGGTGGTCTTTCCGCTTCCTGTGGGGCCCGTCACCACGATCATGCCATGCGCATGGGAGATCTCGCGCATCAGCAGCTTCAGGCCTTGTCCGGACAGCCCTAGCCTGGCGATTTCCGGCGCCTGGGTGTTGGCGCTGAGGAAGCGGACCGCGATGCTCTCGCCATGGATCGTCGGCATGGTGGCGACCCGGATGTCGTAATCGCGCTCCGCAATCCTCAGGCGCGCGCGGCCATCCTGCGGCAGCCGCCTCTCAGCGATGTTCAGATTGGTGAGGATCTTGAGGCGTGAGACGGCGGCGCGGCCGATCGCCACCGGCAGCCGTTCCACCTCGGCAAGAAGCCCATCGACCCGGCGCCTGACCATCACCTGCCCGCGGGCAGGCTCGATGTGGAGGTCGGTGGCGCGCGCCGTGGAGGATTCGCGGAACAGGCGGTTGAGGAGATCGATCACAGGCGCATCGAGCGCCAGGTCCTTCATCGTGTCATCGTCTTCCGCCGGACCCTTTGCGGAGGCAAGGCCTTCCGGCATCGCCTGGCCGCGCTCCAGCCGCTCGATGCCGGCAAGGATCTGGTCATCCGCGGCGATCCGGAGCGAGAGTTCCATCCCGGCAGCGAGCCGCAGCGCGGTCAGGGTTGCTTCATCCGTCGGATCGCTGAGGATCACGGTCAGGCATCCGTCGCCGGCGGAGGCTGGAAGCACGTGGCGCTCACGCATGAAGCGCAGCGACACCGAACCCGGCAGCACCTGCCGCGACGGCCAGTCCGTGGCGAGCGGATGACCCGATAAATGGCTCAGCTCAGCGGCGAGGACCTGCTGATCGACGATGCCTTCGCGGATGATGAGGCGAATGGCCGTGTCCCGTCCTTCCGAAGCGAGGCTCCGGATCCGGTCTGCCTGCTCCGGCGAGAGCACGGCACGCGTCGTGAGGCCTTCCAGTAGATTCGTCACGGCTGACGAGTCTACCGGGCCGGAGGCCGCCTTACAATCAATACCGGCGGAAAATTCAATTAAAAGTGGTCAGCCGCGCGCTGATCTGGCCACTCAGAAATCGATGGTGAGAAGCGAGAAATCGTCCGGCAGCGGGCCCGGGCCGTTGAGGCCCCTCACCCATGCAAGCAATTCCTGCGGATCTCCGGAGCGGCTCAGCCTTCCAACGAAGACTTCGAACTCCAGCATTTCGCCGGGGCCGGTCTCGACCTCGAAGGTTCCGTCGCTGACCAGATGCAGCCGGTCGCCCGATCCAATCATGCACTGCGCGCTGCGGTAGGGCATGTCAGGCATCATGCCGATGGCGATCCCCGGAGTGGACAGCGTATGCACCCCACCATCAGGCTTGCAAAGCACGGAAGCCGGATGGCCGGCGCTGGCATAGCGCAGCGTACCGGTGCTGCGCTGGTACACGCCGTACCAGATGGTGAAATACATGTTGTTCTGGCGTTCCATCGGGAAGGCGTCGTTGAGGGCCATGAGCACGGCGCCCGGATCGCGGAAATCCGTCTTGGGCAGTGCCGCCGACCGCAGCACGTTGATGGCCGTGACCGACAACAGGGCCGCGCCGACACCATGTCCACATACATCCAGCAGGTAGAAGGCGATGTGGTCCTGGTCGATCTCGTGATAGCCGAAGCTGTCGCCACCCAGTTCCGTCGACGGGAGAAGCAGCCACTGCGTGCGGGGCTCAGACTGGCGCGGCTCCGGCAGGATCGAGAAGATGTAGTTGGCGGCCTCGGTCAGTTCCTCCGAGAGCCGCCGCTGTGTCTGCTGGAGTTCGAGGTTGCTTTCAGCAAGCTGATCCTCAACCGCCTCGCCATGCTCGATGGTTGCCTGATAAAGCAGCGTGAGATCGTCGAACTCAGCCCTCATGCGCGAGAGCTCCTCCTCCACCACCAGGAGGCGGGCCGTCAGCTCCGCCGCGGTGGCGCTGGCCGGATCGTTCGCTGAACCGCTCAAGCGAGCGACGCGCGGGCGGCGTCAACGCTGTCGTGCAATCCGAAGATCGAATCGAAGCCGCTGACGGCGAGCACTTCCTTCACATTGGCACGGGCGCAGGCGATCGTGAGGCCGCCGCCGGCAGCCTTGGCCTTCTTCGCCGTCGTCAGGATCACGCGCAGGCCGGCGGAGGAGATGTAATCGAGATCGGACGCATCGATCACGACCTTCTTGGGCCCAGCATCAACCAATGCGCTGGCTTCATCCTCGAAGGCCTTTGCGCTGCTGCTGTCAATGCGGCGCGACGGCTTGAGGATCAGGCTGCCGTCGATGATTTCATGATTGAGATTTGTCACTTTGTTTCGTCTCCAGCAATTGCAGATTAGATTGTCGTCACTTTCATTTCTATATTCACGCAGTTGAACCCGCCCTCACGCCTGTAGCCGATGCGGTTCATCGTAGCCTTCACCAGACCGATACCGAGCCCGCCTACCTTGCGGTGCTCGATATCGCCGCCGGGGGCCTCGAGCTCAGCAAGAAACGGATCAAAGGGCGGTCCGTCATCGAGCAGTTCAGCCTTGAGCGAGCCATCTGCATGCTCAATAACCAACTTGATGATGCCGCCGGTCCGCCCGGCGAACCCATGCATGATGACATTCGTGATCAGTTCGTCGAGCGCCAGCGCGAATCGCAGTGTCTGCCCGGAAGCTATCCCCTGGTCTGCGCCGAATTCCTCAAGGCTGTCAATGACGCGCGCAACTTCCCCAACGTCGTTCTGTAGCGACATGTCGAGACGCGCCGTCAACCTGATCTCCTCTGGCATAATGACGGCTAAGCGGTTACGCAACTCCGCATGGTCGGTCAAGTACGCAAAGCAGCCAAGCAACCGCAGCCGCACTAAATTGATGTACCGCTTGGACCGAAGACTTGTTAGAATGGCGTGGAGGCGGCGACCGCCGCGCAGCAATTTAGTGGGGCAATACCATGCTGACAGTTCCTGAGGAATTCCTTCTGCTCACGCTGAAGGACGAAGATGGCGGTTTCATCGACATTCCGCTGGAGTATCAGCGCGCAGGATTTCTCGGCGCCGCCATCATGGAGCTGGCGCTGCAGGAA
>NZ_JBIICB010000335.1:0-4136 GCF_044239095.1 Aestuariivirga sp. | reverse complement strand
CGAAGCGCGCATGGTAGCGCGCGCCCGGGGCCAGTCCGGAGGCCACGGGCTTGCGCGAATGATAATGGATCTCCATGCCGAAGGCCTCGGCACGCCTGGCCACTGCCTGGCCGATGCGGCCCATGCCGAGAATGCCCAGGCGCTTTCCCGACACGTCATGCCCCAGCGGAGACACGAGCGTCGTTTCGCCCCAGCGGTTCTCCCGCACCATGCGGTCACCCCAGGAGGCGCCGCGGGCCGCACCGAGAATCAGGAGGAGGGCAATGTCCGCCGTGGCGTCCGTCAGCACGCCCGGCGTGTTGGTGACGGCGATGCCCTTGGCCTTTGCCTGCGGAATCGACAGGTGGTCGTAGCCCACCGAATGCGTGGCGATGATACGGATCGAGTCCGGGAGGGATGGTATGAAATCCGGTCCGAGCTTGTCGAAGGAGGTGAGCAGGATGCCGTCGTGGTGGCGGGCCTTCTCCAGGATCTCGGCAACGCTCATCGCCCTGTCGTCCGGGTTGAGGGTTGCGCGGAACAGGGATGCGATCCGCTGCTCGGCGTCGGGCATCATTTTCCGGGTAACCAGGATACGTGGGGTGTCCGGCCCTGCTGCTGCCATCATTGCCTCTTGTTTTCCGATGATTATGTTAAGCTGAACGAAGGGCCCGCATTGGACCACCGTGACCGAGGAGTTTCAAGGTTGAAAAGCACGCTTTGCCTGTTCGCCGTCCTGATGCTGGCCGCTCCCGCCGCCGCCGCGCCTGCGATCGCGCCCCACCGCGCAATCTATGACCTGAGCCTGTTGCGCGCCAATGAGGGGGCAACGCTCCAGTCCGCAAGCGGGCGGCTGGCCTTCGAGATCGAGGGCTCCTCCTGTGACGGCTATACCGTCAGCTTCCGCATGGCTGCCCGCTATCGGCCAAAGGAGGGGGCAGCAACGCTGATCGACACCATGACCACCTCCTATGAAGGGCCGGGCGCGCTGGACTTCCAGCACCAGATCACCGAGCGCATCGACGGCACGGTGCGCGACGACCACCGCGTCAAGATGACCCGCGCCACGCCGGAGGCCGCGGGCGAGGGCACCATATCCTCAAAGCCAGGAGATGCCTTCACCATACCGGCCGGAACCCTTCTGCCCATGCAGCACCAGATGCGCCTGATGGCGCTGGGAGAGGCAGGCGGCGGGCGCGATTCGAGCGTCATCTTCGACGGCTCCGATGAGGGCAAGTCCTACCGGGTCATCACCTTCGTGGGCAAGGCAAAGCCGGCGCACAGCCTCGTGCGCGACGCCAGCAAATCCGCCGCCGCGGCGCTGGAGGCCATCGGCGCATGGCCCATGACGGTGAGCTATTTCGCGCTCGATGGCAGTTCCGAAATTCCGGAATACCAGGTGAACTTCGATCTCCATGAGAATGGCGTCGCCACCGGGCTGGTGCTCGACTATGGCGAATTCGCGCTTGGCGGAACGCTGACGGACCTCAAGATGCTCGAGGCCGCGGGCTGCCCCTGACGCCCATGTCCCGCATCAAGCGCCATGCCGATGCCGGTGTGCCGGCCCCAGAAGGCGACGTGGAGGCCTTTCTGGAGCGCGTCCGCCAGGCGCCAGCCCCTGCCGGCAAGGATGGGCGCGGGCGGCTGGTGCTGGCCATGGACGCGACCTTGAGCCGCGAGCACAGCTGGGACCAGGCGCTGTCGATCCAGGCCGGCATGTTCATGGAAGCGGGCAAGCTGAACGGCCTCGACGTTCAACTCGTCTACTTCAGGGGAGAGGGTGAATGCCGTGCCTCGAAATGGAGTTCTGACACGCAGTCGCTGGCGCGCCGCATGTCGGGCATCCGCTGCATGGGTGGGCGCACCCAGATCCTTCGCGTCCTGAAGCATCTGAGAAGTGAGGCGGCGGCGGGCAAGGTCAATGCATGCGTGTATATTGGTGATGCCATGGAGGAGCCGGTCGACCATCTGGCAGCCGTTGCCGGCGAGATCGGGCTGATGGGTGTTCCCGTCTTTATGTTCCAGGAAGGCAGCGACCCCCAGGCAGAGGCGGGTTTCCGCGAAATCGCGCGGCTGACGCGCGGCGCTTACTTCCGTTTTGGTCAAGACTCCGCCAAGGTGCTGCGTGAATTGCTGACAGCGGTCGCCGTCTATGCGGCGGGAGGCTACAAGGCGCTGTCGAACCATTCGGCCGAGCGTGGCGGTGCCGCCGCGCTCCTGCTGAAGCAGATGAAGTGAAGGGCGGCGGATGACCAGTTTCATCATCGGTCTCGTGGTGGTGGTGGGCGGCTGGTGGCTGATCAAGGCCTTCGCCAATGCCCAGCCGGCCAAGGTGCGCGGACTCATCCGCAAGGTGGCGGGCGGCGCCATCGTCGCCTTCTCGGGACTTCTTGCGCTGAAGGGTCAGATCAACCTGGCCATGCCGGTGTTCCTGCTGGGGCTCGGCCTCATGGGGCAGCAGATGGTCTTCCCCAACGGCATGCCCTGGGCGCGCAAGACGCCGGGGCAGATGTCGCGCGTGGCGACCAGCCTTCTGGCCATGGAACTCGAGCACGATACCGGCCGCATGGATGGCGAAGTGCGGGGTGGCGCCTACAAGGGGCGTCGGCTGTCCAGCCTCACCCTTGCAGAGACGCAGCGGCTGCATGCCGAAGCGGCCGGACTGCCTGACCAGAGCAGGGCGCTGCTGGAGGCCTGGATCGAGCGCACCCACCCGGAATGGCGCGAAATGTGGAATGCTACCGCAGGCAGCAAGCCCGCCGCACCCTCTCCGCGGATGACCAAAGCAGAAGCCCTCGCCATTCTCGGCCTCAAGGACGGTGCGTCTGCCGGAGATGTGCGCTCCGCCCACCGCCGCCTGATGAAGACGGCGCATCCCGATCTCGGCGGGTCAGACTATCTGGCAGCCAAGATCAACGAGGCGAAGGAGATGTTGCTTCAGGACGGCGCCTGAGGCTGGCAGGGTGCCTTCTGCTTGCGGATGGCGTTGCAGGCAGTGGCCGCCGATTTCTGGTCGAAGCCGATGAAGCGGGCGCGATAGGTGACGGCGCCGGACTTTTCCACCATGACCGTCTGCGCCGTCTTGCCCTCAACCATCTCGGGCGCACGCTGGCGCAGCTTTTGCAGAATGGCCTGGGCGTCGTTCTTCGTTGCGTAGTCGCCGAGATTGATGATCCATCCCGCATCCGGGGCAGCCGAGATCGAGGCGACATGCGACTTGTCGGCCAGCTGTTCAGAGGGGGTCTTCTCTGCGGATGCGGGCGGCGGCACGACTTCGACGCCGGGCGTGGCGGCCCCCTCGGCCGATGCCTGGGCGGCGAGTTCGGCAAGACCTTCCTGGGCATCGCCCTGTTCCACAGGCTCGGCAGCGGCCTGCGCTGTTTCCGCCGGCGCCTTCTTCTGGCGCTTGGTGGCGGCTTGCTTGCTTTCCTTCTTGGCCGCGGGCTTGGCGGGAGCATCTCCCGTCTCGTTCGTGGCAACCGCCCCGCGCGATGATCCAACCATGGCGGCGATTGTCTTGCCGTCGCGGGCCTTCTTGAAATTGCCGGTCAGCATGTCCTTCATGTAGGCATCACGGCGGGCGGCCGTGCGGCCGCCCATGACGACGCCCACGAGGCGCTTGTCGCCCCGGCGCGCGGAGGTGACGAGATTGAAGCCGGACGCGTTGATGTAGCCGGTCTTGATGCCGTCTGTTCCGTCATAGCTCGCCAGCAGCCGGTTATGCCCGCTGATGGTGCGGCCGTTGTAGACGAAGCTGCGGGTGCGGAAATAGGGGTAGTATTTCGGAAAATCGCGCATCACGCGCAGGCCCAGGGTTGCCATGTCGCGCGCGCTGGTAACCTGCTTGGGATTGGGAAGGCCAGACGCGTTGGCGAAGGTCGTGCGCGACATGCCCAAGTCACGGGCGGTGCGGGTCATGCGCCGGGCGAAGTCTTTTTCCGAGCCGGAGATATGCTCGGCGACGGCGGCCGCGACATCATTGGCGGACTTCACCACGAGCGCCCGGATGGCGGTCTCGGCCGTGATCGATTGGCCAACCTTCACGCCAAGCTTCGAGGGCGCCATGCCCGCCGCCCGCGCCGACATGCGGATGGGCGAATCGAGGCGCAGCCTGCCGGCATCGAGTTCCTGGAACAGGATATAGAGCGTCATGATCT
>NZ_JBIICB010000068.1:0-16528 GCF_044239095.1 Aestuariivirga sp. | reverse complement strand
TGATCGAGATGCTGCTCAGGCCAGAACTCATCGCCAATGTACAGACGGTGACGGACTACATGGCGGAAAGCATGCAGGAGATGATCTCCCGCCATGGCGACATCTTCACCGGCGTGCGCCAGAAAGGCCTGATCCTGGGGCTGGAATTCTCGAACCATCCGGAAGGCGCCATGTACGTCTCGCGCGCGCTTTATGAGCATGGCGTGTGGGCGATCTTCTCCTCCCTCGACAAGCGGGTGCTGCAATGGAAGCCCGGCGTGCTGCTGACGCGCGAAACCTGTGAAGACATCATGGACCGTTTCGATGCCGCCATGCCGCGTGCGCGCGAGCTGCTGCATCAGGCGAAAAAGGCTGCCTGACATGACCGAACCGCTGATCAAAGTTCCCGACGTCCAGTTCGAACGCGCCAAGCTTATGCTGGACCGCGCCAGCTGGGCCGCCGCCAAGATGCAGAAGCTGGACCGTGCCACAACGCGCCGCATTGTCGATGCGGTGGCGGCCGCCGGTCATGCCAAGGCTCAAGCCTACGCCGAATGGGCCGTGCGCGAGACGGGCATGGGCGTCGTGGAGCACAAGCGCATCAAGAACGAGGCAAGCACCAAGGGCCTGGTGGAGCTCTATGGCAACGAGGACTTCATCAGCCCGCGCATCGACCCCGTGAAGAAGATTGTCGAACTCCCCCGCCCCGCGGGCGTCATCTTCGCGCTGATCCCCGTCACCAACCCGGTTTCCACCGTCTTCTTCAAGACGCTGCTGGCGCTGATGACGCGCAATGCCGTGATCCTCTCCCCTCACCCGCAAGCCAAGGCCTGCTGCAGCGATGCCGCGCGCGTGCTGGCCGAAGCCGCACGGGCCGCCGGCGCACCCGATGGCGCGATCCAGGTGATCGAAGAGCCCAATATCCCCCTGCTCGAGAAGTTGATGGCGGATGAGCGGGTGGACCTCATCATCGCGACGGGCGGGCCATCGGTCGTCAAGGCTGCCTACCGCTCCGGAAACCCGGCCTTCGGCGTGGGCCCCGGCAATGCGCCGGTGCTGGTGGACGAAACTGCCGATCTCAAGCTTGCAGCAAAGCGCATCGTTGCGTCCAAGAGCTTCGACAACTCGATCCTCTGCACCAATGAATCAACAGTGCTGGCCTTCACAACTATCGCCGACCGGCTTCTCGATGCCCTGAAGGCGGAGAAATCGCATATCTGCACCCCCGAGGAAACAGACAAGCTGCGCAAGCTTCTGTTCACCGAGCATGGCTTCAACATCGGCATGATCGGCAAGGATGCGAGCGTCATCGCGCGCGAGGCCGGCTTCAATGCCAGCGGTGCGAAGATCCTCGTGACGCCGGTGAACCTCGTCCAGCCGGAGGAAAAGCTTGTGCGCGAGAAGCTCTGCCCCGTGCTGGCCTTCGCCAGGGTGCAGACCATCGACCAGGCCATTTCCGCCGCCCGATCCATGATGCGGAAGTCCGGCAAGGGCCACTCCGCTGCCATTCATTCGAAGAACGAGGCCAACATCATGGCCTATGCCGCCGCTGTCCCTGCACTCCGCGTGGCGGTCAACACCGGCTGCTCGCTAGGGGCATCTGGTTATGAGACCAACCTCGGCCCGTCGATGACCATCGGCACAGGCTTCGCCGGCGGCTCGTCGATCGGTGACAATCTCACTCCGCATCACCTGCTGCACTATGCGCGCATTGCCTACAACAAGGATGCATCCGAAAGCTTCGGCAATTTCACTGGGCTCGATCCGCTGAACATGCCGAAGCGTGACTCATCGCCCGTCTCGCTCGCCGTCGACAATTCGAGCGACAGCGAACTGCGGAAGGAACTGCGCCGCATCATCCTCGAGGAGCTCAAAGCGGTTCTGGCCGCTTGACCTGACAATGGCAACGCTCCGCTCATACATATTCATCGACCAGCTGCAGCCGCAGACCATGTGCTATCTTGGCACCTGGATCAGGGGGTCGCTGCCCCGCACCAACATGGCGGCACAGATCATCGAGGTCGCCCCCGGCCTCGACATCGAGGCATTGACCGACGTGGCGCTCAAGACGGCGGAGGTGCAGGGTGGCATCCTCGTAGTCGAGCGGCAGTTCGGCTATCTGGAAATCCATTCGCGTGACGTGGCTGCCGTCAAGGCGTCCGCTGAAGCCGTGATTGCCGCCATGGGCATCACGGCGGACAAGGCGATGAAGCCGAAGATCCTCGCCTCCAAGATCGTGACGCGCATCGACCCCGGCCATGCCTTTCTCATCAACCGCAACAAGGGCGGCTCCATGGTGCTGGCGGGCGAAACACTCTTCGTGCTCGAAACCGAGCCCGCGGCCTATGCCATCCTCGCCGCCAACGCGGCGGAGAAGGCGGCCACCATCAAGATCGTCGACTACCGCATGATCGGCGCCACCGGGAGGCTTTACCTCTCGGGCACCGAATCCGAAGTGCGGGCCGCGGCATCCGCCGCCGAACAGGCGCTGGAGCTCTGACATGACGTTGAAGCCTGAGATGAGCAACGAACTCCGCCACATGGTGCGTGACGTGCTGCGCGAGGTGATGGCGCAACGCAACGTCACCAGCGGCAGCGCAGTCGAGTCCGTGCGCATCGCCAATGACCACGACCTTGCAGGTTTCATCGCCCGCGTCACCGAGCCAGAAACGCTGGAGAAGCTGCGCGCCGGCAAGCTGCGCTTCACGCTGGGTTCCGTCCCTGCCCCCGCCATTGCAATCTCTGCACCCGCATTGACTGGCGTCGTCACCGAACAGAAGATCGATCACCTCAAGGATGCAGGCACACTCGTGCTCGCTCCCGGCGCCGTGCTTACCCCGCTGGCCCGCGACAAGGCGCGCAAGCTGGGCCTCACCATCGAAAGGAGACGCTAGATGCTGAAGGCAACCGTCACGGGCCGCATCTGGTCCACCAAGAAGCTTTCGGAAGTCCCTACAGGGTCGATCCTCGAAGTTCTCGTGGACGAAACCAATTCGCGCCTCCTGGCCTTTGACCCGTTGGGCTGCGGCGAAGGCGAGAAAGTCATCATCGCCACCGGCTCTGTCGCTGCTGGCTGGTTTCCCGGAAAGTCACCGCCCATCGACGCACTGATCATCGGATCGATCGATGACGCGGCAACCAAGTAAATCCAAACGCTCAACGGAGGATGCCATGAGCAATGCAATCGGAATGATCGAGACCAAGGGTTATGTCGCCGCCATGGCGGCAGCCGACGCCATGGTCAAAGCCGCCAACGTGACGATCGTTGGCCGCGAACAGGTGGGTGACGGCCTGGTGGCTGTGATCATCAATGGCGACGTGGGTGCCGTGAAGGCCGCCACCGAAGCCGGTGCGGAAGTGGCGGGCCAGATCGGCACGCTGGTCTCCGTCCATGTGATCCCGCGTCCGCATGCGGATGTCTCCAAGCACTTCGCCTCCGCTTCGTCCAAGTAAGCGGGACACGAGCCATGTCCGCCGCACGCGCGGCGGCGAAGGGTGAACTCCGGGTCTTTCTGACGATCGAGAGCCTCGAGCCGCAATTCGCCGCCTACATGGGAACGCCGACGCGCGCCCGGGGCTATCCGCCCTATGCGGGCCAGCACGCCCTGATCATCGAGGTCGCCCCCGGCCTGATGATCGAGCGCGTGATGGACCTGGCCTTGAAGGCGGACCCGGACCTCGAGCCCGGCATCCTCTTCGTCGAGCGGCAGTTCGGCATTCTGGAAATCCACGGCAGCGACAAGGACAAGCTCTTGGCCGCCGGCCGTGCCGTGCTGAAGGGCATGGGGCTGACCGAGGGCGACCAGCTCGCCCCGCGCATTCTCTTCACCGACGTGATCGAGAACATCGCGGACCAGCATGCGGTCATCATCAACCGCAACCGACAGGCCTCCATGGTGATGCCAGGCGAAACGCTGCTCGTCTGCGAGATGGTGCCCGCTCTCTATGCGGCGATTGCCGCCAATGTGGCGGAGAAGGTGGCCCCTGCCCTCACCCTCGTCGACGTGCAGATGATCGGCGCGGCGGGCCGCCTTTATATGTCCGGCCGCACAGGCGACGTGGAACGGGGGCTTGCGGAGATCGAGCGGGTTCTGGCAGGAATCGAAGGACGCAAAGCCTGACGGAGCAGTCATGACGGATTTCGAGCCCCTGCCGCACGAGGAACAGCTGCCGATCCTGCTGGAACTCGCCAACAAGGCGCTGTCGCATTACGATCTTCCGGCGGGCAGCACGGCGAAGATGCTGAACCTCTCCGAGAACGCCACCTACAAGGTGGACGCACCTGATGGCCGCCGTTGGGCGCTGCGTGTGCACCGCGAGGACTATCACTCGCGGCAGGCCATCGCCTCGGAACTCGCCTGGGAAATCGACCTGCGCCAGACTGGCGTGGTGACGACGCCGAACCCGGTGAAGGGCAAGGATGGCGAATTCATCCAGGAGATCACGCACCCGCGCATGCCGCGCCCGCGCAATGTGGTGCTGTTCGACTGGGAGACGGGTGTTGAGCCCGGCATCGGCGAGGATCTCTCCGGCCCCTTCGAGGTGCTGGGCGAGATCACCGCGCGGATGCATATCCATGCGCGTCAGTGGCAGCGCCCCTCCTGGTTCACCCGCCTCACCTGGGACTTCGACACGGCTCTCGGCGATGACAACCCCCATTGGGGCCGCTGGCGCGATGGCGTCGGCATGGACCGTGAAATGAAACAGCTTTTCCAGCGCACTGTCGACTTGATCGGCCGCAGGCTCAAGGCCTATGGCAAGGGTGCCGACCGTTTCGGCCTCATTCACTGCGATTTGCGGCTGGCCAACCTGCTGATCGACGGCCATTCAGTGAAGGCCATCGACTTCGATGACTGCGGCTTCGGCTGGTACATGTATGACGCGGCAACGCCCGTATCCTTCTACGAGCATGAGCCGCAGGTGCCGGGCCTGATCGAAAGCTGGGTCAAGGGCTACCGCAAGCAGCTGGCGCTGCCGAAGGAGGACGAGGCGGAAATCCCCACCTTCATCATGCTCCGCCGCGTGCTGCTGGTCGCATGGATCGCGTCACATATCGAGGCGGAGTTCCCGAAGTCGCTGGGAGCGGGATACACGGATGGCACGCTGCCGCTGTGCGAGGAGTATCTGAGGAAGTTCGGGTAACGCCAGCAAGAAGACGCGCCTTACGCCGAATTCAGCGCCTCGAGACTTTCCGGCAGGATCTGGCCGCCATCGACGATGATCGTCTGCCCCGTCACGTAGTTTGCTTCCTTCGAGGCAAAATAGAGCGCGGCATAGCCGATGTCCTCCACCTGACCGAGCTTCTTCAGCGGCACGGAGGCCGCCATGGAGCGCTGGTACTCCTCGCCCATGCCGGCAAGGCCTTCGGTCACGATGTTGCCAGGCATTACCGCATTCACCGTTATTCCATACTTCGCCAGTTCGATACAGGCGGTGCGCATGAAGCCGAGCTGGCCGGCTTTCGTCGCGCCATAATGCGTCCAGCCAGGATAGCCGGTGACCGGGCCGGTGATCGAGGAGGTCAGCACGATGCGGCCCTGATCGGATTTCTTGAGGTAGGCAACCGCGGCCTTCACTGAAAGGAAGGTGCCCTTGAGGTTGGTGTCAACCACGAGGTCCCATTCCTCGGATGTCATGTCCTCGAGCTTGGCAGGCGGGAAGATGCCGGCATTGGCGCAGAGCACGTCAAGGCCGCCGTTGCGGGTGGCCGTCTCCTTCATCACCGCCTCCATGCTGGACAGCGAGGTGACGTCGCCGCTCAGGCCGAAGGCGCCATGGCCGATCTCCTTCGCGGCGGCTTCCGCCTGCTCGCCATGGCGCGCGACGATCGCGACCTTGGCGCCAGCCTGCGCGAAGACGCGCGCGATGCCCTTGCCGATGCCCTTGGACCCGCCAGTTACCACGACCGAGCGGCCCTGAAGTGATTGAGTCATGTCTTTCCTCCAATCAGTTTGTTTCATTCAGCAGGCTTGGCGCGGCGCATTGCCAGTATCGCTCCATAGCCGCCGATCAACAGGATCGCGGCACCCACTGTCGAGACAGTGCCCAGCACCGGAACCCCTGGCGTATAGCCCGCCACCATCTTGGCGTAGAGATACTCCGGCACCGTCGTGTCCGCGCCCGTGGTGAAGAGCGACAGGGGGAAATTACCCCATGACAGCAGGAAGGCGAAGAGCGCGCCGGAGAACAGGCCCGGGAACAGCACCGGCAGCGTCACTTCCCGCAGCACCTGCCATCGTGAGGCGCCGAGGTCGTAGGCCGCCTCCTCCAGCGCCGGGTCGAAACTGTAGACCTGGATCGCGATGACGAGCGTCACCACCGGCACGATCCACACGAGATGCGCGAACACCGCCGTTTGCCATGACAGTGGCAGTCCCAGCGTGTTGAACCACAAGAGCAGCGCCAGACCCAGCACCGACTGCGGGAAGAAGATCGGCAACAGGATGAGCTTCTGGTACAGCGGCCTGCCCTTCCAGTCGTGGCGCGCAAAGGCCAGCGCGCCGAAAAAGGCCAGCGCCACCGCAATCACCGTGACGCACAGGGCAATGGTGATGGAGGTTGACAAAAGCTGGCGGATCTCGATCGAGCTGAATGTCTTCTCCCACCAGCTCAAGCCCCATTTCGCGATGGGGAACTGGAAATATCGGCTGGCAGTCAACGAGGCCAACGTGATGCACACTGTTGGGATATAGAGGAACACGATAACGGCGATGGTCCAGGCCGTAATGAGCGCGTGGCGGGAGCGCTGGTGCTTCGTCTGCATCGCCTCACCTCTTGCCGAGGAATGTGTCGAGGTCGAAGCGGCGTAGCGCCAGCAAGACGAGCAGGCCCACCACCAGCATCAGCAACACGGCCATGGCTGCACCCAGCGGCCAGTTCTGCGAATAGGTAAAGGCGATCTCGATGTCATGGGTGATCGGGATGACGCTCTGCCCGCCCAGCACCTTCGCCTCCGCGATGGCGCCGATGGCGAGAACGAAGGTGAGCAGAAAGCCGATCACGATGCCGGGCATCGACAGTGGCAGTTCCACCTCCCTGAACACCTGCCAGCGCGAGGCGCCCAGGTCGAAGGCCGCGTCCCGCGTCTCGTTCGGCACCATGGAGATGCCGAGGGTCAAGGGGAACAGCATGAAGGGCATATAAACATAGACCATGCCGAGCATGATGGCTGGAACCGAGAACAGGATGCTTTCGAGCTCCACCCCGAACCAGCTCTTCAGCGTACCCAGCATCACTCCGTTCTTTATCAGGAACAGCACCCAGCCATAGAGCCGGATATTCTCTGAGACGAAGAGCGGAATTGTGAACAGCAGCGTGATCAGCATGGCCCACTTGCGGAACACCCGCACCAGCCCATAGGCGACAGGATAGCAGATGAGCGCGAGAAGGACGACGGTCGCCACCGCAAGCCCGAGAGACCACAGGAAGGAGATGTAGATCGTGCTGTTGAAGATAGTGCGGTAGTTCTCGAGCGTGGGCGCGCCGCCGAAAGAGAAGCTGCGGGGCGGCATGAAACTGAACCAGATCACCGCAACGAGCGGCGCCGCGAATCCGATGAGCAGGAACAGCATCACCGGGATGGCCGAGCGCGCGCCGGGCGACATGAACTTGAGCATGGTCCTAGTCCGTCACCAGGATCGCGTCCGCAGCGTCCCAGCCAATGAAGACCTCGTCATCAAGCTGGCCGGAAAAGGGCTGCTGGCGCAGTTTTTCGACCAAGAAGACGCTGTCGCCCACGCGCACCTGGTACTGGATACGCGAGCCGAGCGCATACTCATTGTAAACGCGGCCAGGCAATGCATTGTCCGCCTCAGGGGCGGCGGACAGGAAACGGATGTATTCCGGGCGGATGACCAGATAGCCCTGGCGGAAGCCTTGCGGAAGGTTTGGCGGCTTGAAGCGCGCGCAGAAGCCCTTGGCATGGAGCATCCCGCCGCTGTCGAGGCTGACCGGCATGACGTTCACGTCACCCACGAACTCGGAGACGAATCGGGTATTTGGCGTAGTGTAGATCTCCTGCGGGGTTCCAACCTGCACCAGCTTGCCTGCGCGCATGACGCCGATCCGGTCGCTCATCACCATCGCCTCTTCCAGCGAGTGGGTGATGTAGACGAAGGTCTTCTTCGTCTCGCGGTGGATGTCTTTCAGTTCCTTTTCCAGCGTCTTGCGGAGCTTGTAGTCGATGGCGGAGAGCGGCTCGTCGAAGAACAGGATCTGCGGATCATAAGCCAGTGCACGCGCCAGCGCCACACGCTGACGCTCGCCACCGGAGCACTTCATCACGTTCTTGGCATAATGGCTTTGCGGCAGGCGCAGCAGGTCCATCAATTGTAGCGCGCGTGCCCTGCGCTTCTCCGGCGCCTCTCCCCTGATCTTCAGCGGGAACTCAATGTTCTGGCCTACCGTACGGTGAGGAAACAGGGCCAGCGACTGGAACACCATGCAGGTTGGCCGCTTGTTGGCCGGCACGTCGTTGATGCGGGCACCCTTGAGCAGGATGTCGCCACTTGTCGGTGTGTCCATGCCGGCGAGCATGCGCAGCATGGTGGTCTTGCCGGAGCCCGAGGGGCCGACGATGGTGAAGAATTCGCCCTCGGCAATGTCGAGGTCGATGGAATCGACAGCTGCATGCTGTCCGAACATCTTGCAGACCGCCTTCAGCGACAGGATGGGCTCAGCGCCTTGCATGTGCAGTGAAGCTCTTTCAATCATACATCAAACCCTGCGGGCCTGCCGCAGGGGTTGATGGTGTTGAGGACAAGGATCAGCCGCCGGAAGCGCCTCGCTTGGCGGCGGTCATAATGTCCAGCAGCTTGTCGTAATCGGGTACGATATCGTACTCGACGCAGCGCGCCATCTCCTCATCGAGGCTGTCCCACTGAATGGCGTCGAGCTCTTCCTTGGTGAACAGGGCGAAGCACTCCGGGTTGCCCATCTGCGACACGGGGTTGAACGTGCCTTCCGCAAAAGCCACCGTGTGCGACATCTTCGGCGACTGCACGAATTCAAGGAAGTCGGCCGCCAGCGGCGAGAGCTGCGGGTTATTCACCGTCGAGGTGATCTCGATCCACGCCACGCCGCCCTTGCCGTTCATCGGGCCGGACTTCGGTGTGATGCCGCGGATGTTCGGGTTGCCGTCAGCGCGCGCGGGCGAGGCCGAATAGGTGCCGCCCGTCATGTGGAAGTCAATCTCGCCCGAGATCAGCGCCTGGTTCATGGTAGCGATGTCACCCACCACCTTCGCACCCTTGAAGACGCGCTCGGCAGTTTCCTTGAATTTGGCCACCTCCTCATCGCTGTGCACCTTGAACGGATCAAAGCCGGCGATCAGGCAGATGTTGAAGACGTTCCAGTCATCCGACTCCAGAATGCCGTACTTGCCGGCATTCGCAGCATCGTTCCACAGGTTCCAGCCCTGATCCTCGGCGGTGGCGCGGCTGATCTTGTCGGTGTTGACGACGTAGCTGTAGGGCCCAAAGCGCTGCGCCATGCCGAGCAACTCGGCACCCGACTCGTCCATCGCCCACTTATAGGGCGCCTTGAAGGCGGGCATCATCTTGTCGAAGAACGGCTCGAAGCGGGCGCGGTCGAGAGGCGCGATCAGCTTCTCGGGGAACATCACCTTGCGGGCCCAGGGGTTGTTGACGTTGATCAGGTCCCACACATTGGTTTCGCCGGCGCGCAGCCGGTTGATCATGGTGGGGTCGTTGGTGAGTGACTCGGCCTTCACCGTGGCGCCCTTCTCGGTGCGGAACGGGTCGAGCACCTGGGCGGAATTGTATCCTTCCCAGCAGAGGATGTTCAGTTCCTTCTCGCGCGCCGCCTGGGCGCGGCCGGGGACCAACGTTCCGGCACCGGCGAATGCCGTGGCCCAGAGGGCCGATTGCTGCATGAAGTTCCGGCGGGACAATCTGCTGCTATTAGCCATTTTTCACTCCCTGTTTTTTGTCGCCAAACGCCTTCCTGTTGGAAGTTCGACTGAGATTGAGCACCAAATTTTCCTCCGAGTAAAGACCGTTTTCGCGGCATCCGGCGAGGCAAATGCCGGGAATTCCGGCAGTCTGCCGCGGCAGAACTTCAACATTCCAGCAAGACTGCGATTGACCGACTTTCAGAAACGGAAGGTGAAGAGCCCGCGCTGTTCATAGGTTGCGGCGGCCTCCTCGACGAAGGCGGCGATGCTCATGGCGCCATATTGTGTGCGGAGCATTGCTGCAGCATCCTGCAACTGCTGCTTCGTCCTGGCGCGTCCGGGGCGGAGCAACTCATAGATCTGCATGATCACGTCCTGCGGGACGTTCACGAGTTCCGACGCCCGCTCGAAGTTCTGCGCCAGTGTGGAGCGGCCCGCATCACGCGCGATTTCCGCCTGGGCCCGCAGCGCCTCGGGCGTGATGCGCAGGTCTTCCATGGTGATGGACCCGTCAAGCACGGCATCAAGCGTGATGTCGGACAGGCGCTTGCCGCGCGGTCCGACCACGGCATCAGCTTGTGTTTCGGCCAAGGGATAATCGGCGCGCGTGCAGCTCATGCCCTCCCTCCCGTCAACGTCACCTCAACGAGTTCGGGTGCTGCCCCTTCCTCCGTCAGCCCAGTTTCGATCGCATAGATCATGGCAACGCGCGCGTGGTAGCGCGAGCCCATCGCCTCGCCGCGCTGCGGCACCACCACGGGATCCGGCATCTCGCGGAGCGCATAGGCCGCCGCATTGGCGCCAAGCCCGCGGTAGTGCTCAAGGCTTGTGATCGGCGCATTGGAGAAGAGCTCGAGATTGTTGTGCGGCAGCCGGTCCCGCTGGTGGATGACGGCCGTACCCTTGGCCTGGATCCCGATGCCGATACCCGAACCCGCAAGCCGTGCGGCGGACAAGCCGAGGAAGGACGTATCAGCGGTGTGGCGGAAGCGCACGATACGCGGCGAGAGCCCGCGCGCCCGGATCGCTTCGGTGATGTTGCGCAGAACGTCAGACAGCCGGTGGCCAGCCGTGGTCTGGAACAGCTTGAGGCCAAATGCGGGGCTGATGCCGATGACCACATCCTTGCGGTCATCCGATTCACCCGCAGCGCCAAGTGCACGATATCTGATGCGCGCGCTTTCATCTCGCTCATGCATGGCCTCGGAGCGCAGCACCTCCTTCTGATCCAGCACGTCGCGGATGCCGTTGAGCTCCAGGCGCCGCTTCTCCGTCACGCGATAGCCGGAACCCGGCCCGAGATAGTCATTGGGATCGTTGACCGCACTGACGATGCGCCCATTGCGGATCATCGCGGAGGTCTGGAGATAGTCGCCCGAGAGCCTGAGCTTCACCACATTGAGCAAGTTCTCCGCCTCCTCGCGGAAGCCGCGCCGCGCCAACGCCTTGATGACGTCGACGACGGTGATGCCCTTGTCCTTGATCGCCTCGCTGATGAAGGCCACATCGCGCGGAGTGTAGCTCTCGGTATCGTCCGAGCCCGAGGCGACGGTGACGGAGCGCTTCATCTCCTCCGTCGGGTTGGCAAGGCCCAGTTCCTCGAACACGGCGGAGACCGCATCGATGGCACGCCGGCGCAGGTCCAGCGCCTTTTCCTCGGGCAAGGGCGTCAACCCGCCATCGGTCTCGAAGTCGCGCTGCAGCACGAGGTAGTCTTCGAGCTCCTCGCCATTGAGGAGGGAGGGATTGAAGGAATTGTCATACTTCAGGATCGAGCCGAAGCCGGAGCAGATGAGATCAGAGCCCGCCACCAGATAGGGCATGATCTTGGCGCCAACGCGGATTTCAGACTCGGTCGCCCGCGCATCATTACCGCTGGCGCATTCGAGGTCGAGCCACACGGCAATGAGGTTTTCCGCCATCAGCTCGCGGAAGCCGCCGGGCACGGTGGAGGTCAATGGCGCTCCGTCGATGCCACCATTCTGCGTGCCCTGCACACCCATGCCGCGCTGCAGGCAAAGGCAGCGTGCCTCGAGATAGAGCAGCGACTTCGCCTCGTGGAAGCCCATGAGCAATTCCGCCCCTGCCCCGCTGGTGCAGCGCATCTTGATGCCGCGGGAGGCATAGGCGGCAGCGAGGAAGGCCTTGGACCACGGCGTATCGTCGCCATCGGTGAAGCTCTTTTCCGTCCCATAGACGGAGACCGTTTCGGCATAGGAGGAAAACCCCGCCATGCCGATCCGTAACTCCTCCGCCTCCTCGCTCGAACACTGGAACAGCGTACCCCAGCGGCCGACTGCAGCGCCCACCGCACAGGCCAGCGCGTTGGACCAGGCATTGCGCGACACGCGCATCGTCGTCTCGATCTCGTCGAAGCCGAAGGCCACCGCGGTCGCGGCATCGGCAGCAAGCTGCAGCGGATCGTCCTTGGCGTTCGTCACATGCGCCTGGTTGCCCGGCGTCTTGCGCGCGCGCATCTTGGAATAGGCAAAGGCGATTTCCAGCGCGTTGAGGTGGGAGACGCATTGCGCGAGCTTGGCGGGCGTCATGCCACGGGCCAGCCGCACAAGATCCTCGCGCGGCACGTTCATGTCCACCAGCACTCGGGCGACAGTCTGTGAATCCATCGCCATGGCTTCTGGCGCCACGCTGACGTCGATGTGGTGGCGCGCGATGAAGCGGTCGATCATGTCGAAGTCGCGTTCCAGCACGCCATCGAGCGCGATGACGCGTCCACCCGCGATGCTGATCGCAGGCTTCGGATCCGCCGGGCTCGAAAAAGCCGAGAAGCCATTGGCCGGGTCTTCCGCCGCGAACTTGTCCAGCCGCAGCGGCCGGTCGTCCCAGTCGGCATAGCGCTTCCAGCGGTTGACCGTGTTGGCCATCGTGGTGTCCCTACCGCGGCCGGAGGCGGTTGCGGTCGAGGAAGTCCCGCAGCACGGGGTAGTAGAGTGCGGGGTCCTCGTAAAAGGGCAAGTGGCTGCTGTTGGGGAAGACGGCGAGCTCCGCGTTCTTCAGACGCAGCTTCATTTCCAGCGCGCAGGCGGGTGTCTGCTCGTCGAACTGGCCAACGGTGATGAGCACCGGCACCTCGACCTTGTGCAGGTCGGCAAGGCGTGACCAATGGCGGATGTTGCCGATGTAAGTGAACTCATTTGGCCCCTGGACCGCGCTGTAGGGGCCCATGTTCCAGTCCGACAGCGAGCGCACCACCGGGGCGGGCGCCTGCTGCAGCCGGCAGACATGGCGGTAATTCAGCACCGTGATGGCGCCCATGTATTCCGGGTGGGTGAATGTCCCCTGCGCCTCATGCCGCTGCATCATGGCCACCGCCTCCGGCCCCAGCGCCGCCTTCAGCCTGTCGAGTTCAGTGCGAAGCTGCGGCATGTCGGCGACCGTGCTGGAGAGGATCAGGCTCGCCAGGTTCTCCGGATAGGTCAGTGCATATTCCACTGCCTGCCACCCGCCCCAGCTGTGCCCGAGGAAGTGCACCTTGCCGAGGCCCAGGGCCTTGCGCACCTGCTCTGTCTCCTCCACATGACGCCGCAGCGTCCAGTTCGTGGGATCATTCGGCCGGTCGGAGGCGCCGCAATCGAGCTGGTCGAAGGCGATCACCCGGAAACCCTGGTCCACGAAGCAGGAATGCGCCTCGCGGAGATAATCGCAGGGCAGCCCAGGCCCGCCATTGACCAGGAACAGCACGTCGGGGCCCGAGCCGAAGCTGTAGGCCACCAGCCTGTGGCCATCCACCGCCACGGTGATCTTTTCATCCGGCTCGATTTCACGCCACATGCTGATCCCCTTTCGCATCAATTCGGCAGGCTAACACGGCAGCCCTGCCGCGCAAGGACCTGCGGTTAAGCGACAGCCCGACTATTCCCTCCGCCTGTCCGGGGCTCCCCCCTCTGGCAGGGTGGTTGTCCATCTGTCTAATTCCTAAATAGTACCCTGAGGCGGGCGGCGAAGAGGAAGAAGACGTGGCGTATTCATTGGAACGGAAAGCGGCCGTGCTGGCGAAGATGTTGCCGCCGAACAATGTTGCCCTGCACAAACTGTCGCAGGAAGAAGGGATTTCGAAGAGCACGCTCTGCATATGGCGGGCGGAGGCCAGGGCGAAGGGCCAACTGCTGCCCGTTGCCCTCGAACGGCGCGAACAGGATGCTGACCATCGGATGTTCTCGCCTTCGGCGGCGCGTAACGCCGAACCGATCCTGACGGTCCTGAAGGGTCTCTTTCCGGCACGTGGAACGGTGCTGGAGATCGGCTGTGGAACAGGGGAGCATGCGGTGTGCTTCGCCGCGGCGATGCCCACACTCACCTGGTTGCCCACCGATCCCGATCCCGCCTCTCGCGCCAGCACCGCCGGCTGGATCGGGCTCAGGGGTTTGAGCAATGTCCTGGCACCGATCGACATCGATGCGAGCTCACCCGTCTGGGGCGTCGAGAATCTTGCGCCGTTTGATGCCATGTTGTCGATCAACATGATCCATATCGCACCATGGGCAGCCACGACAGGGCTGTTCTCCGGCGCTGGCCGGCTGCTGGGTAGCGGCGGATTGCTCTGTCTCTACGGACCCTTCCTGCACAATGGTGCCTATAACGCACCGTCAAATGCCGCCTTCGACCAGTCCCTGAAAGCCAGTAACCCCGCCTGGGGCTTGCGCGACATCGCCGATCTCGAACGCACCGCCCTGGTGTCCGGCCTGAGGCTCGGCGAGACGGTCGCGATGCCCGCCAACAACACGCTGCTGGTCTTCCGCCGCGCTACGTGAGGGACCGCACCCAGCCTTGAGAGGAGCGCGAGCAGACCTTCGAGGTGGGAGAATATTCAGAGCCGCCCGACAACCTCAGCCACCGCGCGCTCGGCGGCGTCCAGGGCACCGGCGAGGTATCCTGGATAGGTGAAACTTGTCTCGCTGCCGGCCAGAGACACGTATGGCGCCCAGCCCCCCGAAGTCCAAGGCCTGGGATCGGGCAGCGGATGTCCTTCCGCCCGCGCGTCCGCCTCGGTCGCGGTGAAGGCGTCGGCTGTCCAGTCCTTGAAGAGGGTTGCCTGCGGCTGGCCCGCCCTTGCGCCAAACAGGCGTCCGAGTTGTGCAAGGGCAGCACTGACAAGGGCCTCCTCGCCGACTTCGATCCGCTGCCGGCGATCCAGCCCCACGAAGCCGAAAAGGGCAGCCGAACCGGATGCCAGGGTCGCATCGTGAATTTCCACCAGCGGCCCGACGCCACTCTGGGCCATGCCGGAGAGACCGGCCTCGCGCCAGAACGGGCGGTCGTAAAGGGCGAAGAACTTGGCATGCGGCGCCATCCAGGTGGCGGTCTGGCGCCAGCGGCGCAACGTCTCGCTGTCCAGGGCGGGCTCGAAATCAACCGTCGATGCCAGAAGCCGCGGGGGCAAGGCAGGGATCAGCTGCCGCGCCACAAGCTCTCTGTCTGTCTCGCCATCGCGGAATGACAGCACCAAGCTCCCGTCGCGGCTCGCAACACGGCTAACCCGCGCACCAAGATGCAACCGCCCGGCAGGCAAGGCGCCCACCAGAGCCGAAACCATGGCGCCTGTTCCGCCTGCGAGCCGCATGGACGGCGGCTCCTGTGGAAGCGTCGAAAAGCGCTGCACCGGCTCGTACCGCGACCGCTCAACGACCACGTCGCCCTCGGTATGCTGGAGAAAAGCCCGAGGCCGTCTACGACACGGGCCATCCCGGGGTGCATCCCGGGCCAGAACCAGGAGGGACCCAGATCAAAGCCATCGGGTGAGGGATCCCCCTCGCCGTTCACCGACAGGATGCGGCCTCCGAAGCGGTGCCTGGCCTCGAGAAGCTGGAACTCGATTCCAGCATTCAGCAGGAGTCGCGCCGCAAAAAGGCCCGCAAGCCCTCCCCCCACGATGGCAACAGTTGTTGGCATTGGTTCAGTCTTGCCCCTGCTTCGGCGGATGGATACCGCACCGCTGGTTCAAAGTCGAAGCAAGCCTGCGGCAGGGTTGTGGGCGAGCGGACACGGCATCATGCACGCGTTACAACGCCTTGAGGTAGATCCTCACCGCCTCCTGCACATGCCGGAAGCGGTCGCCACCCAGCTGCTTACCGCCGAACCACCGCGTGACCACGACGATGTGGTTCCGGAGCCCTTCCCTCTCGAGCATGCGAAGGATGACCATGCCGGCTCCAGCCTCGCCGTCATCGTTCTTGATTAGCTGCTCGCCGCAGATGAGGCCCCACGAATTGTGCGTGGCCTTCGCGAATTTCTTGTTGCTCTTGAGTTTGGCGATAAACCTGCGGGCATCGTCGGCGGAGTTGCATGACCCACCCGAGACGGCATATTTCGAGCCACGATCAGTGATGACGTTGTCGAGAATGATCATGCTGCGTGGGCCTATATCCGTCCTGCAATGAACAGCAGTGTTCGCGTTCTTAGCACGGGCCTTCGCTGGTCCGCAGCGGGGCAACGTCTATCTGCGGTAAGAGGAGCCAAGTCGCTTGTCATAAAGGCAGGACAGATCCACGGCGCTGCCGCTGCTTGTGCCACTTATCCCGCCCGGACTAGTGGATTGGCCGGGACAAAAGAGTCCGATTGAAGGTTCCCAACGGCTTGTTGACGTGCGAATCTTAAAGGATGCGCAATGGTATCAGT
>NZ_JBIICB010000334.1:0-4152 GCF_044239095.1 Aestuariivirga sp. | reverse complement strand
GTCACCGGCGTGCCATCGGCGAATCTCGCTTCCTCGCGAAGCGTGAAGCTGACGCTCATGCGGTCGTCCGCGATGTCCGCGGTCCTCGCCACCAGGCCATACATGGCGTCGGGCTCATCCGCCGCGCGCGCCATCAGGCTGTCGAACATAAGCTCGAAGCCCTGCGCCGGGTCCCCCCGCAGGATGTAGCCGTTGAAGCTGTCGAAGGTCTCGATGGCGCTGGGCCCGATCAGCGAGATCTTGCCGCCCTTCGGCGCATCCGGGTTCACATAGTCGAACTGCGTGAAGCCCTCTGGATATTTGAGCTCGCCGAACACCGACAGCCCGTGGCGCGGTTCAGCGCTGGCCGCCGCCGCCATGAACCCAAGGAGCAGCGCCGCCGCCGCGAACCGCCTCATGGAGAGGCCACCTTCTTGGCCTTCTCAGCGTCCCACCACCAGACGGAGGGGAAGCCGGGCGAAAGCTCCGGCAGCTTTTCGGGCCGGCCGAAGCGGTCCCACCTGGCGGTGCGCTGGTAGTTCACGAACCACATGGGCACCACATAGTGGTTCCAGATCAGCGCCCGGTCCAGCGCCTTGCAGGCGGTAACGAGGCTGCCGCGGTCAGGCGCGAAGATCAGCGTCTCGATCAGCTTGTCGATTGCCGGGTCGGCAATGCCGATGATGTTGCGGCTGCCATCCCGCTTCGCCGCCTCGCTGCCCCAGAAATCGCGCTGCTCGTTGCCGGGCGAAAGCGATTGGCCGAAGTTGCCCACCGCAACGTCGAAGTCGAAGGTCTGGGTGCGGCGCTCATACTGCGCGCTGTCCACCGTCTTCACGCTGACACTGATGCCCAGCAACTCAAGCTGCTGCTTGTAGGGAAGCGCGATCCGCTCGAACAGCGGGGAATCGAGAAGGATCTCGATGGTCAGCGCCTCGCCCTTGGCGTTCTTCAGCAGGGATTGCCCGCCATCCTGCGTCACCTGCCAGCCCGCATCGTTCAAAAGCTTTGCGGCCTGCCGCATGTTCTTGCGCCGGTTCTGCGGCGTGTCGTTCAACGGGTTTGCATATTCCGCGGTGAACACCTCCGGCGGAAGCTGGTCCTTCAGCGGCTCGAGAATGGCGAGCTCGGCGGGGGAGGGAAGCCCCTTCGCCTCCATCTCCGAATTGTTGAAATAGCTCCGTGAACGGACATATTGGCCATAGAACAGGTTCTGGTTCGCCCATTCGAAGTCGAAGGCATAGTTCAGCGCCTGGCGCACCCGCACGTCCTCGAATTTCGGGCGGCGCAGGTTGAGCGCCCAGCATTGCATGCCCTGCACCTGGCGCAGCGTGATCTCTTCCTTCACCACGCGGCCAGCGGTGAGTGCGGGGAAGTCATAGCCCGTCGCCCACAGCTTGGAGGAGGTTTCTGTGCGCCAGTCATACTGGTCGCCCTTGAAGGCCTCGAAGGCCACATTGGCGTCGCGGAAATAGATGTATTCGATCTCGTCGAAATTATCCTGGCCGATGCTGACGGCCAGGTCCTTGGCCCAGTAATCCGCCACGCGCTTCATCAGGATCGCCGTGCCGGGCTTCACGTCCGCTGCCACATAGGCGCCGGAGCCCAGCGGAACTTCAAGCGTCGTTTCCTTGATATCGCGCTGGCGGCCCTTCTCGTCCTTGGCAGTCCACCAGTGCTTCGGCAGTACCGGCATCTGCCCGGTGATCAGCGGCAGTTCGCGGTTGCCCTTTTCGGAGAAGGTGAAGGTCACCTCGCGCTCGCCCGTCTGCTCGGCCTTCGCGATGTTCTTGTAGTAGAAGTTATAGAAGGGGTTGGCATCGCGCAGCGACTGCATGGACCAGATCACGTCGTCCGGCGTCATCGCCTTGCCATCATGGAAGCGCGCTTCCGGCCGCAGCCGGTAGACCACCATGGAACGGTCCTCGGGGTGCCATATGGCGCTTGCCACCAGCCCATATTCGGTCGACGGCTCGTCGAGCGAGGAGACGAGCAGCGCATCGTTGAGCACCGCAGCCGCACGTTCACCCTTGAAGGTATAGGGGTTGAGATTGTCGAAGGAGCCGACCAGGCCGAAGCGCACCCGGCCGCCCTTGGGGGCCTTCGGGTTCACATAGCCGAAGTGGGTGAAGTCCGGCGGATACTTCACGTCCTCGAACAGCGTCAGCGCGTGCCGGAACTGGCGGTCCTCGGCATGGGCGATCTGGATGCCGAAGAGTTTGGCAGCCGGGGCAAGGCCCGCGAGTTTCAGCAGGGTGCGGCGTGTGATGGACATGGGGCGGGAAATCTCCAGGCGACGGCGAATGCCTCTAGTTAAGCAACCCCGCACCAAAATGAAAACACCGGCAAGCGGCTTGCCGGTGTTAAATCTTCGTGATCTTTGCGGCCTTTACGGGGCAGGGAAGGGCACTGGCGCGTCAGACAGTGTCGCCAGATAGGCCAGCAAGTCGGCGCGGTCCGTTTCCTTCTTGAGGCCGCCATAGGCCATCTTGGTGCCCGGAACGGCCTTCTTCGGCGCGAGCAGGAACTCGTTCAGCGCCGCATAATCCCAGGGCTTGTCCTTTAGCGCTGCCATGGCTTCCGAATAGGCGAAGCCTTCATGCACGCCGTGCGGGCGTCCCACGATGCCCCACAGATTCGGGCCTACCTTGTTCGGGCCGCCATTTGCCACGTCATGGCAGGCTGCGCAGGCCTTGAACACCGTCTGGCCCTTGGCCGCATCGGCGGAGGCGAGCAGCGTTCCCAGCGAAACGGCAGGCGCTTCCTCCGCGGCGGCTTCACCACCGGCGCCCTCGGCCTCGGCCACCTCGATGGCGAAGCCCGGCTTTTCGGGCGCATGCGGGTGGTAGATGATGCCGGCCAACTCAGAGAGGCCGAAAACCAGCAGGGCTGTTGCCAGCACCGCACCCGCAATCTTGTTGAATTCGAAGCTGTCCATGAAGCTTGAGACCCCTTGAGCCGTCAGTCGGGCGCGGAAACTAGTGCTTTCTCGAGGCCGCCGCAATAGTATAAGGGTGATTGTATCATTTTGCCGCGCCTCCTCATAAACCCATGATAGATAAACAGAATACCATCGTCGTGATACCTGCCCGCATGGCCTCGACCAGGCTTCCGGGCAAGCCCTTGGCCGACATCAACGGCCTGCCCATGATCGTGCATTGCTGGAAGCGGGCGATGGAGGCCGATATCGGGCAGGTGCTGGTGGCCGCCGCCGAGGTCGAAATCGCCGACGTCGTGCGCGCCCATGGCGGGGACGCGATCGTCACCAACCCCGCGCTGCCCTCAGGTTCGGACCGGATCGCCGAGGCCCTGTCCCTGCGCGATCCGCAGCGCCGCTTCGACTGCGTGGTCAATCTCCAGGGCGACCTCCCGACCATCGACGCACTGTCGATCCGGCGCTGCCTTGCCGGTCTCGTCAACGAGGCCGCCGATCTCTCCACCATCGCCGCGCTGATCGATCGCGCGGAGGATGTAGCCAACCCCAATATCGTCAAGGCCATCGCGCCTTTGAGCGAAGAGCGCGAGCTGGCCTTCGCGCGGGACTTCGTCCGCAACACCGGGCCGGAGCACCAGCCGCCCTTCTGGCACCACATCGGCGTCTATGCCTACCGCCGCCCGGTGCTGGAGCGTTTCGTCTCGCTCCCCGTCAGCGCGCGTGAGGCAGAGCGCAAGCTTGAGCAGATGCGCGCCCTCGATAACGGCATGCGCATCGTCGTGGTGCGGGTTGACACTGTGCCGCTCGGCGTCGATACGCCTGAGGATCTCGAAACCGCCCGCCGCATGCTGAGGAAATCCTGATGCCCCTGAAGATCGCCTACCAGGGCGAACCCGGTGCGAATTCGCATATCGCCTGCATCGAGGCCTATCCCACCTCTGAGCCCATGCCCTGCGGCACCTTCGAAGACGCCTTCCAGGCGGTGGCCGACGGGGAAGCCCAGCTTGCAATGATCCCCATCGACAATTCTGTGGCAGGCCGGGTGGCCGATATCCACCACCTGTTGCCGCGCTCCAATCTTTACATCATCGGTGAGCATTTCCTCCCCGTTCACCACCAGCTGATGATCGTGCCGGGAACCGATGCGTCATCCGTCAGGACGGTGCACAGCCACGTTCATGCGCTGGGCCAGTGCCGCAAGGTTATGCGTGAGCTTGGTCTCAAGCCCGTGGTGGCAG
>NZ_JBIICB010000067.1:0-16551 GCF_044239095.1 Aestuariivirga sp. | reverse complement strand
ACGCTGACAGTCGGCGGCGGAAACGGTGAAACTGATACCATTGCGCATCCTTTCAGATTCGCACGTCAACAAGCCGTTGGGAACCTTCAATCGGACTCTTTTGTCCCGGCCAATCCACTAGCCTGATCACTCGCTGACGGACAGGGGGTTGAGAATGCCTTTGACAGAGTCATTTGCGCTTGCCGGTTTTGCGGTCGCAGCGGTCGCCATGCTGCTTGTCACGCAGACCAAGGAGCGGGTTTCTTGGCCTGCCTGGCTCGTACCGGCGGCAGTTGTGGTTCCATTCATGGCGTGGACGGGTTTTGCGATTTAAGAGGAGGGGCTTCTTGGCTTCTGGCCAGTCCTCATGGGCTCCCATTGGGGCGTGCAGGTCTGGTTCGACCGCCTTCTCAGCGTGACCATCGCCTTCTTCCTCCTCCAGAACCGCGCACGGGCCGTCGGCATGAAGTCCGAAGTTTGGGTGCTTGTCGTCATCTTCACGGGCAGTATCGGCCTGATGCTCATGCTGGCGCAGACGGTCCACCTGGAGCGCAAGACATCGCTCGTCAAGCGTTGAGGCCAGCGCGCCGCGCACGTCCCACAACCATCCACCTCTTCCAGACGATTTAGCGGGTGGGCATTTCGCGTCCCGTTCAGGCCCATCTGGTTAACACTCTGTTAACCGTAATTTGTTCCTCTGCCTCCAATGATTAAAAATAAGGGGGCTGAGTCGTGGATAGCAAAAGTTACTTGAATCGCATGCTTGGAATCGGGCCGGAAACGGCGCCAGTCAAGGCAAGCGCGCCGTGGGACACGACAGCACACATGCGCCACGTGAGGGTCTGCGACGCCTTCCTCAAGGTGGCAGAGGGGACTTACATCGATCTGCTTCCGAGGGTTCGCGAGGATTTGGCTCGGGCGATGAGCTTTTGGATGACGCAGGATGGCTACAAGGCCGACGTTGAATGGTCCTTCCTCGATGGCTGCTTCGTCGGCCGCATCAGACACCTTTTGGACGACGTCGAATTCAGGGGGGCAACGCCCTCGGACGTGCAGGAGGCATTTAAAGCTGCGGTGAAAGCTTACCTGCGCAGTGCAGTTTTCTTGCTGCCGGCGCCGAGCAGCGTTCCACAACTCGAACACCATGCATGATCGGTTCTTTTCGCATTGCAGAATAACCAGCCAATGCGTTGGGTGAGATTCAGCGATTACCGGGTAAGTTGAGCTTACTTCGCTTTTTCAGTCTCTTTTGACTAACTTTGTTTGCGTGCGTTCTCGAAACATTTCACGGTGCAGAGCGGGGGGATACGAGAGCTATTGCAACCCTGGGATTATCTATGGCAGCGGATATAAACTCAGTTGATCCGAAATTGACTGCTAGCGTTGATGAGTGTCCAGAGGTCTGGATCTTCTGGTGAAGAAATAGGCCTTTCTTCCAGCTTTCTCCGTAGGCGGCGCCTCACAACCGGGCTGCGGAAAACGCGTTGATCGCTGTGGACAAAGTCATGCGGGCTCTTGCCCGACCAAGTGTTGTGCCGGAACATCAAACCCATTTATGGGAGGGTCCGGTGAGCACTTCGCTGGCATTGTCGATCGTTTTGGCCGTTGTCTTGGTGATTTTGATCCTGGTGATCCGCGAGGAGTTCATCGACCGGAAACGCGGCGAGGAATTCGAGCGAGAACTCGCCGAGCGGCGGCGGAGCCTTGAGCGGCGCTATTGGCGGCCTGGCGAGAGAGTCACAAATTGACGTCGGGTTTTGGCCCCCGGTAGCAGCTACCCGGCAGGACTGACGTTCAAGCGGTCATGCGATCAGCCCAGTCCGGTGAGACGAGCGCGCATCGTCTTCCGTGCCGACAGGTTGCATTTTCAGTATGTCGCGTCAGACCGCGGCAATTCAGCCATGCCTGTCCAGCACCAGCGCTGTGGAAAATGGTGAGAAGCGAATTGCCACTCACCAAAATACAACAGCAATATCAATTTGTTATAAAGAAATACTGGCGGAGGGGGAGTCCGCTGTACTACCGTTCCCAATCGTTCAATTTGAACCGCCACCGTTCTAACAAGAGCCTGTATATTAAGCCCTTTCCACCGCACATGTTCAGAACCGTTCATTAGAGGTTGTGGTAATCCGGCAAAATTGGTAGGACACATGGTAGGACAGACTGACATGCGGAGATTGCGCCATGGCCGGAAAGTTGAATGCACGGAAGGTGGAAACCCTCACCAAGCCGGGCCGGTATTCGGACGAAGGGACACCTAACCTCTATCTCCGCATCACACCGAACGGCGGCAAGCGCTGGACTTTCTTTTACCGGTTTGGAGGGCAGCGGAAGGACATGGGGCTTGGCAGTGCCGGACCGGGCGGCGTGTCGCTGGCGGAAGCGCGCCAGAAGGCTGACGCGGCAAGGGCCATCCTCAGGACCGGCACCGATCCCATGAGGGTCATGGGCAAGGACGCGCGCGAGAAGTCCGACCGCACCGTTCCCACCTTCGGGGCTTTCGCAGACGACTACATCAAGAGCCACAAGCCTAAGTTTCGGAATGCGAAGCATATCGCCCAATGGGAGATGACCCTTGGTGACGCCTATTGCCGGTCGATCCGTGGCAGGCCGATCAGCGGGATTGATACCGCTGCAATTCTTTCGGTCCTGCAGCCAATCTGGACGGAAGTTCCCGAGACGGCCTCAAGGCTAAGAGGCCGCATCGAGAATGTACTGGACGCGGCGCGCGCCATGGGCTTCCGGGAAGGTCCGAACCCCGCCACATGGAGGGGCCATCTCAAAACCCTTCTCCCGGCCCGCCAGAAGCTCACACGCGGCCATCATGCAGCCTTGGCCTACGACAGTCTTCCCGCCTTCATGGCCGATCTGAGGGCGCGCCAATCGACGGCGGCGCTGGCCATGGAACTCTGCATCCTGACGGCATCCCGGTCTTCCGAGGTGTTGAACGCGGAATGGAGCGAATTCGACCTCGACAAGGCCGTGTGGACAATCCCCGCCAAGCGTATGAAGGCTGGCCAAGCCCACCGCATTCCCCTGCCAGATCGGGCGCTGGACATTCTCAGGAGTCTTCGCATGCTGGATGGCAACCCGCATGTGTTCCCCGGCAACGCGAGGGGCAAGCCTCTCTCCGGCATGGCCATGACAATGCAGCTTCGCCGGATGAAGCGGGACAACATCACTGTTCACGGCTTCCGGTCCACTTTCAGGGATTGGGCTTCTGAGCAGACCTCGTTTCCCCATGAGACATGCGAGCATGCCCTTGCACACCGCATCAGCGACAAGGCCGAAGCTGCATACCGGCGCGGCGATCAATTCGAGAAGCGGCGGAAGCTCATGGAGGCATGGGCCGCATTCTGTGAACCGGCGTCGAACGGCAATGTGGTGACCCTGCGATCTGCGGGAACCTGATAGAACAGACCACGCCGGGCTAGGCCGACGGGCCGAAAATGGAATGCACCTTCCACCGCCCGGCGCACCCTTCGAGGTGCGAGTGATGGTGCACACGCAATGCGCGGCAAGCGTTGGACAAATCCCAAGCTAGCGACGGCAGTCGATATCAAGACGCTCGTTTCACGCGTTGCGGGCTATTGCCTGTATGAACGCGATCAAATAGCGGAACCTGGGCAGCCGGAGATCGGCATTCCCGAACTCTGCACGCTCATGGAAAGCCTTTTGACGCAAATGCCCAAGAGCGCGCGGAAAGGCCAGTATAAAGCGCTACAGGCCGAAGTGAAGTGCAACACCGAAACGTGCTTTGCCGAGCACTTCTCCAACACCGAACGGATTCATCTGCTCAGTTTGATGCTCGACCGTGGCGACATCGAGCTGACTGCCTTTGATAAGTGGATGCGTGTAATTCAGGATCAGCAGGAGCGAGACCACCGCGACACGGCAAATCTCTTCTTAGACCTATACAGTAAAGCATTTCTGGCCAAGCCGGGTTCCCAGCCTAAACACAGGCCGAAGGGCCGGGCCTCACGCGAAACGGCGCCACTCGATTTTGATGTCATCAACCGGACGCTCGATGCAGTGACGAAGGATTACGATACATCGGAAGGGCCGTTCAGAGGCTACAGACTTGAGGACGCGAAGGCGGAACTCAGAAGCCAATTGAAAGCTGTCCTGCAAGAGAGAACTGCCGTCACACGCGGTGACGGAACCGAGAAGTCCAACATAGACACACACGCCAAGAGGCTTCTCCGGAAGCTCGATGAGATGCACCGGCAGCGGAGATAAACTGGAACTAGTTCCAGTTAATGGCAGCAGCAATGCACCCCTGATTTCCCGCATAACCTCGTGAACCAGACCGAAGTCTGGTGACCGTTCCGGGCGGCCCCCGGTAGATCACGAGGTTTATCATGGCTGATATCTTTCCTTTTGCCGTGTCGGTTGCCGAGGCGGCGCGCATGCTCAACATGGGGCGCACAAGCACCTTTGCCGCGATCAAGCGGGGCGAACTCAAGGCCCGCAAGATCGGCCGCAGAACCGTTGTCGAGGTGTCGGAAATCCGGCGCTACGTCGAAAACCTTCCGGTCCGCACCCCCACCAAACAGGCCGCGTAAAACGACAAACCCCGGAGGTGCGGTCCGGGGCTTGCTCAGTCTCAATTCAAGAGAAGGAAAATTGCCGTGGCTGGCGACACATCACATAAAGATTTCTCAGAAAAAATCAACCGCGATCAACAGCGTAGCCGGGTATTTCTCGGGCTAGACGGCCATCCTTACATTAGCGACAGGTACGGTACACGCCGGGCGCCGGCTTCGGCAATTGCGATCATGGCGATTCAGACGATACGTCTGGACGGCTTCCGCGAGGAGGTGGCCAATGGATAGCCTCTTCACCCCCGCCCTCAAGGCTATGCTTCGAGACTATTACGAAGCGTCTTTCGGTCCGGTCATCCTTGAGGTCGACAAATACCTGAAAGCGCAGGGGATAGACCCTAAGCAAACTGCGGCCCATGCCGGGATTGCGTCCGGCTTCCATTGCATCTTGGATGATACGGGCCTTTTCCACTTTGACCACGACGGAGAGAAGTCTCTTGTGTTTGAGGTTCTGGACGAGGACGCGGCAACCACGATTGACCTGTGCGCCTTTTCGATAGTCAACCCTGATCGCTTCGGGACAGCGATGGGCAATGCCCCGCTTCTGGGAATGACCAACATCACAAACCCGGCGTCATGGACATTCGGCAAGAAACTGCACGTTCACCGTCGCCCGCTGGAATGGCTGAAGGCTGGGTGCTCGGGCACGGTTATCCTTGACCATCTCACCGCCCCTTCCTTCCTATCCCGGAAGCTCGGTGATCTGTTGGCGGAGGACGCCGATCACGCGCGGGAATTGGGACCTATCCTCTGCACTCCTTTGGTTGATCGCAACTCCATCCTGTTCCCGAAATTCCCGGCGCGGAGGGCCGCATAGTGAGTTACAATCCAGTATACGGCACCGCTGCGGAGTTCGATGACACAGACCCCGCGCCAGAACCCGCGAAGGCGACTAGACAGGGCAAACCCAAGGGTCCCGCAATCTTCTCCGCGAAAGAGTTGGGAGCGATGCAGTTCCCCCCGATCAAGTGGATCGTGCCGGACGTCTTGCCAGAAGGTGCGACAATCCTCGCGGGCAAGCCAAAGCTTGGCAAAAGCTGGATGGCGCTGGATATCGCCCTTGCGGTGGCGAGGGGCAACTATTGCCTAGGGGATCGTCTTTGCCCTCAAGGTGACGTTTTGTATTTGGCCTTGGAGGACAACCGCCGCCGCCTGCAATCGCGTATTGATCGGGTGTCCGTTGCGGGTTCTGCAGAGCCGTTTCCAGAACGCCTCGACTTTGCGACGGAGTGGCCCCGATGTGATGCGGGCGGGGTTGAGGCGATCCGCGCTTGGGCTGCTTCCAGACCCGATCCCCGCCTTGTGGTGATCGACGTCCTGGCGATGTTCAAGCCGACGCGGGGCAACCAAGAGACGGGATACGAGCACGATTACTCTGCAGTGAAAGCGGTGCAGGAACTTGCTGGCGATCTTGGCCTTGGTGTCTTGATCGTGCACCATGTCAGGAAGGGCATCGGCGAGTCCGATCCATTTGAGAAGGTATCCGGAACGCTCGGGCTTACGGGTGCAGCCGACACCGCGTTGATCTTGGACCGCGATGGGAACGGAATCAGCTTGTACGGCCGTGGCCGGGATATCTCGGAATTCGAGAAAGCCATTGCCTTCTCAAAGGACGCTTGCCGCTGGACGCTGCAGGGTGACGCTTCCGAGGTGCGCCGCACTGATGAGCGCGGTACGATCCTAGACATTCTTCTAGAGGCGACAGAACCACTCTCACCGAAGGATATCGCTGTTGCTTCTGGCATGGCGCGGAACAGCGTTGATCAGCTGCTCTACAAAATGGGCAAGTCCGGCGAAGCGCTGAAGGCTGAACGGGGCAGGTACGTTCACCCCGACAAGTCCAATCTTATGGAGTGAATACCCCCCCCCTCAACCCCCGATAAGATCGATAAGAAGATAAGAAACAGGCTTTCGTGGCAGTCTCCCTCAGTGCCCAATCTTACTTTCTTATCGATCTTATCGGGGGTCAGACCCCTGCGATCTTGAGACGGGCCACGTCAGCGGCGGTGGACGGGGCTACTTCGCCTTTGGCGACTTTTTGCTGAAGCTCGGGGACGCCGTGATCGCGGACGACAACCGCGTTTCTGACTGTTCGCTCAGACACATTTAACATTTCCGCCGCTTGAGATTGCGTCGGAATAACCGGCAAATTTGCCGGATTATCTTCCGTTGGTCTGCCTTGCCCTAGTTTTGCGATTTGCGCTGAAACCCACCCGCGCTGCCCCTCGCTCAGGTGCCGCCGCCGAAGGTTCAGGCTGACAACAAACCCCACCGGATCATTGCCGTCATAGGGCAACAGAGGCCTTCCCTCTTTCGGAGCTTAGTGACGATTAGCGCAAAAAGCTTCATGAGCCCGCCTTAGCAAACATCAGAACAGACCAAGAACATATTTCGGTAACAATCTTGGTTAAAATTGTGGGCACAAACGGGCCACAAGGGACCACGCCATGAACTTCGCCAACGTGCTGAAACTCCGGATTCCGTCAACACTCCGGGATCGGCTTGATGATGCCGCAAGGGTCTCGGCCCGCAGTCGTTCCGACGTTGCCCGAGAGGGGCTTGCTATTGGCCTTGAAACACTCGTTCGCCGGGTTCCTGGCAGTGATGATAACTCGCCTCAGGCCGCCTGATCCCGAACGGCAAACTAGGAAATTCAAGGTAACGACATGGCACATGGAAACGCTGGAAAGGGCCGCGAGGTAGGAAGCCGGAACAAGCGGACCATCGCCCTTATGGCCCTTGCTGAGGCTGGCGAGACGCCGGTTGCCTTTGCATTGAGGCTCATGCGCAATGAAGCAACACCGCCCGAGCTCCGGGTTGCGTGTGCGAAGATGGCTGCAGCGTACTGTCACCCCCGGCCTCAGCCCGAGCCGCGCTTGGTGTCCTTTGAGCTTCCCGAGAAGATCAACACCGAGACGATTGGGGACGTTCATCAGGCCATCATGAAGGCGACTTCGAAAGGCGAGCTTGCCGTCGAGGACGCGCGGGACATTTCGGCCATGCTGGAAACACATCGGCGGATCATCGAAACCGTCGAGCTTGAGCAGCGCATTTCCCGTCTCGAAAAGGAGCAAAGCGAATGAGTGCATCCATAGAGCGCAGGATTGCCCGGCTTGAGGCCCTGAGGCCAGCCAAGCCCACCGCGCACATCGTTTGGGGATCCCCGGAAGACAATGCGGACCGGGCTGCAGCCGAACGCCGCGCCAATGAAAGCGGCCAGCCTTTCGTTGTCATCGAGACAGGCGTGCCGCGTGCGAGGGTGAACGCATGAGCAGGCTAGGACCTCTTGGCTGGCAATGGCCCCGGAATGAAGGCAACACGCTTCTCGGCTGGAGCCCAAGCGGGCGTGAACTTCGGAACTATCCGATTGCAGACATTCTGGCGACACCGCACACGCATACCATCACCAATGTCACCGGCTTGCAGGCCGCGCTGGACGGCAAAGCTGCGACGTCTCACACGCATCTTGTTTCTGACGTGTCCGGCCTTCAGGCGGCATTGGATGGCAAGGCGGCGGTTTCCCATTCGCATTCCATTGCTGACGTGACGGGCTTGCAGACTGCGCTGGACAGGTTCATTGCAGAGCAGGGCGGCAACCTCACCCGAGCCGGGGCAATCCGGCTGATTGTCGCCCGCTATCTCGGGCTGAAGCCTGACCGGGAACAATAGCCGTGGCGCTCGCCCCATGAACACAGGCTATCCCGGGTGAAAATCGGCCACCCGGTAGGACAATTGGTAGGACAGAGATAAGTCCTCACAGAAGATATCACGACAAATCAATAGATTAGAAAGGATTATTGGCGGAGGGGGAGGGATTCGAACCCCCGGAGGGCGCGAACCCTCAACGGTTTTCAAGACCGCCGCAATCGACCGCTCTGCCACCCCTCCAGGTGCCGACGAAGCTCTGCTCTAGCAGCCTTCGCCGGGCTTCTCAACGGGCTCTGGATCACTCGGCGTAGGAAGGGTCCCGCTCGTCGAGGATGGCTTTCATCTCCGCGAAATGGGAGTGGAACTGGTCGCGGTCGGACTCCCATTCCTGGGCGGTCTTTTCGGCCACGGCCGCGCTCATGACCTTGAGCGGCTGTCCGCTCGAATAGGCGAGGATGAGGTTGCGGCAGGCGCGCTCGAGGTAGTAGGTGAGGTCGAAGGCTTCCGCCACGGTCGATGCGCAGACGAGAACGCCGTGGTTGCCCATCATCATGATCTGCTTGTTGCCCAGCAGGCCGCCCAGGCGGTCGCCCTCGGCATCGCTGTTGGCCATGCCGCCGTAGTCGTTGTCGACGGCGACCCGGTTGTAAAAACGCGCGGTGTTCTGGTCGATCGGCAGAATGTCCGGGTTGGCGAGCGAGGCCAGTGCGGTCGCATAGGGCGGGTGGAGGTGGATGATGCAGCGCGCCTGGGGCACGTTCGCATGCATGCGGCCGTGGATCGACCATGCGGTGAGGTCGGGTGCGTCGGGGCGGTTCATCGTGCTGGCATCGGCGCTGTCGAGCAGCAGCAGTTCCGAGGCCTTGATTCGCGAGAAGTGCTTCCAGCGCGGGTTCATGAGGAATTTCTTGCCATCGGCTGAAACGGCGAGGCTCAGGTGGTTGGCCACCGCCTCGTGCCAGTCGTTGATGGCGGCGAGCCTGAAAGCTGCCGCGAGGTCGACACGCAATTGCCATTCCGAGGATTCAAGACTGCGTGCGGTCTTGAGAGTGGCGAGGTTACTCATCATAATCTCCTGTGCTGCTGCAAGGCAGGATAGCCCCGGCGGGGCGTCCGGGCAATCGGCCTTGCGGGGAAAATCGTGCATGAGGGTGGAGCGATGATGATCGGTGTGGTTTCGAGGCTGGCGGTGTTGGCGTGGGCTGCCGCGGGGTTGATGGCGCTTCCGGGCGCCGCCGCGGCCAGCGAGGCAACAGGTGTCTGGCGCATGGAGAACGGCCGGGTCACCGTCCGGGTGGCGCACTGCGGGTCCAATCTCTGCGGCACGGTGGTTGGCCTGAAGAAGCCCCGGGACGACAAGGGCCGTCCCCGCCTCGACAAGGAAAACCCCAACCCCGCGCTGCGCCGGCGGCCGGTCATCGGGCTCACCATCCTGAGCAACATGAAGCCCCAGGGTGACGGTTACTGGACCGGCACCATCTACAATCCGGACGACGGCAACACCTACTCCTCGAACATGACGTTGCAGAACGCCAACACCATGCGTGTGAAAGGCTGTGTTGCATCGGTATTCTGCAGTTCCATGAAATTCGTTCGTCTCCAATAGGCTGATCGCGCAATGCGCCTCGTTCCGGCACTGGCACTCATTTTCCTGATCGGCTCATTCGGCCCCGCGCTGCCGCAGGCGCTGAAGGAGCTTCCCTTCGAGAAGCAGCTGACTCTCGCCCGGGTGGGCGACGTCGATGCCCAGTTCGAGGTGGGCCTCGCCTATGAGACGGGTGCCGGAGGCAAGGCAGACGAGGCGGAGGCCGCGCGCTGGTTCCGCCAGGCGGCGCTGCAGGGCAATGTCGAGGCACAGTTCCACCTGGCGCGGCTGGTTGCGCGCGGCGCCAAGGGACTGAAGCAGGATCTGCCCACCGCCCTTAAGCTCTATCAGGATGCTGCATCCAAAGGTCACCCGCAGGCGATGAACGCACTGGGCCAGGCCTACCAGCAGGGCAGGGGAACCGGGGCCGACCTCGCCAAGGCCGCCGAATGGTACGGCAAGGCGGCGGACCTCAACCTTGCCGATGCGCAGAACAACCTCGGCATGCTGTACCTTGAAGGCAAGGGGGTCTCGCGCGACATCGTAAGGGCCTTCAAGCTGTTCGAGAGTGCTGCCGGCCAGAATGACCCCTGGGGGCTCAACAACCTCGGCGGCATGTTCGAGATGGGCTGGGGCACACCGGCAGACGCCGCACGCGCCCTGGCCCTTTACCGGCAGTCGCTCGCCCAGGGCAATGAGAAGGCCCGGCAGAACATCGACCGGCTGGAGGCAAAGGCAGGCACGGCCGTGAATTAGGCCGTTAACCATGTTTCCCAACGCCACGTTTACGTTCCCCCGCGCAATTTCAGCGTTCGTGTGATTGCCAGCACGCGCCGGTGCGCGCGTGGCCAGGCAGGCGGAGCGTGTTGATGTACAGATTACTGAGCAAGTCCGTCGTTCTCCTCGCCATGGGCCTTGCGCTGGCGAGTTGTTCCTCTTCGGGCAAGCAGCAGGCGAAGCAGGATCCCTTCGCCGGCACGGGAAGCCCGCATTATTCAGGCAAGGGCCCGGTGCCCTGGGGCGGCGGGCGCTATCACGTCGGCAAGCCCTACAAGGTCGCCGGCCGCTCTTACGAGCCAAAGGAACAGCCGAACTACGACAAGAAGGGCATGGCGTCCTGGTACGGCGAGGCCTTCAACCGACGCAAGACCTCGAATGGCGAATGGTTCGACATGACGCGCCTCACCGCCGCCCATCCGACGCTGCCGCTGCCGAGCTACGCCAAGGTCACCAACCTCGAGAACGGCCGCGAGGTGGTGGTCCGCCTCAACGACCGCGGTCCCTTCGTCGGCACGCGCATCATCGACCTGTCGAAGCGCTCGGCGGAAGCCCTGGACTTCAAGCACAAGGGCAAGGCCGAGGTGCGCGTACAATACATCGGGCGGGCCCCGCTCAACGACGACGGCTCCCACCTCATGGCCATGAACAAGGAACTGGACCGTGGAACGCCGGTGCGCAAGATGATTGCCGCCGCCGACCGCCGCAAGGGCAAGGCCCCGGCCTCAGAGGTCGCAGCCGTCACGTCCCAGCCCAAGAAGAAGACAGCTCCCCCGCAGCCAAAGCTCGAAACGGCATCCTACCAGGCTGAGCCCGAGGCCGGGCAAGCCCCAGGCTCTGAAGTCACCTTTTTCGTCCAGATCGGGTCCTTCTCGGATGGTGAGAACGCTGCCCGCGCGCGAGACCGCTTCGCCTCCGTCTGGCCCGTTCAGTTCATCGAGCTTTCGGGCGCTTCCGGCGCTGTCTACCGGGTGCGTCTGGGCCCCATCGCGAGCGTGGCAGACGCCGAAACAGCCCTCATTGACGCCCAGTCCGCCGGCTATGGGGATGCGCGCATGATCCGCAACGAGGCCGTCCAGGCTGCGCTGGATTAGCGCGCGTTCCGACCAGGTGGAATCACCTGGTCGAAAAGAACTCGCGCAAGTTCAATGGCTTGAGCATGATCTTTTCGCAAAAGTGGTTTCCACTTTTGGCGTTCATGCTCTAGGCGCACGCCAGATCAATTGCTTGAGCATTCTTGCCGCAAAAGTGGTTTCCACTTCTGCGGATCATGCTCTAACTTCTTTCCATGAGCATTTCCGACCTTATGCGGCGCGTGCTGGGCGCCGGCCTTCTCGCCTGCCTCATGGCAATGCTGGGGTTGGCGCAGCCTGCGGCCGCACAGGAAGAGTTCACGACCAAAGCGCTCCAAGCGATCCTGATTGATGCACGCACCGGGCGCGTGCTGTTCGAAAAGGACGCCGGCACAGCCATTCCTCCCGCCAGCATGAGCAAGCTGATGACCATGATCATGGTCTTCGAGGCGTTGAAGGCGGGCACGCTCACCCTCGACCAGCGCTTCACCGTCAGCGAGGACGCCTGGCGGCGTGGCGGCGCGATGTCGGGCGGCTCAACCATGTACGCCGAGGTCAAGTCCTCAGTCCGCCTCGAGGACCTGATCAAGGGGGCGGTCGTGCAATCCGCCAATGACGCCTGCATCGTCATCGCCGAGGCGATTGCCGGAGGCGAGCCCGCCTTCGCACAGCGCATGACGGCACGCGCGCGCGAACTGGGCGCGGTCAACGCCACGTTCCGCAATGCCACCGGCTTGCCGGACCCCGAGCACCGCATGAGCGTGCGTGACCTGTCCGTCCTCGCGCGTCACATCATCACCAGCTTTCCGGACTACTACGCCTATTACGCCCTGCCGGAATTCACCTGGAACGACATCACCCAGCAGAACCGCAATCCGCTTCTCAAGGACTATCCCGGCGCTGACGGCATGAAGACCGGTTACACGAAGGAGGCGGGCTACGGCCTCGTCGGCTCGGCTGAGCGCGACGGGCGCCGCCTCATCATGGTGATCGCGGGTCTCAAGAGCATCAACGAGCGCCGCCAGGAGGCCCAGGCCCTTCTCGACTGGGGCTTCCGCCAGTTCCGCAGCGTCGATGTCTATGCCAAGGGTGACAGGGTCGGTCAGGCGCGGGTGTGGGGCGGCACGCAGCGGAGCGTTCCGCTGCTTGCGGCAGCCGGCATCCGCGTGGCGCTGACCGCCCAGGAACAGGAAATCGCCGAAGTGAAGCTTGCCTACAACGGGCCGCTGATGGCCCCGGTGGAGGCCGGCAAGGAAGTGGGCAAGGTCCGCTTCATCGTCGATGGCATCACCGTGGCGGACGTGCCTGTCGTCACCGCCTCGCCCGTGGCGGCGGAACCCTCCATGTGGTCACGCGCGCTTGATTCGGTTTTCATCATGATTTTCGGCAGCTAGATGGCCCCTCTCTTCATCACCTTCGAAGGCGGCGAGGGCTCCGGCAAGTCGACGCAGATCAAGCGCCTCGCCGCGCGCCTTGCGGCGGCGGGCCGCGACGTGCTGGCCACGCGTGAGCCCGGCGGCACGCCCGAAGCCGAGGCCGTACGCAGCCTTCTGGTGTCGGGAGACGTCGCACGCTGGACGGCGAAATCAGAAGCCCTGCTGAACTACGCCGCGCGTGAGCAGCACCTCGAGCAGGTGATCCGCCCGGCTCTGGCCGCGGGCAGGATCGTGCTCTGTGACAGGTTCATGGATTCGACCCGCGCCTATCAGGGTCATGCCGGGGGCTGCGACCCGGGCTTCATCGACGCCCTGGAACACGCCATCGTGGGCGATACCCGGCCGGCGCTGACGCTGATCTTCGACATCGATCCTGCTCTTGGCCTTTCCCGCGCCAGGGAACGCGGCGATGCCGTTGCCGAGGATCGCTATGAGCGCAAGGGCCTCGCCTTTCACATGAAGCTGCGCGAGGGGTTCCTCGACATCCTCCGCCGCAATCCGAAGCGCTGCCGCCTTATCGATGCCGCCCAGGACGTGGATGCGGTGACAGAGGACGTCTGGTCCGTCCTCGGCGGCGTGCTGTGATGCAGGAAAAACCCGAGGATCCGCGGGACGTCGAATGGCACCCCCGCCGTGCGGTGGACCTTACCGGCCACGGCGCGGCGGAGGCGCGCCTCCTGCAGGCGCATCAGTCCGGCAAGCTCCACCATGCCTGGCTCATCTCGGGTCCGCGCGGCATCGGCAAGGCAACGCTTGCCTATCGTTTCGCGAAATTCCTGTTCCGCGTGCCGTCGGCCGAGCAGGCGAGGGCGCATGCCTCCCTGCATGTCGCGCCAGAAGCACCTGCCTTCCGGCAGGTGGCTGCTGGCGGGCATCCGGGGCTGCTCGTCATCCAGCGCGCCCTGGATGACAAGAGGAAACGTCTCAAGACGGAGATCGCGGTCGACGATGCCCGTGAGGCGCAAAGCTTTCTTGGGCAGACGGCGGCTGGCGGCGAATGGCGCGTCGTGGTGGTCGACCCGGCGGACGAACTGAACAAGTCGTCGGCAAACGCCTTGCTGAAGCTCATCGAGGAACCCCCGAAACAGGCGGTCTTCCTGATCGTTTGCAACCAGCCCGGCCGGTTGCTCCCCACCATCCGCTCGCGCTGCCTCCACCTGCCGCTCCAGCGCCTGGGGATAGCTGATGCGGTCAATGTCCTTCGCGGCCTTCCTGCCAAGGCAACGGAAGGCGCCAGCGAGGCTGAAATCGAACATGCGGCCGGGCTGTCGCGCGGGAGTCCGGGTCTCGCCCTCCAGATGATCGGGTCGAACGGTGCTGCGGCCTTTGCCGAGTTCCTGAAGCGCTCCAAGCTGTCGCCTGCGACCGCGGTCGAGATTGCGTCGGCCTTTTCGGGCCGCGAGACGGCTGAGGACTTCTACATCTTCTGTGACCTGCTGGTGGGCTGGGCAGCGGAGCAGGCGCGTGCTGCGGGCCTCGCCGGGCATGGTGCGGCGCTCGCCGCCGCGCATGACGACATCCACTCTTCCCTCCGGCAAGCGGATGCCCTAAACCTCGACCGCCGCCAAACGGTTACCGATGCGCTGATGCGCCTCGAAGAGGCGCTCAAGGCCTCCTGACCCGAACTGATAGAGATCCATGTCGAAACCGAAATTTTACATCACCACGGCCATCCCATACGCCAATGGCGCGCCTCACATCGGCCACGCCTATGAGCGGATCGCGACTGACGCCATCGCCCGGTTCAAGCGGCTGGACGGCTATGACGTGCTCTTCGTCACCGGCATGGACGAGCATGGCCAGAAAATGCAGCAGACCGCGGCGCGCGAAGGCATGACGCCCCAGCAGCTGGCCGATCGCACGGCGGCGCAGTTCGAGACGATGGGCGAGGAACTCAACGCCCGCGCCGACGACATCCTGCGCACCACGGAGGAGCGCCACAAGCGGTCGGTCCAGGAAATCTGGCGCCGCATGGCCGCCAACGGCGACATCTACCTCTCCAAATATGCCGGCTGGTACTCCGTCCGCGACGAGGCCTATTACGCCGAAGACGAGACGGAGCTGCGCGAGGGCAGGCGCTTTTCAGTCAAGACCGGCACCCCCGTCGAATGGGTTGAGGAGGAGAGCTACTTCTTCCGCCTTTCCGCCTATGCCGGAAAGCTGCTTGAACTCTATGAAAAGCGCCCGGACTTCGTCACGCCGGAGCACTATCGAAACGAGATCGTCGCCTTCGTGAAGCGCGGCCTCAACGATCTGTCCGTGTCACGAACCACCTTCGACTGGGGCATCCCCGTGCCGGACGATCCGAAGCACGTGATGTATGTCTGGGTCGACGCGCTCACCAATTACCTTTCGGCCACGGGTTTCCCGGATTCCAATGCGCCGCGCGCGGCGTTCTGGCCTGCATCCGCCCATGTGATCGGCAAGGACATCACCCGCTTCCATGCCATCTATTGGCCGGCCTTTCTTCTGTCAGCCGGCCTTCCCGTGCCGGAGCAGGTCGTCGTACACGGCTTCCTGTTCAGCCGCGGCGAGAAGATGTCGAAGTCGGTCGGCAATGTCGTCTCGCCTTCCGATCTGGTGCGGACCTATGGCGTGGACCAGACCCGCTATTTCTTCCTGCGCGAGGTACCCTTCGGCCAGGACGGTAACTACAGCCATGAGGCCATCGTCAACCGCATCAATGCGGACCTCGCCAACGACCTGGGGAATTTGGCCCAGCGCTCCCTCTCCATGATCGCCAAGAACTGCGGCGGGGTCGTGCCGGACTGCGGACCGCTCTCCGATGCCGACAGGGAAATCCTCGCGGCCGCCGATGCCATTCATGCCGAGGCGCGCGCGGCACATGAGAACCACGCCATCAACAAGGCGCTCGACTCCATCTGGCGGGTTGTGGCCGACGCCAACCGCTACTTTGCCGCGCAAGAACCCTGGGCTTTGAAGAAGACCGATCCATCCAGGATGGCAACGGTCCTCTATGTCACGGCGGAAGTCCTGCGCATCATCGGCATCATGTCCCAACCCTACATTCCGTCATCGGCAGCAACACTTTTGCAACTTCTTGGCATGGAAAACCATGCGCGCAGCTTTGCCGAACTCGGCAACCGGCTCGTGTCAGGAACGCCGCTTCCAGCACCGCAACCCATCTTCCCGCGCTATATCGAGGAAGAGGCGGCAAAGGTGTGAGCATGCTGGCCGTCGACAGCCACTGCCATCTCGATTTCGAGGGCATGGACGAGAAACTCCCCAGTGTCCTGGCGCGTGCCGAGGAGGCGGGGGTGGGCCTGATGGTATCGATTTCTTCCCGCGTCCGCGCCTTCGGCAGGCTTCAGGGCATCGCAGAAGATAATCCCAATGTTTTCTGTACTGTCGGCACGCATCCTCACAACGCGCATGAGGAACTGGACGTCACCGCGCAGGATCTTGCGCGGCTAGCACAGCACCCGAAA
>NZ_JBIICB010000333.1:0-4233 GCF_044239095.1 Aestuariivirga sp. | reverse complement strand
CGCTGGAAAAGCACGGCCTTCCCGCCTACCGGCTGGAAGTGGAAATCACCGAGGGGACGCTGATGCAGGAAAGCGAACTCGTGCTCAGCCAGCTCCGCATCTTGCGGGAGATGGGCGTCGGCGTGGCGTTGGATGATTTCGGCACCGGCTACTCGAGCCTCGGCTACCTCTGGAGGTTCCCCTTCTCCAAACTCAAGATCGACCGCAGCTTCGTGGCGGCACTCGAGGCATCGGCATCGGCGAAAGGCATTCTGCGTTCAATCGTGAAGCTGGGCCATGGCCTCGGCATGACGGTGACAGCCGAGGGCATTGAAAGCCCGCGGCAGCTTGCCGGCATTCGCGAACTCGGATGCGACATGGTGCAGGGCTATCTCCTTGGGACGCCCTGCCCCCAGGACGAGCTGGCGGCCATCATCATGCGCAACTTCGCACGCCATATCTCCCGAAAGGCGCGTCAACCGGCGCGGGCCGCCGCCGCCATATCCGGCTGATTTCCGCCTTTCCTTCAGCCGCAGCGCAGTCTAGTTTCCGCGGCAACAGCAACCCAACTGGGACATCATGCGCAAGCTTTCGCCCTTCAAGGCCGTTTCCCACGCGTTGAAATCGGTCTGGAATTTCCGTTCCATGGCGCTGCGGATCGGCATCATCTGGGTTCCCATCATTCTCGTTGCTGGGCTGGTCGAATTCTATGCGGGCAGTCCAGACCCAAGCTCGCAGCAAATGAGCCCGCAGGCGCTGGTCCAGCTGGTGGCCGGCATCGTCTCGATCATCGCTGTGTGTTCCATTGCGGTCAGCTGGCACCGCTTCATCCTGCGAGACGAGCCGGCCTCCGGGCTTCGTCTTGATGGCGATGTCTTCCGATATGCTGGAACCACCCTTCTCATCATGCTGGCGATGCTTGTTCCCGGCCTGATCTTCCTCACCATCATGATGCTCGCCCCCGGGCCCGGCACCATTCTCGGCCTGCCGATCATCATTGCAGCAGGCGGCGCCGTCACGCGTGCCTCGATCAAGCTTCCCGCAGTCGCACTTGGCAAAAGGGATTTCAGCTTCCGCGATGCATGGGCCGCCAGCAAGGGCAATTTCTGGCCCTGCGTTGGCGTCTTCCTGCTGAACGCGGCCATATTGCTCGCAATTCTTCTGGTCCTCACCGTCATCGCGGGGGTACTCGGGCGGATCAGCGAGGGGCTGTCGCTGTTGTTTCAACTCGCGGCCGTGGCTGTGCTGCAGCTGTTCTATGCGATCTTCAACGCATCGATCTTCACGTCGCTCTATGGCTTCTTCGTCGAACAGCGCGACTTCTGACCTGCTTGATCGAAGTCAAGGGCTGAAGCTCCCGGCAGGCGCAAGCTGTGCGCCTGTTGATGCCACTCCGGGAGTATCCCATGCCAGATGCAGATTTCCCGACACCGGCACAAGTCGAAGCGCCGGTCCAGCAAGCCGTGCCATTGCAGCCCGGGCAGCCAGCCGAACGGCTGACGCCAGCCCGCGCAAGACATAGTCCAAAGGCCATACGGCACGCCTTCGAGACCGGTGAGTTCCCCTACAAAACGCGGCTCGGCAACAAGCTCTATGAGCAGCAGATGGCTGAACTGCAGGTCGAGCTCCTCAAGCTTCAGAACTGGGTCAAAGAAACCGGCGAGCGCATCATCGTGCTGTTCGAAGGCCGCGACGCGGCAGGCAAGGGCGGCACCATCAAGCGCTTCATGGAGCACTTGAACCCGCGTGGTGCGCGTGTCGTGGCGCTCGAGAAGCCTAACGAGCGCGAGCGGACCCAATGGTATTTCCAACGCTACATCGAGAACCTGCCGGCAGGCGGGGAAATCGTCTTCTTCGACCGCTCATGGTACAACCGCGCCGGCGTCGAACGGGTGATGGGCTTCTGCTCTCCCAACGACTACCTCGAGTTCATGCGCCAGTGCCCGGATCTTGAGCGCATGCTGGTGCGCTCCGGCATCAGGCTCTTCAAGTTCTGGTTCTCTGTGACGCGGGAGGAGCAGTTCAGCCGCTTTCAATCGCGCGAGAACGACCCCCTGAAGCAGTGGAAGCTCTCGCCCATCGACAAGGCCTCGCTCGACAAGTGGGACGACTATACCGAGGCGAAGGAGGCGATGTTCTTCTATACCGACACGGCGGATGCGCCGTGGACCATCATCAAGTCAGATGACAAGAGGCGCGCCAGGCTGAACTGCATGCAGTATTTCCTGTCGGCCCTGCCCTACCCCAACAAGAGCAAGAAGCTCACGCTGGCGCCGGACCCTCTGATCGTTGGAACCAGCGCCCACGTGATCGGTCGCGACGACCACATCCTGGGAAAGACGCTGAGGCCAGGCAGCAGACGGCGTTAACCCGCAGCTTAAACTGAAAATCGCTGCGCCAATCTTCGACTGAGTGACAGGACGCGTGGGTGGGCAGGTGGCGCTAGGCGCTGGTCAATCCTCGAACGGATCCTTCATCAGAATGGTGTCTTCCCGCTCGGGGCTCGTTGACAGAAGCGCCACCGGGCACTCGATCAGTTCCTCGAGGTACTTCACGTATTTGATCGCCTGCGCGGGAAGCTGCGCCCAGCTCCGCGCGCCTGCCGTCGTGCCCTTCCAGCCCTCGAAGCTTTCATAAACAGGCACCACCCGCTTCTGTGCCTCTTCGGCCGCGGGAAAGCGATCGATCTTGCGGCCATCGAGCTCATAGCCCACGCCGACCTTGATTTCATCGAGGCCGTCGAGCACATCGAGCTTGGTGAGGGCGATGCCGTGGATGCCCGATGTCTTGATGGCCTGGCGCACGAGAACCGAATCGAACCATCCGCAGCGGCGCTTGCGCCCTGTCACCGTGCCGAACTCGCGGCCGCGCTGGCCGATGTATTCGCCGACCTCGTTTTCCTGCTCGGTGGGGAACGGGCCAGACCCGACGCGCGTCGTATAGGCCTTCGCAATCCCGAGCACATAGCCGATGGAGGACGGGCCGAGGCCTGAACCTGCCGCGGCCTGGCCTGCCACCGTATTGGAGGACGTCACATAGGGATAGGTGCCGTGGTCGATGTCGAGCAGAATGCCCTGCGCACCTTCGAACAGGATGCGCTTTCCATCCCGCTTCATGTCATCGAGAAGCGCCCAGACTGCGTCCGAGAAGTGCAGGATGCGCGGCGCAATCTCGGCAAGCTGCGCGATGAGATCTTGCGCCTTCACCTCCGTCTCGCCCATTCCGCGGCGAAGCGCATTGTGGTGCGCGAGCAGGCGCTCGACTTTTGGACCAATCGTCGAAAGGTCAGCGAGATCATTCACGCGGATGGCGCGGCGGCCGACCTTGTCTTCATAAGCAGGACCGATGCCGCGGCCCGTGGTGCCGATCTTGCCCGCACCCGCAGCGGCCTCGCGCAGCTGGTCAAGGTCACGGTGCAGCGGCAGGATCAGCGTGGCGTTGCCGGCAATGCGGAGATTGGCCCGCGAGATGTCGACTTCCTGCGACGACAGCTTGTCGATTTCCGCGGCCAGCGCCCATGGATCGATCACCACGCCGTTGCCGATGACGGAAAGCTTGCCCGGCCGCACAATGCCCGATGGCAGCAGCGACAGCTTGTAGGTAACGCCGTCGATCACCAGCGTATGGCCGGCATTGTGCCCGCCCTGGAAACGCACAACCACGTCGGCCCGCTCGGACAGCCAGTCCACCAGCTTGCCCTTGCCCTCGTCACCCCACTGGGCGCCGACCACCGCCACATTCGCCATTTCAGGCTCCTCTCAGACACAGGAACGGCCCCGGAGGTCATTGCCGCCGGAGCCGTTCGGGGCTCATACACGATCGAGCGCAGAAGGCAAACCGGGAACTCGCACGGGCCGAATCCGGTTGACCTTGAAAGTCCAGGGTGCAAGCCTTGTTCATCCCCACAGCAGGTCCGGAGCGCGTGCCGATGAAGTCCTCAACCGCCCTTCTCGCCATTGGCTTGCTCGCTGGTGCAAGCATGCCAGCCCTTGCCGCCGCCACGCCGGAGGAGGCGCAACGCCTCAGCACGCTGTTCCAGTCCTATCTGGGCTCCGAACCTGGCGTGGTCACGGTGACGCCCACGGGCAATTCATATGCCGCCCGGTTCGATCTGGCGCCGCTCATCACCAGGCTGGCGGCACCGGGCCTCTCGGCAAGCCTGACCCCCATCGAGTGGACAATCACGCCGCAAGGATCGGGCAAATGGCAGGTGGACCAGAACCAACCACTCTCCATTTCAGCAAGGGCCGAGGG
>NZ_JBIICB010000066.1:0-17047 GCF_044239095.1 Aestuariivirga sp. | reverse complement strand
GCAGCATGCGACGCCTGGCAGAAGCTCATTGCTCAACCAGAGACCATCACCTCAATCGGAATGCGCCAATGGGCTCATGTCGGTCAGACCCAATGACCGTTGGTATTATGGCATCAAGGAGGATCAGAACATTCCAAGGAAGAAGCACACGCCTGAAGAGATCGTCGCCAAGGTGCGGCAGGTCGAGGTTTCTGTTTATCACAGATCTCCGGTGGCCGACGCTGTGCGGCAGATCGGGGTAACCGAGGGGGCTCTATTGCCGATGGCGCCAGGAATACGGCGGACTGAATCTGGATCAGGTTAAGCGGCTGAAGGAGTTGGAGCTTGAGAATACCCAGCTCCGGAAGGCGGCCTCAGAGCGCCGGGCCTGCGCGGGGCTCGGCCAGCACCGGTCGACACAGCGCAAGACCCCGCAGGGCCGGGACGACGAGGAGCAGCTGACGGACGATCTTGTGGCCCCGGTCCGGGAGCATGGCCGGCTGGGCTACCGGAAGATGGCAGCTCTCCTGCGCAGCACGTCGGGCTGGGTGGTCAACGACAAGCGGGTGGAGCGGATCTGGCGGCAGGAGGGTCTGAAGGTCCCGCCCCGGCAGCCAAAGCGCAGCCGGATCTGGCCGAGCGACGGTTCCTGTATCCGGCTTCGAGCCGAACGGCCAAACCATGGCTGGACTTATGACTTCGTGGAGGATCGCACCCATGACGGACGGAAGAATCGCATACTGAACGTGGTGGACGATTTCACGCGAGAATGCCTTTCGATCAGGATCAACCGGAAGCTCAAGTCTTCTGATGTCATCGACGTCCTGTCCGATCTCTTCATCATCCGGGGCGTGCCGGAGCACATCAGGTCGGGTAACGGCCCCGAGTTCAATGGATACGTCGAGAGCTTCAACGCACGCCTCCGCGACGAGCTTCTCAATGGCGAGATCTTCTACACCCTCGCCGAAGCCCGCGTCATCGTGGAAAGCTGGCGGCGCTTCGACAATTCGCTTCGACCACACGGATCACCGGGCTACCGGCTCCCAGCCCCGGAGGTCTTCATTCCGCCGCCCGCGCTGGCGCCCAAGCCAATCATGCACTAAAGTTCCACGCGGACCATTCTTTAGGGGCCGGTCAGCATTCAGACGACCACGCCTTGGTCAACAAACGATAGTGCTGTTATGCCCCAAGTGACAGAGCTTCTGATCACGCTGAGGGTGTCTCATCTTCACGTCTGCAACCGAAGCTAGACGCTGTCTAGAGCTGCGGGCGATCAGTCGAGACAACTGGAAGATTTGCGCTCCAACCGTGCCGTCACCCCAGCTTTCGTGTTGGGTCCTGCCGACTGTCATCATCTGCTGCAACGAAAGCGGGAGGCCAGCTTTCGCTGGGATGACGGTGAGAATTGGGAGTTGATCACAACTGATCGCCCACCGCTCCAGGACTCTGAGGAAAACTTACCTCCTGAGATTGCATAAGCCGGCACTTAGTCGCTTGAGGCCAACGAACCCAGATAACTCTGTGATGCTAATCACATCATGTCGAGGCAATTGCATGTATCGTCGCAATCGTTTCCAACATTGATCACATGGTTGGAGAAGAAGCGGAGGTATGATGAACTTATCTCATGATCATGGAAGTGGTGATGCCGCCAGCGCGAAGCCTCTGCAGTTGCTCCGGAAGGGCCGATCAGGAGTTCTGCCCTTCTTGGGATTGGTGATGGCGTTTACGGCATTGCCACTCGATAACGCCCGTGCAGCCTGTTTCGAGGATGGCATTGGCTGTACGAATGACCACTACATCCCAAAGAGCCGGTTGATGGCGTTGTCCTGCGACGCACTCTGGACCGTACGCAACACGATCTATGATGAGCGTGGTTACTGCTTCCGGACAGCTCGGGCGAAGGACCTGTTCTCGAATGATGACTGTCATGTCAGCAATGCGGCGGACCTCAACTTCAACAAGTATGAACGCGGCAACATCGACCGGATCGTTGCCGTCGAGCGCGTGAAGGGCTGCCGCTAGCTGCACAGCCCAGCCCGTTACCACCAAGGAACGGGAACACTTGCTGCTACTTGCAGCGAGACGCGCAGAGAAAGATCCATAAGGCCGGGAGCAGACGTCCTGTCTTTTCTGGCCTGACACAGTGCCTCAGGGCTCACATTTGAAGAGCTCCTAGACCATCAGATTGGCTGCGGGCAGCCACGAGAGTTGGTTGCCCCGATGACCGGAGGGCCTGAACATGAACCTGCTGAACCATAAAGATACTTGCATACGCTGCATCCGCGCCGTGGCTGGCGCGCTGCTCCTGTTCGCCGCGTTGCCTGAAATCGTTTTCGCTGGCGATATCGCGATGCCGGGGGTGCTCAGCACCGGGGATGCCGTCGTAACAGGCTTTCCGGGAGTCCTGCCTCCGCCGGAGGATATTCCACCCGAAGCCGACCCCCTTGCCTATGTGTTCATCGATCCGGACGGTCCATCGATGCAGATCAACCGTCTACTGCCTGTCGGCCCGCCGTCGGGCCAACTCATCGATGCGCCAGCGCTTGTGAGCGTGCCCGCGCGCGATGTGGGTCAGGTCTTCGCCGTGACGCTCGATGACGCGCCAGCTCCGAATATCTACCTCGGTGCAACGTCGGCGTTCGGCATCCACATTGTGGCGCCGGGCGATGACGGGACGCCCCGTCACGTGAAGCAAGGAACACCTGGTGCACAGTTCATGCAGGGCCAGTGGGGCACCGGCAAAGGTGGCGCACCGGGAAGCATTTACAAGGTTGATGGCATCACCGGCGCGGTTACGCTGTTTTCGTCAATCGGCACCAATGCCGGTCCGGGGCTGGGCGATGTTGTCTTCGACCGCGCCAGCCGCCAGTTCTTCGTGTCCGATCTCGATACCGGCCTTATCTACCGGCTCGACTCCACCGGCCTAATCTCGGACACCTTTGATCATGGTGTTTCGGCACGGCCTTCGCAGGGCCTGGCATCAGTGGCCGATGACGGCAGCCGGATGGACATCGCGAACCCCGCCTTCAACTCCGAAGAGGCTTCGACATGGGGGCTCACCCCACTTGGGCGGCGTGTGGGTGGCATGGCCGTCTATGGCGGCCGCCTTTTCTACGCTGTGGCCGAGGGCCCGCAGGTCTGGTCGGTTGGCATTTCTCTCGATGGCAGCTTCCGCGGCGATGCGCGGTGGGAACTTGACGTCTCCGCACCGGCAAGCGGCGATCCCGTCACCGACATCACGTTCGATTCCGCCGGTCGCATGATCCTCGCCCAGCGCGGTGCCCAGAGTGGCAGCTTCGACTACAGCGTGTTCGCACAGCCGAAGACTGCAACCGTTATCCGTTACACGCGCGAAATCCCCGACGATCCGGCGACACCCGGCATCTGGGTACCGATTCCTGACGAGTACGCGATCGGCTTCCGGCCACAGCAGCGCAACACCAACGGCGGCGTGGCCCTGGGCTATGGCTTTGACAATCAAGGTCTCATGCGTCTGGGCTCGTGCAATGCCTTCCTGTGGACGACGGGCGAGGCGCTGCGCGATGACGCAGATCTCGCCGACCGGCTTGTTGCCGGCGGCCCCGCCATCGTCGACGGCCTGCAGGGTAACGATGCCGCACTGGTGAAGCCGGAGAACTCTCCTCCCTTCAGTTCGTATTTCACGGACTATGACGGCGACTTCGATCACCCTGAGCGTCAGGGATGGATGGGCGATGTCGAGGTCTACCAGCCCTGCACCGGAACACAGGGCGTGGGCTACCTGCCGCCCATGCAATTGCCGCCGGGCGAACTGCCTCCGGGCGGCAGCTTCAACCTGACGCTCGACAAGGAAGCCGCACCACGGGTCTGCTTGCCTGGCGGTCTCGGCTGGATTTGCTATTACACGATCCGGGTCACCAACACCGGCTCCGAGCCCTACTGGGGCCCGCTGACGGTGCGTGACTGGATGCCGGCCGCGGTGCCCGGAAGCATCATGAATTTCGACTTCCAGCCGCCTTGGATATGTGCGGAACTCGGCTCCTCAGATCACGAGTGCACCCTTCCCGGTGTCTTTCTGATGCCCGGTGACAGTGTTGATCTCTATGTCATGGATGAGCGGCCTGCCGTCCTCGCGCGTCCCGGCAGCAGATTGCCGGAACAGTACTGCTACGCCGGAAACGCGGCGGGGCTGGTGTGGTGGGATGACTACGGCGATGCCAATCCGGATGACGACTTCGACTATGCCGAAGCGCAGATTCCAGACGAGAACTGCGCGCCGCGTGGTGACCGCACCAACCTCACCATCACGAAGGAGGCACTCAAGAAGCAATGCTCCCTCTCGGGCGGCACCTGGCATTGCAGCTTCCTGATCACGGTCACCAACACGGGTCCTGGCGTCTATTCGGGTCCGATCGAGATCAGCGAGGAGATATCGGTCCCCGGAACCATCGCCTATGGACCCCAGCCCAATCCTCCGGCGTGGAACTGTGTTCCTGCCGGCGGCACCTCATACACCTGCAACCACGCACCTGTGACGCTCAATCCAGGGCAGAGCGTTGATCTCTGGTTCAAGGTCAAGGTGCCGGTCGCCCAGCAGGAGGCTGATGGAAAGTGCTCGATCGAGAACCGCGTTCGCATCACCCGGGCACCAGCCGGATCGGCCGGCAATTTCGATCCCGCCGATGACGGCGCGGAGGCTCAATCCCTCACGCTCGGCAGCAATTGCGGGCCATCGATGGGGAAGAAGTCCGACTTGTCCCTCAAGAAGGAAGCAAGGACGTGCATCTTCAGGCAGGATCTTGGCGGCTATGCCTGCTTCTTCATCGTGACCGTCAAGAACGAAGGGCCGAATTCCTTCAACGGCGTCTTGACGGTGAAGGACCAGCCCTCGCCCGCCATCGCAGGCTCGCCAGTGTTCTTCGGTCCGTGGGACTGCGCGCCTTCTGGTGGCGGATTTGACTGCACCCTGAAGCCTGCCGCGCTGCCGCTGCCCCCCGGGGCCAGCCGTCATCTGGCTGCCTTCACCCTCGTGCCGATTAACAGCAAGATCTGCGAGATCCGCAACGAGGCGGGTATAATGGCGCCCGCGGGCGGCACGAACGCCAACAGCAATCCGGCCAACGACGAGAGTGCAATCGTCACCCTGCCTGTGCCATCGCCGGAATGCGAACGGCAACGAGCGCCGGACTCCAACTTGGTGATCAGCAAGACACCGTTGCGCTGTGAAGGTGGCCAGAGCCTGTCAGCTGCCGTTGCCGTGGCATCGGGTGTTACCTGCCGCTATCAGGTAACGGTCAGCAATACGGGTCCGGGCGCGGTGACTGTTCCAGTCACGATCCTCGACACGCCTGACCTGCCAGCGACGGCGGTGGCCACCACGGCTGATCCGGGCTGGGCCTGCAGCAGCTTCGGCGCGCTTGCCGGTTGCCGGAGCATGACCGGAATGCCCGCCGGTGCAACGGCGAACTTCGAGGTCGACGTGCAGACCACCATGGCCGCAGTTCGTCAGTCCGGCTGCCGTATACGGAACCAGGCCTGGATCGCCGAACCCATTGGCGCCCCCCGCAACATCATTGCTGCCGATGATGTCGCGGAAGCAACCGCCGATGGGCCGCCGGAGCTATGCCCCGCGATGAAACCGCTCAACGTCCAGTCCTGCCCTGTCGAACGGCAGATGCCGGACCAGGGTTGCTGCCCTGAAGGCGAGAGGTGGAACGGCCGCGCCTGCTCGGGAGAAAGCACGGCCAAGGCTTGCCCCTCAGGCACCACGGGCAAGTATCCGAACTGCACACCTGTCGTCAGGCAGGTCTGCCCCAAGGGTACCACCGGCAAGTATCCCAAATGCACCCCCACCGTGAGGCAGGTCTGCCCCCAGGGTACCATCGGCAAGTGGCCCAACTGCGAGAAGCCGCGCGAGAAGCCACGGAAGTGTCCGCAAGGTACGACGGGCAAGTATCCCAACTGCGTCCCGATCGTGAAGCAGGTCTGCCCGAAGGGAACCATTGGCAAGTGGCCCAACTGTGTCCCGATCGTAAAGCAAGTCTGTCCGAAGGGCACCATCGGCAAGTGGCCCAACTGTGAGAAACCGCGCAAGTGCCCGCGTGGCACCACGGGCAGATATCCGGACTGCGTTCCGATCATAAAGCAGGTCTGCCCAGAAGGTACCGTCGGCACGTGGCCGAACTGCAAGCGGGAGCGGAAACGGGAACAGTGCAGGAAGGGCTATGTCTATAGCCGCAGCCTGAAGACCTGCATCCCTGTCGAACAGCAGGTTCCGGAAAAGCCGATCCTGAAAAAGGCGCCAATCAATATCTCGCCAGAGCTCTTGATGAAACCGGATACAAAGCTGGAGATCCAGTAAGGCTTCAGCGCAGAAACACAAACTTAGGCCGGAGGGCGGGCTGGTTCCCGCCCTCTGTCATGTTCTACGCCATAGAGGTGCCTGACAGAGCACCGCGGTTCATTAAATGAAAGCAACCACGGCCCCTTTCAGGAGCCGTGATCATGCTCAAGAAATTGATTTTACGCGATTTCTTCTCGACCAGGTGATTCCACCTGGTCGGAACGCGCGCTAATTGATCGGCGTGTGTATGATTAGCCGATGAACTCGACCACACCCGTATCGATGTCATACATTGCGCTAACCACCTTCACCTTGCCCTCGCTGACGAGCCGCTTTACAACTTCGCTATCGTTTGCGATCACTTCGGCGGTCCGTCTGGCGCTTCCACGAATGACGTCCAAAGTCGGCTGGCCTTCCTTGCACAGCTCTTTTGCAACGGGCATGATCGAGTCAATCAACTGTCCCAGATAGCCTGTGAACTTTGCGCCTTTCAGGGCAGCTTCACAAGCGGCCGCGACCGCGCCGCATCGCGTGTGGCCCAACACCACAACGAGCGGCACTCCAAGATGCTCGGTGCCATACTCAATCGTCCCGATCGTGGCGAAATCCGCAATATTTGCGGCGTTCCGGCACACAAACAACTCGCCAACGTTCACGCCGCCGAAGACCAGCTCGGGCGGCACGCGGCTGTCGGCGCATGAGAGTATCGCTGCCCATGGCGCTTGACCTTTGGCAACCTGCGCGCGACGCAATTCCAGCTGGGTTTCGCAGAGTTGTGGCTCGGCGACGTAACGGGCATTGCCCTCCTTGAGCATTGCGAGTGCTTCGTCCGGCGTCATGGATGTACCCTTGCCAGAAGCATTGGCTGGCTTCGACATCAGCCCTTGGCCGGCCATGCCTGCCGCCACACTCACTGCGGTGAGCGCCAAAAACTGGCGTCGCGTCCTCTGATCGCATCTGTCACACATGTATGTATCACCCGGAAACTTTACTAGCGTTGACGCCAACGGAAGGTTTGTATCGCTCATTTTCACCATTCAAGCTAGTTCAAATAACTCACTATTAGGCTCGAATGGCGCGAGGCGGATATCATCACCAGCTTCACCTTAGCTGCTTCAAGTTTTGTAAACACTGGCCTCTGAGAGCCTTGTTCAGGGCTGGCTGCAATACGGAACTACGCAACTGGTAATTCACTCTGTCACACCCAGGCTTAACTCCTCATATCAAGAGCCGTGGGCACCAATAGACAAGGGAGCCGTCTCGCATCGAGGGACCCCACTCCTGATCACACCTCGCACCCCGCCAGCGGCCAGCCGCGACAGTCGACATATCGGCAACGCACGGAATCCCTCACACCTATAGAACCGGCAAATCCCTTCGCACTGACGGAGTAAAAACGCGACGGAGAAAGAGAATAAAGGCAGGACGATGAGTATCGACATCGGAGATGTGCCGGATCGAAATTTCCGACTGGCAATGTCAAATAGACTGACCAGCGGGAGTGTCTCCCATGCGGCACGCCACCAGTCTCGGATGAACCGCTCGCTCTGCTGCGCACCCGTGATCCCGGCCGTCCGTAACGCCTATCTTATCGTCCGGAACCAGCGCGCCGACCAGAAGAAGCCGCTCCGCCGCGGCTGCAAATCGAGCTTGTCAACCAGCTTCTTTACCCGACTGCGTGCAACGCCGGGCGCCGACTTCAGCTTCTCGCTGTAGAAGATCACCACTGTCTCGAAATCCACAAAAGAGATTGTGCGCGAAGAGCCAGCCAGCGCTGCAAGCATGGCGAGCGCGACACGATCGATTTCAGATTCCACCTCGAAACTGGCACTCTCGGCGGTGGAGACGATGATGCCCTCGGCCTGCCAAAGGGGAAGATTGAGCTGCGCGACAGCGAGCTCGAGGAGCTCGCTTTCACTCTCAGCGGTGAGCGTGCTTGTGGGCCGTGCCCGCAGCATGACAAGTTCCTTGAGCTTCATCTCGGCATTGGTCATCGGTGGGCTCCGTTCATGGCACTGTTCCCGACGCCAGCTATGATCTCGTCACAACGCCTGCGGCGGTCGGAGAGGTATTGCTTGCGAACGGCTGCTTGTGAGGTATTCAAGTCGTCACCATGGTCAATCTGGCGCATGAAGGCTATGCGTCCCGTTTCCTCAGTCAACTCAATAACGACTATTGACTCGAGCGAGGGCGGAAAGCCGAGAACTGGGGCAAGTGCCGCATAAGTTACGGCGTTGAACAACACAAAGTCAGCCAACCCATCCCGAGTCGTACGCGGACCAACAAAAGGCAGAACAACGTAGCCGCCTTCGCCAACGCCGCGCGCACAAAGGGCGAGCCCGATATCAATTTGCGGCATGACGAGGCCCCTTGACGTCGCAACATCCTGGATTCCCAGCCAGCCTTGCGTGGTGTTTACCCAGAACCTTTCGACCGAGACAGCGGCACTTGCAAAATCTCCAGCAACGGCCCAGCTCAAGATACTAATCGGTTCATTTACGTAGTTGAGCAGCAGATTCCCAACGGCCTCGCGTGCAGCAGCGGGAGGAGCGAGGATAGCAAGCCAATCGCTCGAAACATCCGCTTTCTGCCAGACCCACAGATTGAAATCATGCATGAGGGTGTTGAAGGACGCAAAGTCGCCTGCCTCGTTCTCAGAGGGCGTGACAGGCAGCTGCGGCAGTACAGTTTCCTGCGCTGGCGCCGAGACCGGAAGGGGCTCCACAACCCCACTTGATTGCGCTACCCCAACTGCAGACATGAGTCCCAGTGCAAGCACAACGATTGGTATGGAGTAGTTCATGCAAATCTCCGGAAACTGGCTGATACGCCGCTGCAACTCAACTCCGCAACAGGATCATATACTCAGTTGGGGTGATTCCTATGGGGCTCTTCACCGGAGAGGATAGCACAATCGACAAATAGACAAGCATCATGACACCTGACGTCAGCAGCGCTCCCATCGCGAGCTGAGTAGAGAGACTGTAGCTGCCAAAAAACCAATTGAAGGAAATGGTTACAATGACAGCGGCGCCTAAGCTTATCCATATCAGACTCTCGAACGGGCTGAAGGCATCACTCACCCTGGACGTGCGAGCCTCGACAACCTGAGAGAACAACCTGATGTATTGCGAAAGCGCCAGCTTCTCCCTCTCGCTATTTGTTCTTGTCGACATCGCCGCAACATACCATTCCTCAAGCGCAATTTTCGCCTCAGGCGCCGCTTTGCCCTCGCGCATGGCAGGCCACTCGTAGTCTATGACCTTCCTGACGTAGTTCTGCTCCGCGGCGCTCAAATTTGCGGCATGAGCCGGCAGAAAGCGCTCAAGCTTATGCATCAGCGAAATGGTGGCGACCTCCCTGTCAGTTGCGAGTTGAAAGGAGACAAACCGCGTACCCGAATCAACGAGCGAAAAAGCCAACAGCGCCGCAACGATCTGCGCTAGGAATGCATACTTAAAACCACCTACGGCGTTGTTCTCAATCAACTCTTCGGGGGTAAAGATGTCGTTCGCCACGAAAGTGCCTATCGCAGATAGAAGCACTCCTGCCCCCACAACCAATGGGAGCCCGTACTCAACGGGAAGCGCCTGAATGAAGGAAATCATGGCAAGCCGTCCGGCGGGACGATGTCGATCAACGCCGACCCCGAATAGGGAGCCAATCCAGAAGCGCCTGACGCGAGAAATGACATGAGGATCATAAAGCCCACAAAAATCGCTGGCATCAGCACGCGCAGGCCATGCAGATTCTGGGAAATCAGAAGAATTTGGAGCGTTGTTGCGGTCATTATGAACCAGAAAGCGGCGTGTATGAACCCATCTGCAATACGGAAGCCACGCTTCGTGATCTTGTGTTGGTCCGCCAACGACACCGCCCATTCGGTCCGCGACTCCAAGAGGGCCTCATCATCGAACTCCTGCTCTCCCTTGATCAGCCATTCCACAATGTCACTTTCACTAGCCTGGAAATCTGCTCTCCTTTCGATCTGCCATGCGCCAAGTAACTTGGCCGACTCGATTTGACCGCTCTCCTCAACCAATTTACCGTAAAGAACAACGCAAACGACGAGGACAACGGAGAGAATCGAACCGACGACCACCTCAAAGCCATTGAGCTTGACGCCGCCGAGACCTCTTAAGGTTGTGGCTCCGGCTGCAGGTGCGAGAGGTCTACGAGTCGCGTATATGCCGAGGTACACGAAGCTTGCAGCGATGATCAGCGCGGCGGCGTAGACGCCTGATAAATCGAAGAGCGAATACCACTCCACCAAACCGGAATTCATTGCTTAGACCTGTTCAACCGATTCGTTGGTGCTTACCACCGGCGCACGCATTTTCCTAAGCCGAATTGAACCATTGATTATAAAAATGTTTCAAGTTATCCATGATTCCATAAATGGCCGTCCTATCGGCTTCTCTAGAAATTTCCACGAGGCAGCCTGTCGTGCATAGTTTGACTAGAGTTGTTGACAATCCCGAACAGGTTGCGGCACCGAAGATAGAGCGGCCCAGATTCACCGGAGGGCTGGTCAATGGCCTATCTCTGCTTATCGCCGTCACCGCATTGGGGTTGCATTTTTCGCCAGATATTCAGCGCGGCATTGAGGCGCTGGCTCAATCCTTACCGGTTAGCGTCGGAGGGCCTCTTGCAACCATGACGCGGCATCCTCCACCTATCTTCGACGCGGCAGGAGTCGAGGCTGCGGTAATGAGGGTGGCTGGGCAGATTGAAGGCCTCGAGAATGAGCTCCTTGCGCTAGGCAGCAAGACAGAAACCGACATCGCGCGCTTAAACGTGGCGGTTGAGAGCCTCGCAGTGCCAGGCAAGTTGCCGCTTATCGTTGCGCGCATCGTGCTTCGCCATGCATCAAACTCGCTGGAGCGGCATGATATCGACACGCTTGCCGCCTTGGCGGGATCGCACCCATTGCTGACCGAGCCGGTTGCGCAGCTCAAATCTCTCGCTCTCGAAGACGTCCCCACAGTCGCGGCACTCCGGGACGCGTTTCGCGAGAGAAGAAATGCAGCTCAAGAAGCCGCCAGGCGAGCTCGGATGCAGTGGTGGGAAGTTCCTGTCGACTATGCCCGGACTGGCCTGTCAGACATCGGCATCAGCAAGTCAGCCGCAATTGATCAGGATCGGAACGTCATTGAGCAGATTGGCCGCGAGCTCGACAGCGGGCGGCTGGACAAGGCGCTGCTGGAAATGCAGGCAGCAAGCCAGGAGCTGCAGAGCGAGCTTTCCGCTTGGGCGAGCGCGGCGAGGCTGCGCGTGTCGCTCGACCAAGCTGTGCTTCTGGTTATCGATGGGTTGCTTGAGCAGATCTCGCTCACCAAGTCCCACAATTCACCCGGCTGATGCGGCGGGCTGCCATGATCCGTGGTCTGCCGCGAGCGGAGCTCAATCCGCTTTGCGGCAAGGCGTGCTTTGCTATCATGCTGTGCGCGGTGATCACTTTTTCATTCACGGCCGCCTGCGCCGCACAGACTGACCAGCCCCATGAGCGCGAAGCTGAGTTCGAGAAGCGCGACCGTGTGCTGTCGGAGGGCCTGCTGTTTCAGGACCTTGATGCCTTCTTCAACCGTCGCATCGAAAGAGTGGGCCCCTATTCCGACTGGGCATACGGCTGGGCAAGCAGCTATGCCGCCTCTTACATGACAGCGGCACGTGTTCTACTCGCCGTTTGGGGCGATCCTGGCGAGTGGCGGGCCAACATCATCCGCGTTATCCGCGAGGATCAGATCCAGTCTGTAACTCAGCGCGTACTCAAACCACAGGAAGATGCGGCGGAACTATCAGGACTCGTCGACCGGCATACGGCAAGCCGCCTGTTTTTGCTGGAGATGCAGATATTGGATGGTAGGTGCGCAGCAAAGGCCGATCGGGCATGCCAAGCCGCCCTTCACCCGCAGCTATCCACCGTCTCGTCGGCCATCATGGCGGAGAGACTTAAGCCCGCGGTACAGGCTGTTGAATCAGCGGCTTTCGTAAACATCCTGAGCGCCAAGGCAGATGATGGAGTAGGGTTGTTCCACGTCGTGCGCCCCCTGACGACACGGCTAGTGCTGCTGGTGCTTCGCCTCACCGAACTTGCCTCGATCGTACTCCTGATCTCAGCGGGCCTACGAATGGTCTATGTTCCCAACACTGCCATAACCCGCTTCCTGGTTGCGATTGGGGTCGCATGGAGTCTGGACTTCGCCATTCTAGCCGCGGAGCGCAACTGGAACGAGCAGGCTTTCAAAGAAAGCGTATATGCGGGTCTAGAATCGCAGAAACGCGAGGTGACGACCGCAGTCACATCGGCTCTGGACAGCACTGAATCGTCGTTTCTTGCCGCTGCAAGAGCCCTTGTTCAGGAGATGAAGTAGTGCCGGTCAGCGTTCCAACGCCTGCTTCGATTGCACTCCGCTTTGGGGGCTCGTTTCTGTTCGTTTTGCTCACCGGTGCACTCGGAATCTACACCGTACCTGACCGGTTCAGAGTCGATAGCATTCCTGGGGTTGTAGTCCTGATCATTCTCGGCTGTGCACATTTCTATCTTCTTTACCGGGCCTATTACTCTTTGCGAACCATTGGCCTCATAACGTTCAGCATCGTCTTTGCCTTGTTATCATACTATGTGATGTCGGTGTTCGGACTGGAAGCCAGCATGAATAACTTGATCTGGCTTCTGGTGATCTATCTTACGCTTCTTTATGGATTCGGACTCAGCTACAACCACATTGATTCGGCTTTATCGGGCCTGCTGCATACAAAAGGCGTATAAGTATGTTTTCTGCACCCTCATCGGTCAGCGCGACTCCTGCCATCCTTGTCATAAGTTGTAGCGACGCGCGCCTCACGCGGGAGAATGCGGAGCTCACCTGGAAGAAGCGGCTAAACTTCAGCGGTGACATCTTTGAGTTCAAATGCCCCGGCGGTGGTGTTGCCATGGCCGATACAAAGAGCTCCTTCTACCGGTCTGCTTTTGATAGCTTCCGCCTGCTGAGCGGGCTGCGGTCAATCTCGCAGGTGGTACTCGCCTTTCACGAGCAATGCGCCTATGTCTCTGACAAGTACGGCAGCGGGGCCACGTCAGAGATGGAGACGCTGAAATGGAGACTGGCCCATGAGGCCGTGGACCATGTGTCAGGGTGGGCCGAAGGCCTGAGGGTTAGGCCGCTCTACGTGCGCTTCATGTCAAGCCGGGAGGCGGGCAACAGAACACAGGAGAGCTTGGGCACTTCTGATGAAAGCCAGATACAGTCGTGTGATCACCTGCAGCCCCATCACCATTCTGAGCGGCCGCAGGCGTCCCCTGGCAAAGGGGGCATTTTTGTTCCAAGCGATCGGGCCACGCTGACATCTTTCGAGCGGCAGGTTGAGGAGCGTCTCCTCCAGACCCATGAGACAATCGATCAGGTTATTGCGCTTGCCGAACGCCAAGCGCGTGAGACAGGTACGACGCCGGCCTGGAGAATTGAGGTCCGTGCCCGGGAATTTGTTGACCTTCTTCGCCGCCGGGGCCGCACAAATACAAGCGAGCTGAGAAAGCTAGTCACTGCTTTTGTACAGAACTACGCGGGTGAGGCGACGCCACGCGGAGTACAACGGTCCATTCTGACCGAACTTGATAAATACCTGCAATCCCTGCAACCAGGGAAGTAGCCAGGCTAGAAGGATTCAGAGGACATGCGGAGCGAACTCATGGTACAAGCATATAGCGGCGACTATAGACCCGATACAGTTGCAGATGCGGAGGACCGTCTTCGCCAACTTGTACGCCTCCGAGGCAAGCGGGCGCGCTTCATCACATCGGAAGATGAGGAGCGGTTGCTGGAGGAGGCAGTAACCCGTCTCGGCGTGCCGCTTGAGCGTGCGCGCGGCGTTCTTCATTCTGAGATGCAGAAGGGGCAGATCGCCCTCGAGTCAGACTTGGAGGACACATTGGTCGACCTCCTCAAGTCCTTTTCCGGGAGTCACAAGAAACTCTCCATGCGTGATTTCGAGGCCATTTCTAGCCTGCATGCAGCACGCCGCCGGATTCCGATTGAATCCTCCCGCCAGATGGTGAAGCGATTGATGGAAGAGGAAGACATCACTCCCCGTGCGGCTGGCCTGTTGCGCTCCAAGCGTTGGTATAGGCGAATAAAGACGTGAAGAGGTGCCGCGCTCTTGCATCCCATTCCTGCTTGACGGCTTGGTCTTCAACTGTCTTTCGGGGTCAATCTGAGATCGACGGGGGCACGTCACCTGCAAAGGTGTAAACCATGCACTCAACTAATGATGCTTGTGTGTTGTACATCCCTTGAACAGCAGTCCATAATCATCACCCGCAGCAGGCTCGCCTGTCACCGGATAACAGAGGAAGAAAAGAATGGCGCATATGAGAGCTCTAATTGTAGCTTCCGCCTTGTTGTTGAGCAGCGGCGTCCCCGCGAGCGCTCAAGAGCAATCGGGCCTTGAAGCTTGGATCGATTGGGGGTCGCAGATCGCCCACGAAGCAGTTGACGCAGCTGCTTCGCCTTTCCGCAAGGCGTGGGTGATGGCCTGGGAATTCATTGGCAGCACTGAGGCCCAGATCGCAGAAGAGAAGGCGAAGTTCGCGCAAAAGCTCAAGGGCGAGCTGGAAAGCTTTTCCAAGGATGTCGAGCGGACGGGATTCGATGTATCTACCATCAGCATATCGCCCGACATCATTCCGAAGATTTCCCTGACCCTGGAGGTTCGTGAGCCTGTTTCTGAGGCGGTCGAGGCGCAACTGAGGACAGAGTTTCAGAACGAAGAGAAGTACGGTCTGATCGAGCGCACACTCCTTCTGGGCTTGTTAGACCTTGATGAAACCGCTGCGGATATGAAGGTTGAAGGCTACGCGTTCTCTGATGTTGAACTTGAACTCGTCGCGATCTTCCCTGAGGTCACGCTGAACTTTGAACGTGAGAACAGTGATCCGGAAGTGTCAACGCCAGAGAGTGGCACGAGCGATGTCTTGACCGAGTAACGATGCGGGCAGAATGCCTTGTCCAGAGAGTTGCGCCGGTGGCGAGGGAGGCAGCGTGGTTCTAGGTTGCGTTTCAGGTTTGGTTTGAATTCCTGGCTGTTACTAGACAGCGCTGTTTCCGCTTGCGGTCTCTTGTTGGAGACTAAATCACGCAGACAAGACCATGATGGCTATCGATGGTGCTTGTCTGGCCCAAGCCCGTTGGCGTGATTTTTTCAAGGGGAGGAGTCCGGTGCAAGTACCATTCCCCGCTGTGTGCGTTTCAAGTGGATGTCAGACTGTCAGATGCAAGAGGAGGATTAGATGCTTGAGCCGGCTACACTGATATATGCTCTGGTAGGCGCTCTTGGGCTCATTGGCGCGGACGCATACTTTAACTCGACGACCCTTCATGTCGAAACGTCGGTTGCACCTGTTTATGAAGAAAGAGGCTACAGCCAGAAGGTGGTGGAATCCTTATTTGCCGGAGAGCTCGAAAACATAGCTTCCACACCTTCAGTCATCACACGGCTACGGTTTGTTACCAGCAAGCACAAGCCGATCAGTTCTGCTCTTGCAGAGGCCGCACATCTCAAAGAGCCATTCGAAGCTGCCAAGGCAGCCGTAGGAATAAGCTATTCGACTGTACTTGCCAGTGTGGTCGTCGATTCGATAGGCGGAAAAGATTTCCCCCGGATCGTGGTCAGTGGCAACATGGAGGATGTGGAGCACTTCAGTTTGACTGTTCCATTGACCCCCAACACTTCGGTTGATCTCGCCTTATCTGAGGCTGCGTTCCGGACGATGAAGGAAATCAACCCCTATCTCACAGCGCTTTATGCTTTCAGCGGAGCAGAGAGGAATGGCGTTCATCCAACTCAGGCCGATAGCTTGGTGGAAGAGTGGATTGCGAATGCGCCAACATCTGTTTATTCTCCGGAACGGGCGCTCTTTGAGAACCTGAGAGGCCTGGTGTCTCTCATCGATAATGATCCTATCGCCGCCGAATCGTGGTTCAGCAGGGCAAACAAGTCGGATCCTGAGCTACAGGCGGCCATACTCAATCGGGGGTTCATGGAGTCCTACCGAGGATACCACGATCGCGCGATCGAGTTTCACAACCAAGTTGTCGATGGTTCGTTCTGGTCAGAATCTACAGATAGCAAAATAGTATATGCAGCACATATTGGGCTCGGGATCGCTTTAGCATCCCAGCGGAAGTTTGAGGAGTCTGACTATCATTTTGCAGAAGCGATAGCCATAACGCCGGATGGCGTTGCTGGATACTACTATTGGGCAAGGTCTCTCATGAAGCAGGATCGAGCAGCGGAAGCCACGGCATTGGTCGGAACCGCCCAGAGAAACGCCAAGCAGATTGCCAACTATGCTGAACTGGCCTACCTTTATTTCTGGCTGCCTGACGAGGCAAATGGCGTTTTGGAGCGGCGTACCAAGAACCTTCCCAAGGTACTCGGAATGCTGGTCGCCCCGGAAAGCTCAACAGAATAGAGAGTTCTGCTGCTGTCCGGGCTTTGCTTCTCATGAGGTCTGATGGCGTGACCGTCTGGCCTGCCATGGTGCGGCCAGCGCTGCATCACAGAGAACGAGCCGCTTTGCCCTGTAACTTCCTAAGAGCCTTGAAAGTGGCGCGGCATACAAGTCAGTCAGAGTGCCAATGCAGAAGGTGTCAACGCCGGAGTAAAATTGGGCCATGCGGCGGCGTAAAAGTCGACCACCTGGCCCATGGGGAAAGGTGCCGGCAAGAGGGATAGCGGCCA
>NZ_JBIICB010000065.1:0-17049 GCF_044239095.1 Aestuariivirga sp. | reverse complement strand
GGCCAATCCACTAGCCTTCCGAAGATGGATGCACGTGACGTCGCGCGGATCGACCTCATCCAGAAGAAGGGTGATTTCGCAGGGGTCATTGAACTGCTCCTGTCCTTCGACGGGCGTCAGCCTGATGGCAAGCCATGGTCCTATGTTCTGGATGTGCCCGTGCTGGCCCTCAGCGTCAGCATTGATTGCCGCAAGGAGAAGGTGACGCCCGCTTTCGTCATGAGCCCCGCCATCGGCAACAGCGATCTGATCGCGCATCTGGAGGAGAATGCGCTGCATTACTCTTCCGCCATCTGGCGCTCGCTTGATGCGGCGGCGATCACCACGTTGCTTGGCACCTACATGCTCAATGGCCAGCGGCTGATCGAGGTGATCGACCCGGTGCCTGTGGCTGTGTCTGGCAACTATCTCGTGTTCCGCTTCTATGGCGATCTCGGCACGGATGCTTGGGAGGCGCTGAAGGAAAAGCTTGGCGAGGATGCTACCCCGCGTGAGGACATGGTGCCGCTGCCCAGCGGCGGCGTCTTCGCGGAAGCCGTGCTCGGCCGCTCTAACGCTGCCGAAAAGCTGGATATCACGCGCTTCTGGAACTGGCAGGATTCGCCCATCCCGATCCTGCCCTCCGAGATCAGCCCGCTCAGCGCCGGCGGCAAGGCCAATGACAAGACGCCTCAGACCGGGGCACTTGAAGGTTCCATCGTCAACATCGTCAACCCGCCGTCGCTGCCGGATCCCGCAGGGCTGGGGCCCCTCTATTCGGCGGTCGCCAACGGCGGCATGTTCCGCGACATGAGCGGGCTTGCCCAGACGACGGCCCTTGTAGGTGCAGCCCTGCAGGCCGCACAGGCAGGTGCCGCCAACGCCACGGGCGCTGCGGGCGAGGCGCAGAAAGTGGCAGCCCAGCAATTGACGGAGGTGTTGAAGATCGCCGCCCAGGTGGCGCTCGCCGCGATGACAGGCGGTGGCAGTGCGGGCCTGAGCGCGCTCGGCGCCATTGGCGGTGCGGCAGCGGGCGGGGCTCCGGCAAAGCCGGGCGTTGCCAACACGCCATCCAACGCCGGTGCGCTGATCAACCACGGTGCGTCGATGGATGCGCGGCCGCAGGCGGGTTCTCCTGCGCCGGGAAGCAGTGGTGGCACGCCTGCCCCCAGCGGCGGCACGGCACCAAGCGGCAGTTCAGGCAGCGGGGGGCAGGCGGCAAGCCGGGAAGCCCAGGCGGCGGATGTGGCGTTAACCGGCTCGGGTGGCGGGGCCGGCGGCGCTTTTGGTCCGATGGGAATGGTCAGCAGGATGATCGCGGACAGTGTGATTGCTGCGGCACCGCCGGTCCTGACGGTGCCGCCGTCACGCACCTGCTGCGCGCTGCAGGCTTATGATACGTTTATGTCCAGTCCCATCGAACCTTCGAAGGCGACCGGCCACATCTATGGATCATCGAGTATTGCGAACTGTGGCTATATCTATACGGAGAAGGCGGGTCTCCTCGACATTGCACATCTCCGCGACCACGTTGACCTGACGAAGTACGCCTTTGACGCGATCGGGGCCGGTCTGGGGCGGATCGAATGCCGGGAGGGGATCGCGACGATCGATCAATCCCCTCAGGACCCGATCCTGCTGGCACAGGCGATCGCCTTTGCCGATTCCTGGGCGCATGAACTGAAGACGTTCGGGACGCGGCAGGACTATTCTTCCTTCTCGCCCGAGGACATGGTCTCGAATTTTCTGGGCACCTACATCGGAGGGCGGGCCATTGCACTGGCGGGGGCGGGCTCAGGGTTCAACGCAGCGGTGGACACGCTGCTTGCCGGCCTCCTGTCCTCGCTGGCTGCCCGCCCTGCCGCGGACACCTACGCTGCCATCAAGTCGAAGTCCGGCAAGTGGTTCGATCCGCTTCCGGGCATGGCGCTTCACCATCGCAACTTCGACGTCGTGCCGTGGTTTGCAGGCATGCCATTCGACAATCCGCCTGCACCTTCCTTCATCGGCTTGTCACTGCTGACGCCGGTCTTCTCTCAGTTCCAGTACGTTGTGTCGGATCCCCTGGCAGACGGATCTGTGCCGACGCTTGCTGACTTCCCGAGTGCCACAACCCGTATTCGCGCACCCTTCGCTGCGGCGGGCAAGGACAAGCCTTGAAGGAGAAAGCTGCTCAATAGCCCGGCGGCGGAATAAAGCCGCCGTACTCCTTCTCCAGCAGTTCGGCGAAGCGGATCGAGGTGTAGTCGCCATATGACCTCGTGATGATCTGAACGCCCGCGGGCAGGCCTTCGGGCGTCAGGCCCATGGGGGCCACGGTGGAGGGCAGGTAGAAGCAGCCGGAATAGCCCGCCCAGAACAGCTGGTCCGTCGTCGGCACGCGCTTGCCGTTCACCGTGATCTTGCGTTCATGCCGCTCGCCTTCATGGTCATGCGGGAAGGCGGCGGAGGCCGCGGCGGGGCAGATCATCACGTCCCAGTCCTCGAAGAACTGGTCCCACAGCAGGCGCATCTGGTGGCGGCGCTCGTTGTATTTCAGCCAGTCGCGATGCGAGAGCACATAGGCGCGCAGCATCTTGGTCAGGTAGCTGTCGTCGAGGGGGTCGGTTGCGGCGACCTTGCGCTGGTTCGTGATGAAGTCCTCATCCGTCTGGCGGCGGCTGGTGGCAGAGCGCAGCAGCGCGATGTAGACGTCCATCGCCTCTTTGGTGGAGAATTGCGGACGTGCCGTGGTGGAGAGTTTCCTGACGCGCTTTCCGAGAAACTGCGTCAGCTGGCCGATGAGGTCCTGCACCGGAAGGTCGACCTCCGACTGCTCGTCCGTGACCATGACCGCGACGCGGAAATCCTTCAGGGACTTTTGCCTCGCAGGCGGCAGGGTGAGGGCATAGCCGCGCGCCTCCGGCCCCGCTGGCCCCGCGAGGAGCTTCAGCATCGCCGCAAGATCGCGCGCCGAGCGGGCCAACGGCCCCGCGACAGAAATGTCGCCGGGCTCGACGATGCCGGGCAGCAGGTGGCCCTGGTAAGGCACGACGCCGTAGGTCGGCTTGTGGCCATAGACGCCGCAGTAATGCGCCGGATTGCGGATCGAGGCGCCGATGTCCGAGCCGATCTCGAGGGCCGACATGCCGGTGGCGAGTGCGGCGGCCGAGCCCCCTGACGAGCCGCCGGGCGAGCGCGTCACATCCCATGGGTTGTTGGTGGTGCCGTAGATGGCGTTGAAGCTTTGCCAGTCGGCCAGCATCAGGGGCACGTTGGTCTTGCCATAGATCACGGCGCCCGCCCCGGTGAGGCGGGTGATCGCCACGGCATCGGCGGAGGCGATGTTGTCCCTGAAGCGAGGATCGCCCCAGGTGGAGGGCGTGCCTGACCAGTCGAAGCTTTCCTTGGCCGTCATCGGCACGCCGTCGAACGGACCCAGGGGCTTACCCTTCTTCAGCCGCCTGTCGGCCGCGGCGGCGGCCTTCTTGGCGCGGGCGATGTCGGTGACCACCACGGCATTCAGCGCGCCATTGTGCCGTGCATATTGTTCAAGGCACTGCTCGAGAAGGGCTTGTGACTTGAGTTTTCCCGCGCGCAGCAGGCGGCCGAGTTCGGTGCCGGAACGGAAATGCAGCGGAAGGCGGGCCATGGGATGCTCCTGTCTTGCCCGCCAAACTAGCTCCGCATGCCAGAACTGCAATCCCCCATGCTGACGGGGCGTGCTCCAGCGTATAGAGAGCGGGCATGGACCGCCGCAGCCTGATCACTGGTTACCTGCTCGTCGCCGCCGGCTCGGCGATGTTTTCGTCGAAGGCGATCTTCATCAAGCTCGCGTATCTGGAACGTTATGACTCGCTGCTGATCCTCGCCTGGCGCATGGTCTTCGCGCTGCCCATCTTCCTGGTGGTGGGAGCAGCCGAACTCATGCGCCGGAAGGCAGAGGGCAAGCCCCTGCCGCGGCGCAACGCGGTGCTCGGCGCGGTGGGCATCGGCCTAATCGGCTATTACCTCGCCATGGTGCTGGATTTCGCGGGGCTGCTCTATGTGACGGCCCAGCTGGAGCGGCTCGCACTCTTCACCTATCCGATCTTCCTGATCTTCCTCGGGGCCGTCTTCTTCGGCATGCGGCTCACGGCCTCATCTCTGATTGCCGCGTTGATCACCTATCTGGGGCTGGCCGTGGTTTTCGTCTCGGATTTCTCGCTGGGCGGCGCCAATGTGACGCTCGGAACGCTGCTCGTGCTCGGTGCGGCTGTGAGCTTCGCCCTCTATCAGCTGATGGCCAAGCGCTATATCGGCGAAATGGGGTCGACGCTGTTCACATCCGTGGCGCTCTCGGCCGCCGCCGTCACCACGCTCGCCCATGTGTTCATCGTGCGGGGCGCGCTCGATACCTCCATGTCCACGCATTACTTCATGCTGGCCGCGGGCATCGGCATCCTGGCAACGGTGCTGCCATCCTTCTTCGTCAACGCCGGCCTCGCCCGCATCGGCGCTGCATCCACCGCCATCATCTCCAACGTCTCGCCGCTGCTGACGATCTATTTCGCGGTCGTGCTGCTGGGCGAGGAGTTCACCCTGCCGCATGCCATCGGCACGGCGCTGGTGGTCGGCGGCGTTGGCTATCACACCTGGCGGGAGTTGAAGAAACCGGCGGTAGAAGCCTAGCAGAACCGATCCTTGAATTCTGTATCACGACATGATACATGACGTCGTGATCATAAGTGCGAAAGGGAAACTCACCGCGGACGCGTTGCGCGGCCGGTTCGGTAAGGGCTTCCCTTCCGACCTGGTGAAGCGAACGCGGGCCATGCTGTCTGCCCTGGATGCGGCGGTTGTTCTGGGTGATCTGCGGTTTCCACCGGGCAACCACCTTGAGGACCTGAAGGGCGACCGCGCCGGGCAGCATTCCGTCCGCATCAACGATCAATGGCGGATCTGCTTCACATGGACCGAACAGGGCCCGGCAGACGTTGAGATTGTCGATTATCACTGAAGGAAGAAACGTCATGTCACTGCTCGTCAATCCGTCCCACCCCGGTGAGGTGTTACAGGAGCTCTATCTGACGCCATTGGGCCTGAGTGCCATCGCTCTCGCGCGCCGGATCCATGTGCCCCGTACGCGCATTGAGAGGTTGGTGAAGGGCGAGACGGCGCTCACCGCCGACACGGCCATGCGCCTCGCCAAGGTTTTTGGCACGACTCCCGAATACTGGATGAACCTCCAGCGCGCCTGGGACCTGGCTCGCGCGCGCGAAACCATCGACGTCTCCAGCATCGAGCCGCTTGCCGCGGCCTGAGGTGCCTCAGCTCACATTGTCGGGGAGCACTTCCTTGCGCTTGGCCATGAAGGCCTGGAGTTGCTCGTCAATGCCCTGGTCCAGCGGCGGCGCCTCGTAGTCGCGGAGCATCTGCTTCCACTTCTCGTTGGCGCGGACCACGATGTCCTTCTCACCCTCGTCGCGCCACTGTTCGAAGGAGTTGTTGTCGGCGAGCCCAGAGCGCCAGAAGGCGGTCTCGAAATTCGCCTGTGTGTGCGCGCAGCCGAGGTAATGCGAGCCGGGGCCCACCTCGCGGATAGCGTCCAGCGCCTGGCCGTTCTCGGAGAAGTCCACGCCCTCGGCGAACTTCTGGTACATGGAAAGCTGGTCGGCATCCATGATGAGCTTCTCATAGCCTGACGCCAGCCCGCCCTCGAGCCAGCCTGCCGCATGAAGGCAGAAGTTGACGCCCGAGAGCAGCGTCGACCACATGGTGTTCGCACTCTCATAAGCCGCCTGTGCATCGGGAAGCTTCGAGCCGCAAAGGCTGCCGCCGGAGCGGAAGGGAACACCCATGCGCCGCGCGAGCTGAGCCGCACCGAATGTCACCATGGCAGGCTCTGGCGAACCGAAAGTCGGTGCACCGGACTGCATGGACATGGACGCGGCGAAGGTGCCGAACACCACGGGCGCACCAGGGCGGCAGAGCTGGGTAAAGGCGATACCGACGGAGGCCTCAGCCAGGATCTGCGTGAGGGTTCCGACCGTCGTCACCGGCGACATGGCGCCCGCCACGATGAAGGGAGAGATCACGCAGGCCTGGTTGGCCCGCGCCAGAACCTTCAGCGCGCCCAGCATCACGCCGTCCCACACCATCGGCGAGTTGGCGTTGATGAGCGAGGTCATCACGCAGTTCTGATCCACGAAGTCCTTGCCGAAGACCATCTCCGCCATGGCAACGGAATCAGCCGAGCGCTCGCCCGCCGTCACCGAGGCCATAAAGGGTTTGTCAGAATATTTGATGTGGGTGTAGATCATGTCCAGGTGGCGCTTGGCCACCGGAATGTCGACGGGTTCACACAGCGTGCCGCCCGCATGGTGCAGGCTCGGCAGCATGTAGACGAGCTTGGCGAAGTTGCGGAAATCCTCGATCGTGGCGTAGCGGCGGCCTTCGTCGAGATTGCGGATGAAGGGCGGGCCATAGACCGGAGCAAACACCATGTTGTTGCCGCCAATCGTCACATTGTTCGCCGGGTTGCGCGCATGCTGCACATATTCGCGCGGCGCCGTCTTGATCAGCGCGCGCACGAGGCCCTTGGGAAAGCGCACGCGGTAGCGCTTCGGGTCGGTGGCAGACGGCTTCACGTCGGCGCCCGCGTCCTTCCACATGGCGGCTGCTTCATCGTCTTCGTAGATGTCGAGGCCGATCTCCTGCAACACGGTCTCGGCATTGCGCTCGATCAGCTCCAGCTGCTCGTCCGTGAAGGGCTCATAGGGCTTGATGGCGCGGCGGATGAAGCCTGCATGCTTGACAGTCGTGGAGGTGCGGGCAGCGCGGCGGGCATCAGCACCACCACGGGCACGGCGGCTGGAAGTGGGAGCGGGCTGGACGTCAGTCATGGATCAAGCCTGTTGAGAAGTTTTCACGTGAGGGATGGTTTACGCTCAACCCACCTCCTGGGCGTGAAGGGAAACGTCAGCCCATGGCCGGGAAACGACCACGATGCCACCCCTCCCCCTTGTGGGGAGGGGTAGGGGTGGGGGTGCATCCGCATGCGAGATGCTGGCGGGTGTGACTCGCGGACAGACCCCCTCACCCCGGCCCTCTCCCCCTGCGGGGGCGAGGGGGAAGAAGGGGCTGGAATGTCACCTTCAAGCTCTCGCGCCCGTGGAATTGATAGGCTTTGGGGTAGCGCGGGGTCTCGGCCAGGGCGAGCCGTGCTGGGAGACGACGCTGGGTGCTTCCCCCTCGCCCCCACGCATGTGGGGGAGAGGGTGGGGTGAGGGGGTGCATCCGCATCCGAGATGCAGGCGGGCTGACTCGCGGACCGACCCCCTCACCCCGGCCCTCTCCCCCTGCGGGGGCGAGGGGGAAGAAGGGGCTGGAATGTCACCTTCAAGCTCTCCAATCCGTGGAAATGATTGGCATTGCGGTCGCGTGGGGCCTCGGCCAGGGCGAGCCGTGCTGGGAGACGACGCTGGGTGCTTCCCCCTCGCCCCCACGCATGTGGTGGAGAGGGTGGGGTGAGGGGGTGCATCCGCATCCGAGATGCTGGCGGGTGGGACTCGCGGACAGACCCCCTCACCCCGGCCCTCTCCCCCTGCGGGGGCGAGGGGGAGAAGGGGTTAGAACGTCACCTTCAAGTTCTCCAGGCCGTGGAAATGATAGGCGTTTCGGTAGCGCGGTGTCTCGGCCAGGGCCAGGCGTGGAAGGCGCTGGAACAGCAGCGGCAGGGCGATCTGCATCTCCAGCCGGGCCAGTGGGGCCCCGATGCAGAAGTGGATGCCGGCGCCGAAGCTGACCTGGGGGTTGGGGTCTCGACCGGGAATGAAGCGGTCCGGCTCGGCGAACCGCGCCGGGTCGCGGTTGGCCGCACCTAGCAGCAGGCCCACGCTCTCGCCCTTCTTCAGGCGGATCCCGGCATATTCAAGGTCTTCCAGCGCATAGCGGGCGAAGAGGTGGAGGGGCGCATCGTATCTGAGCGTCTCTTCCACACAGGCCTCGTCGATGCCGGTGCGGATGCCCTGTTCGAGCAGGCACTTGATACCGTTGCCGATGGCATGCACTGTCGCCTCATGCCCAGCGTTGAGGATCAGGATGGCGGTGGTGACGAGCTCATCCTCCGTCAGCTTCGCGCCCTGTTCCTCCGCCCGGATGAGTTCGGAGAGGAGATCCTCCTTTGGCTGCTTCCGCCGCCGGGTGATGTAGCCCCTCATGAAATCGGAGAATTCCACCGTGGCCTTCACGGCGCTGTCTTCCACCGCGCGGTCCCGCCGCGCCATGTACATCGCCACCATGTCATGCGACCAGGCGAGTAGCTGCTGGGCCATATCGGTGGGGACACCCAGAAGATCGCAGATCACGATGACGGGGATGGGCGTTGCGAAGTCGCCCAGCAGTTCCGCCTCGCCCTTTGCCTCAAAGCGGTCGATCAAGCCATTGGCGAGGCTGGTGATTGCGGGCCTCATCCGCTCCACCTGGCGGGACAGGAAAGAGCGGTTGATGAGGCTCCGCAGCCTGGTGTGGACAGGTGGCTCGAGTTCCAGCAGCGAATGTGATTCAAAGTCGTAGAAAGGCTTGAGGTGCGGCGGCGTATCAGGCCAGCCCAGTTCCTCGCGCGTGGCCACATGCAGGATCTGGCGGCCAAAGCGGCGGTCGCGCAGCAGGGCGTTCACATCCTCATGCCTTGCAAAGCACCAGTGGCCATAGTGTTCCCACTGGAACACCGGTGTTTCTTTGCGGATTGCGTGGTAGGCGGGATAGGGGTCGTTGTAGAAGCCCGGATCGACGGGATCGAGGAAGACCGAGCGGCGTGCTGTGTCGATGCGCATGGCAGCCATCTTCCCGCGAAGTCGCCTTATGTTGCAAGTCCGGCTATGAAGCGGCGGAATGCGGAGGACAACAATGACACGTCACACCGGCCCCGCGACCCGACATCAGGTGACCTGATGCGGGATATTGGCAAGCGGCCCGTCGAGTTCATCCTGCTGGTGGCGCTGCTCAACGCCATGGTGGCGATGTCGATCGACACCATGCTGCCGGCCATCGGCACGATTGCGGAAGAACTGGGTGCGGCTGACCCGAACAGCCGGCAATTCATCATCACGGCGTTCTTTGCGGGGCTGACGCTGGGCACGCTCATCTATGGGCCGTGGTCGGATTCGATCGGCCGCAAGCGCGCCATTGGCGTTGGACTTGTCATATATGCCATCGGCTCACTCATCTGCCTGTTCTCCTTCGATTTCTCGATGATCCTCGTGGGGCGCTTCATCCAGGGCTTCGGGGCGTCTGCCCCGCGCATCGTGTCGATTGCCATGGTGCGGGACGGGCAGGGCGGCGCCGCCATGGCGCGCGTCATGTCCTTCGTGATGATGGTGTTCATGCTGGTGCCGATGCTGGCGCCGAGCATCGGCACGCTGGTGCTGCTCATCGCCAGCTGGCGCTTCATCTTCCTCGGTCTCCTCGCCGTTGGCGCTTTGGCGGGGCTGTGGCTGTGGCTGCGCCAGGAAGAAACGCTGCCGCGCGAGCGGCGCACGCCGCTGGCCGTGGCAACGCTGATTTCGGCGGCGGGGCAGGTGCTGCGCCATCCGGTGGCCATGGGCTATACGCTGGGGGCGGGCTTCATCTTCGGTAGCTTCATCATCTATCTCGGCACCTCGCAGCAGATCTTTGCCGAGCAATATGGGCAGGGTGACTTTTTTGCGCTGTGGTTCGCCTTCTTCGCGGGCGGCATGGCCATCGCCATGATGGTGAATGCCAGGCTGGTGATGCGGCTGGGCATGCGGACCCTCTCCAAGCTGGCGCTGCGCAGTTTCCTCGTCCTCTCTGTGCTGTTCCTGGGTCTTTGCCTGTGGCAGGGCGGGCACCCGCCCCTGTGGATGCTCGCCGCCTTCCTTCTCGTCACCTTCTTCTGCTCGGGGTTGCTGTTCGGCAATTTCAATGCCATCGCCATGGAGCCCATGGGGCGGATTGCTGGCATGGCAGCGGCCATCATCGGATCGCTGTCATCGCTCATCGCCATCCTCACCGGCGGCTACATCGGGCAGCTTTATGACGGAACCGTCATTCCGCTGGTGGCGGGCTTCACCGGGCTGGGGCTTCTGACGTTCTTCAGCACGGAATGGGCGGAACGCCGCAGGAGGTGAGGTTTCTGCACCTTGCCGAGGCGGCGGCAGGTCTGGTAGCAACGCTGCCGTGTCCAGGAAATATTCAGCCTTCGCCCTCGCGCGCCATGCCCTCGACCCGGATCTTCCGTGGCCCCGGGCCTGGGAATCGCCCGAACCCCGCTCCTCCTACGATGTCGTCATCGTCGGCGGCGGCGGCCATGGCCTTGCCACGGCCTATTACCTCGCCAAGAACCACGGCATCACCAATGTCGCGGTGATCGAGCGGAACTACATCGGCTCCGGCAATGTGGGCCGCAACACCACGCTGATCCGCTCGAACTACATGATCGGCGGCAACACCGCCTTCTTCGAACATTCGCTGAAGCTGTGGGAGGGGCTCTCCCACGACCTCAACTTCAACTGCATGGTCTCCCAGCGCGGCCAGATCGTGCTGGCGATCAGCCCGGTGCAGATGGACGTCTTCGCGCGGCGCGGCAACACCATGCGCCTTAACGGCATCGACGCTGACTTGCTGGACGCGGGGGAGGTGCGGAAGCTTCTGCCCTATCTCGATTATTCCAAGGACGCCCGCTGGCCCATCTACGGCGCCATCATGCAGCCGCGTGCGGGAACGGTGCGGCATGACGCGGTCGCCTGGGGCTATGCCCGTGCGGCTTCTGCATTGGGTGTGCACATCATCGAGAATTGCGATGTCACGGGCTTTGTCATCGACAATGGCGTGGTGTCGGGTGTCGAGACCTCGCGCGGCCGCATCAATGCCGGAAAGGTCGGTATCGCGGTTGCGGGCCATACCAGCCACGTGGCGAAGATGGCGGGCCTCAGGCTCCCTGTCGAAAGCCACATCCTGCAGGCCTTCGTGACGGAGCCGATCAAGCCCATCGTCGACCATGTCGTGTCCTGGGGTGCGGAGCTCTTCTACCTCTCTCAGTCAGACAAGGGCGGCCTCGTCTTCGGCGGCCACATCGACGGCTTCAACACCTATACCCAGCGCGGCCAGTTCAACCGCATCCAGACGGTGGCGGAATGCGCGGTCTCGCTCATGCCCTTCATCTCGCGGCTGCGGCTGCTCCGCCACTGGGGCGGCATCCAGGACATGACGCCGGACGGCAGCCCCTTCATCTGCCGCACGCCGGTCCGCAACCTCTATCTCAACGGCGGCTGGTGCTATCAGGGCTTCAAGGCCACGCCCGCCTCGGGCTGGACCTTCTCCCACACCATCGCCCATGACCAGGAACATGAGCTCGTCCGCGACTTCGCCCTCGACCGCTTCGAGAAGGGCAGGGAGCTCGACGAGTTCGGCCTCGGCAACTGGACCTACAAGCAATGATGATCCCGTGCCCCCATTGCGGAGACCGTGACGTCTCCGAATTCCGCTACGGCGGCGATGCCACGAAGGAGCGCCCGCAGCACGGCGCGGGCGACCTCAAGGTCTGGCATGACTATGTCTTCGTGTTTGACAATCCCAAAGGTCCGCACACGGAATATTGGCAGCATGTGCTGGGCTGCCGCCGCTGGTTCAAGTTGGCGCGCAACACCGCGACCAATGTGATCGAAGGCGTGGTGTCATGAGCCATTTCCGCAGGCTGTCCAAGGGTGGCCGTATCGACCGCTCGAAGCGCGTCTCAGCCCGTTTCGATGGCAAGGCTCTCACCGGTTTCGCGGGCGACACGCTGGCCTCGGCCCTTCTCGCCAATGACAGGCTGCTGGTGGGCCGCAGCTTCAAGTATCACCGCCCGCGCGGGATCATTGCCGCCGGGATCGAGGAGCCGAACGGCCTCTTCACCATCGGCGAGGGCGCGACGACCGAACCGAACGTCGCGGCCACCGTGGTGGAACTCTTCGACGGGCTCGTCGCCAGCACGCAGAATGCCTGGCCTTCTGCCGACTTCGATGTGATGGCGGTGAATTCGATCCTCGCCCCCATGTTCCAGTCGGGCTTCTACTACAAGACCTTCATGGGCCCGCGCAAAGGCTCATGGATGTTCTACGAGCCCTTCATCCGCAAGGCGGCGGGGCTGGGCAAGGCCACAGACCAGCGCGACCCTGACCGCTATGACATGCGCTACGCCTTCTGCGACGTGCTGGTCATCGGCTCAGGCCCCGCAGGATTAGCGGCGGCGCTGACCGCTGGCCGCAGCGGCGCGCGCGTGGTGCTGGCGGAGCAGGATACGGAATTCGGCGGCTCGCTCCTCTCGGGCTCCGATGCGGAACACGAGGGTTGGCGCGCGTCTTGTGTCGAGGAACTGAAGAGCTTGCCCAATGTCGAGGCTTTCACCCGCACCACCGTGCAGGGCCTGTATGACAGCAATCTCGCCGTGCTGGTCGAAAACCGCAGCCATCTGCGCCCCGATGCGCGGAAGGGCCAGGCCCGCATGCTGCTGACGCAGTTGCGCGCCAAGACAATCATCATGGCAACGGGCGCCATCGAGCGTCCGCTCGTCTTCTCCAACAATGACCGTCCGGGCGTGATGCTGGCTTCGGCGCTGCGCAGCTACGCCAACCGTTTCGCCGTGGCGCCGGAGAAGCGCGCGGTGATCGTCGCAAACAACGACACTGCTTATCATGCAGCGCTGGACCTTGCTGCCGTGGGCGTCGCCGTCACCGTGGCGGATCATCGCGCCGCCGTCTCCGCCGATCTCCTCGCGCGCGCAGGCGCCAAGGGCATCGCCATCTTCCCTGGCAGCGGCATTGTCGATGTCGAGGGCAGCAAGGCGGTCAAGGCCGTGAAGCTGGGCGGCATGCATGCCGTCACCGTTGAATGCGACGTGGTCGGCATGGCGGGCGGCTGGTCGCCCGTGGTGCATCTTTCCTCACACGGTGGCATCAAACCGAAATACGACGAGGCCGTCGCGGGCTTCGTGCCCGGCGGCTTCCCGTCCTCGCATTTCGGCGCGGGCGCGATGATGGGGACGTTTGGACTCTCCGCGGCAATCGCCGAAGGGGCGAATGCCGGTGCCTCTGCCGCGGCCTCCGCAGGCTTCGGCAAGACGCGGCCCGTCTTCGCGCCGGAACATGTGACTGATCGCACATACGCCATCCTCCCCATCTGGGCGCCGCCGCAGATGGGTAAGGGCAAGGCCTTCGTCGACTTCCAGAGCGACGTGACGCTGAAGGACGTGAAGACCGCGCATCAGGAAGGTTACCGCTCGGTGGAGCACCTCAAGCGCTATACCACGCTCGGCATGGGCACCGATCAGGGCAAGACGTCCAACATCAACGCGCTCGCCCTGATGGCTGAATATCGCGGCATCACCATTCCGGAGGCGGGCACCACAACCTTCCGCCCGCCTTACGCGCCGCTCACCATGGGGGCGATCGCAGGCCGCACCGTTGGTTCGCATTTCCGCCCGGTGCGCCGCTCGCCGCTCAATGACTGGCACGAGAAGAATGGCGCCACCTTCATCGATGCGGGGCTTTGGAAGCGCGCCTGGTACTATGCCTGGGCTGGTTCCTCGCCCGAGACCGCTTACGTGAAGGAGATGGAACTCGTCCGCAAGGGCGTGGGCCTCGCTGACGTCTCCACCCTCGGCAAGATCGATATCCAAGGGCCGGACGCGGCGGAGTTCCTCAACCGCGTCTATGTCAACGGCTTCGCCAAGCTGCCCGTCGGCAAGGTGCGCTATGGCGTGATGCTGAATGACGACGGAATCGTGCTGGACGACGGCACCACGGCGCGCATTTCGGACACTCAGTTCTACATGACGACAACGACCGCGCAGGCGGGCGAGGTCATGTCATGGCTCGAATATCTGCTCCAGTGCCACTGGACGGACCTCAACGTGCAGGTCGCCTCCCTCACGGACGAATGGGCGGGCATGGCCGTCTCCGGCCCCAAGGCACGCGAGGCGCTGCAACTGGCCTTCCCGGATGCGGACCTCTCGAACGAGGGGCTGCCCTACATGGGCTGCAAGGATTTTGTCTTCGACGGCGTGACCGTGCGGTTGCTGCGCATGTCCTTCTCGGGCGAGCTTGCTTATGAAGTCCATGTCGCGGCGGATTATGCGATCAGCCTGTGGGAGCACATCCTCAAGGCCGCAGCTCCAACCGGCATCAAGCCCTATGGCCTCGAGGCGCTGGCGAGCCTGCGCATCGAGAAGGGCCACGTTGCGGGCCTCGAGCTCGATCATCGCAACACATTGGATGATCTGGGCTTGGCCAAGATGGCCGGCAAGGAGAAGGACTACGTGGGCCGCGCGCTCCGCTTCCGCGAGGATTGCCAGAGCCCGGAACGCTGGAGCCTCGTCGGCCTCGAACTCATGGAGCCGGAAAAGAAGCTGCGCGGCGGGGCGATCCTGTTTGCCGCCACCGACGAGATCAAGGGCCACGGCCGGGGCTACATCACCTCGGTGACGTGGTCGACGGAACTGAACAAGTTCATCGCGCTGGGTCTCTATCATGGCGGCCTCCGCCACGAGGGCGAGGAGATCATCGCCGCTTTCCCGCTCAAGAACGAGCAGGCAAGGCTGAAGATCGTCTCGCCCCACTTCATCGACAAGGAAGGAGCGCGCCTCCATGCTTGAGCGCCGTTCGGCCCTGGCCTCCGCCAAGCCTTATGTGAGCAGCACGCTTGCCATCGCGGAGCGCCCCGGCTTCACCCTCACGCAGGTGGCGGGCCTCGATGAGGGCTTCGAAGCCAAGCTCGCCGATGCCGTGGGTCCTCTGCCTGCAAAGGTCGAACGCGCTGAGGTCAACGGCGACCGCGTGATCTTCCGCATTGGCCCCGCGCAGTTCTGGCTCGTCGAGCCGGAGAGCGGCGCCACGCCCGCAAGCCTTGCCGGCATCGGCGCGGTGACGCCGCTGTCAAGCAGCCGCGTGCGCATCCAGATTGCCGGTGCGCCGATGCGCGAGGTGCTGTCCATGCTGGTGCCGATCGATCTCCATCCGTCCGTCTTCACGCCCGGTTCGGTGGCTCTCACGGGCATCCACCACACGCCCGTCACGCTTCATTGCACGGGTGAGGACGCGGTGGATGTTTATGTCATGCGCAGCTTCGCGCGTGATGTGTGGGACGCCATCACCGACGTGAGCCTGCGCTTCGCAGAGAGTCGGTAAGCTGCACGAGACCGGGCTTGCGCGCCTTGGCGCGCGGCCATGCGGCGCAATAGTCGTGGCCGAGTGGCAATGACGCTGCATCGGCTACGACGAGTTCTCCCTTGCGCAACGCTTCCTGCGCCAGCGCCCGCTGGCCGAGTGCCACGCCCAGTCCCCGCCGCGCGAAGTCCAGCGCCAGCTGCGAGGAGCCGACCCTGTGCCCTTTCGACGGATCGACGCGGCGGCCCGGATGATGGCGCCCGAACCACTCGTCCCATGAGGGATGCGATGCGAAATCCTGACCCCAGCTGGTGTGGATGAGCATCTCATCCGGCAGCGTAAGGATGGTGAGGCCCTGCGCCATCGCGGGGCTGCACATCGGCAGCACCGCGTCGCGGAACAGCGGCGCCACCTGCAGACCGGGATAGGAGGCGCTGCCGTAGAAGACGCGCAGGTCGATCTCGCTTCCCGCGAAATCCACCGGATCGTTCTCAATGCGCAAGTCGATCGCAAGCGGGGACGCCTCCGCCAGAACGGGCATGAACCAGCATTCGGCGAGTGACGGGATCACGCTCACCACCAGCCGCCCGCGCGCCGAGGCGGCCAGTACGCGGCGGGTGAGGGTGGCGATGTCCTCCAGTGCGGGTGTGATGCCGGCCTGCACGGCCTCGCCCGCATCGGTCAGGACCACGCGGTTGTTGAGCCTGGTGAACAGCTTCCGCCGGAAGAAGGTTTCGAGGTTGCGCACCTGCTGGCTCACCGCCGCTGGGCTTACATTGAGTTCGGCAGCGGCTGCCACGTAGCTTCCCGTGCGGGCGGCCGATTCGAATGATTTCAAGGCGTTGAGTGGCGGCAGCTTGAGCATGCGGAGGGCCCTGCAATAGAAAATCTGAGGCAGCCTAACATTTTGGCCCCTTGTGGCAAGCCGCCAGTCCCGCGAGTGTCAGGGCAGGGAGAACCTTCATGCAGCACATCCTCGATCTCGACCGCTACCCGCTCCACCAGCCCGGAACGAACCGTTGGCATGATCTCGTGTCACGCTGCCGTGCCGATCTGGCGCGTGAGGGCATGTTCAACCTCGAAGGCCTGGTGAAGCCGGAGGCCCTGGCACAGGCCATCGCCGAAATCCGCCCGGTGATGGACACGCTCTCCTTCACCCACCGCCGCCGCCACAACATTTACTTCCGCAAGGAGATCCCGGGCCTCAGCGCCGATCACCCCGCGCTGCAGCTGTGTGACACGGTCAACCACACCGTCTGCGCCGATCAGATCATGCAGTCCGTGCCCCTGTGGATCTATGAGTGGTCGCACTTCATCACCTTCCTTGCTGCGGCGATGGGGAAGGACGCACTGTTCCCCGCGCGCGATGCGCTGGCCCGCGTCAATGTCATGAGCTATCGCGACGGCGAGGCGCTGAACTGGCACTTCGACCGCAGCGAGTTCACCACCACGCTGCTGCTGCAGGCGCCCGAGCAGGGGGGCGAGTTCATCTACCGCACCGATCTCAGAAGCGACGAGGACCCGAACTACGACGGTGTTGCGAAGCTGCTGCGCGGCGAAGATCCGGACGTCAAGACGCTCACCCTCTCGGCCGGCACGCTCAACGTCTTCCGCGGCAAGAACACCGCCCACAAGGTCGGGACGGTGCGAGGGGATCGCGAGCGGATGATTGCGGTCTTCTCCTACTTCGACAGGCCGGGCGTGGTGTTCTCGCGCGAGGACCAGCTGGGCTTCTACGGCCGCGCCGCATGACCTTAATGCCGTCATCCCGGCGAAGGCCGGGGTGATGCCAATTGAGGGGAGGGATTACGTCTTCACATCCGCCACTGTCGCGCCCGGCATCTTCACCAGCTTCTCGAACCCGATTTCGAACACCGCATTCGGCGTCCCGCCCGCCGCCCACAAGCTCGGCACGGTGCGAGGGGATCGCGAGCGGATGATTGCAGTC
>NZ_JBIICB010000332.1:0-4280 GCF_044239095.1 Aestuariivirga sp. | reverse complement strand
CGTCCTTCGCCTTGATGATGTCCTCGACGCTCGCGACCTTTGCGCCCACCTCGGCCGCAAGATCCTCAGCGGCCTTCGGCAGCGCATCCGCCAGATAGGCCACCGTGGCCTTGCCCGAGGCGGCAATCGTCCGCGCGTGGACCTTGCCGATGCGGCCTGCTCCCAAAACGCCAAATCTCAACATCTGCATCCTCCGTATTCAATCTGGTTCCACACCCGCCATGGAACAAATATTCTGATTTGACTTCAATTTGGAATTATTGTTTCGTAAAGTCAAGGCAGCAGGGATATTCTCGGAGTACATTATGGCATCGGCTTCAAGCCCCCGGAAGCGACTGGATGTGATCACCATCGGGCGGTGCTCCGTCGACCTCTATGGCCAGCAGATCGGCTCCCGGCTTGAGGATGTCACCTCTTTCGCCAAGTCCATTGGGGGGTGCCCTTCGAACATCGCCATCGGCACGGCGCGGCTGGGCCTCAGGTCCGGCGTGATCACCCGCGTCGGCGACGAACAGATGGGCCGCTTCGTCAAGGAGCAGATGGCACGCGAAGGCGTGGCGCTCGACGGGATCGCGACAGACCCGCAGCGCTTGACCTCGCTCGTCCTCCTGTCGGTCGAGAACGACAAGACCTTCCCGCTGATCTTCTATCGTGACAATTGCGCTGACGGCGCCCTCTCGGAGGACGACATCGACGAGGATTTCGTGATGTCCTCCAGTTCCGTGCTGGTGACGGGCACGCATTTCGCCAAGCCCCACACCGATGCCGCGCAGCGCAAGGCGATGCGGATCGCCAGAGCCCATGGCGCGAAGGTGATCCTCGACATTGACTACCGCCCCAATCTCTGGGGGCTTGCAGGCCATGCGGCAGGAGAAGAGCGCTACATCAAGTCGGACAAGGTGTCGGAACACCTGAAGTCCATCCTGGCGGACTGCGACCTGGTCGTTGGCACCGAAGAGGAAGTGCACATCGCCGCGGGCAGCGAGGACACGCTGGAAGCACTGCGCATCATCCGCGCGCTTTCCGATGCGGTGATCGTGCTGAAGCGCGGGCCGATGGGCTGCGTGGTCTATCCCGGTGACATTCCCGATGCGCTGGACAAGGGCATCGTGGGCACCGGCTTCCCGATCGAGGTGTATAATGTGCTGGGTGCGGGCGACAGCTTCATGTCCGGCTTCCTGCGCGGCTGGCTCAGGGGCGAGGACCATGCGACCAGCGCCACCTGGGCCAATGCCTGCGGCGCCTTTGCGGTGTCGCGGCTGCTGTGTTCGCCGGAAATTCCGACCTGGGAGGAGCTGCAGTTCTTCCTGACCCAAGGAAGCCCGCACAAGGCCCTGCGCAAGGACGAGGCCATCAACCACGTGCACTGGGCAACGACGCGCCGCGCCCAGCCGGACCGGCTGCTGGCACTGGCCATCGACCACCGCATGCAGATGGAGAAGATGGCCGATGATGCGGGTGCCCCCCGTGACCGCCTCAATACCTTCAAGCGCCTCGCCATTGCAGCGATCGCGCGCGTCTCGAAGGGCGAGCCGGGCTTCGGCACGCTGCTGGACGATGTCTATGGGCGCGAGGCGATGTTCGATGCGGCGAAGCTCGGCCTGTGGGTGGGCCGGCCGCTGGAACAGCCCGGCTCACGGCCGTTGCGCTTCGAGTTCACGCAGGACGTGGGCGCGCGGCTGGTCGAATGGCCGGTGACGCATACCATCAAGTGCCTGTCCTTCTATCATCCGGATGATCCGGCGGAGCTGAAGGCGGAACAGTCACAGAAGCTCCGGACGCTCTATGAGGCCGCGCGCAAGGTGGGCCGCGAATTGCTGATCGAGATCATTGCGGGAAAGCACGGGCCGCTCGACGACACGACCATCGCGCGCGCGCTGGACGAGCATTATGCGCTGGGCATCAAGCCCGACTGGTGGAAGCTGGAGCCGCAGGCCTCACCCCGGGCCTGGCAGAATATTTCAGCGGTCATCACCAAGCATGATCCCTGGTGCCGGGGCGTCGTGCTGCTGGGCCTGGATGCGCCGGAGGAGGAGCTGGCGAGAGGCTTCGCCGCCGCCGCGGAGCAGCCGGCAGTGAAGGGCTTCGCGGTGGGGCGCACCATTTTCAGTTCGGCTGCGCAGAAATGGCTGCGCGGACAGATGACGGACGAGGCCGCAACGGCCGACATGGCGGAGCGCTTTGCGAGCCTCGTTGCGATCTGGAACGGCGTGCGCTAGGCCCAACTGACGAGGAGTGCTGGACATGTCGAAGCTCAAGATCCATCCCACCCGTGAGCATGGCCGCATTGTGCATGTAACGCCCGCCAGCGCGGGCTGGACGCATGTGGGTTTCGACGTCTGGAAGCTGAAGCCCGGCGAAGAGGCGGCGGGTGGCGAAGCGGGCCGCGAGGTGTGCCTCGTGTTCATCGGCGGCAAGGCGCATGTTTTTGCGGGCAGCGAGGACTTCGGCGTGCTGGGCGAGCGCAACTCACCCTTCGAGGGCAAGCCCTGGTCGGTCTATATTCCGGCGGGCATGACGTGGCGCGTGGCCGCGCAGAACGACGTGACGCTTGCCGTCTGCACCGCACCGGGCGAGGGCGGCAAGCATCCAGCACGCGTCATCGGCCCCGGCGCGCTGCACCAGGAGACGCGCGGCAAGGGAACCAACACGCGGCACGTCACCAACATCATTCCCGAATGGGAGCCGGCGGAGGGTCTTCTCGTCGTCGAGGTGATCACGCCGGGCGGTTGCACATCCTCCTACCCGCCGCACAAGCATGACACGGACAATCTTCCCCACGAGTCGCTGCTGGAGGAAACCTACTATCATCGCATCAACCCGCCACAGGGCTTCGCCTTCCAGCGCGTCTACACCGATGACCGCTCGCTCGACGAGGCCATGGCCGTGGAGGATGGCGACGTGACGCTAGTGCCCAAGGGCTACCACCCCTGCGCCACGACACACGGCTATGATCTCTATTACCTGAACGTGATGGCTGGCCCGAAGCGGACGTGGAAGTTCTATAATGCCCCGGAGCATCAGTGGCTGCTGAAGGCATGAACCGGCAGGCCGGAACGCGCGCCAAGACCTCTCAGGGCGCTTCGACGCACTCGTACCAGATGCGCGGGCGCTGCCGCTGGCCCTCGAAGGGTGCAAGGCGGCGGAGCACGGCTCTTTCACCGAAGGCGGCGCAGCGCGTCTCGGACGCGAAGACCACGCGGCCATCTTCCTGGATCGTGTCGCCTGACCGGTATTTTTCATAGATCACGACGGCGAAGCGGCGCGCGCGTGCCTCAGCCTGCACGGGGGCAGGCTCAGCTGATGCGATGACCTGCGGCCTCGCCTTGGGGATCGGCACAGGCACGGAAGGCGCCGAGGCTGGCTCGGCCGCGACGTCCTCTTCCGGCGGAAGAGGCGATGCGTCTGGTGCGGGCTCGTCCAGCATCGAGGTACCAAACAGCGGTGGCGTTTGAGGCAGGGCAGCCTGCTGCTGGGGCTGGGCCGCTGGTTTCGCCTTGGGGGCAGGCTCGGGTTGCGCGACCTGCGGAGGCGGGGGCTCCGCGGCAGGCGGACCCGGCGCGTTGCTGAGGTAAAGGCTGGCGGCGCCGCCCGCGACCGCCATCAGCAACCCTGAGACAACGAGGAATGGTCCCATGTCCTTGAGGCTGATGGCGAAGCGCCGTGCCCCCGTCTTGCCGCCGCGGCGCTCCGGACGGATGTTGCCAAGGTCGGGAGGAGGCGGCGGCGGAGCGCCTGTGGCGGCGGTGATCTTGCGCTGCTTCCGCGCCAGATGCTCATCAAGTTCGCGCTGGGTGGCATCGAGCAGTTCGAGATCGTAGCGGCTGCGGCCCTCAGGACTGCCAAGCACCTCATATGCCTGCTGAATCGCCGCGAAGCGATCCGCCGAGGCGGTGCCGGTGGTGGCGCCTGTATCCGGGTGATACTTCTTCGCCAGCGCGCGGTAGGCAGCGGCAATCACCTCCTGGTCGGCGGAGGGATCGATACCGAGCGCGGCATAGTGATCGGGAAAGGCAGTCATTGTCGCTGGGCGGTTCCTTTTGGAAATGCCATCATTCTCGACAGTCTCATCCGGTAAATTCGCGGCGGAATTCAGGCTTCCTGCTGACGGCGCTCGGCGACGGCGACGGCGAGCGTCATGGCAAGCGTCAGAGTGGCGGCCATGGACCGGAAGCCCTCGAAATTTGCTTCGCTGACTTCAATCCAGGGCTCTGCAATCTGTGCGAGAGGGGAGAAGGGGCTGTCGGTGATGGCCACCACAGGAACCTGCCGGGCAGCCG
>NZ_JBIICB010000331.1:0-4298 GCF_044239095.1 Aestuariivirga sp. | reverse complement strand
TTTGGCGCCATATGTCCGGCACGTGGAACTGGCGCAGCGATTGCCGTGCCATATGCCGACACTGAGGCCATGCAGATGCATCTCAATGAGATCTCCCGCCATGTCGCAAAGGGTGCCCACGCCGTACTCCTTCTCGACCGGGCCGGATGGCACACAACGAGCAAACTCGACGTACCCGGCAACATAACGCCAATCTTTTTGCCCTCGCGTGCGCCCGAACTCAACCCCGTCGAAAACATTTGGCAGTACCTTCGTGCCAATTGGCTCTCCAACCGCGTCTTCGAAACTTACGTCGAGATCATCGAGGCTGCATGCGACGCCTGGCAGAAGCTCATTGCCAAACCAGAGACCATCACCTCAATCGGAATGAGGCAATGGGCTCATGTCGGTCAGACCCAATGACCGTTGGTATCAGTCGCCTTCCACGAATACTTCCGCGCGCTTGCTTCTCACCTGCGGCAGGAAGACGATGACCAGCACCGCAACCGCCACCAGCAGCAGGGTGAGGCTGATGGGCCGCGTGAGAAAGGTCATCGGATCGCCCCGGCCGAGGATCATGGCGCGGCGGAGGTTTTCTTCCAGCATCGGCCCCAGCACGAAACCCAGCAGCAAGGGTGCGGGCTCGCATTTCAGTTTAAGCAGCACATAGCCCAGCAGGCCGAAGAAGGCGACCGCGTAGAGATCATAGACATTGGAGTTCACGCTGTAGACGCCGATCGAGCAGAACACCATGATGATGGGGAACAGCACATGATAGGGCACCTTCAGAAGCTTCACCCACAGCCCAATCATCGGCAGATTTAAGACCACCAGCATCAGGTTGCTGATCCACATCGAGGCAATGATGCCCCAGAACAATGCGGGTTGTTCGGCAGCCACATTCGGCCCCGGAACGATCCCCTGGATGATCATGGCGCCCACCATCAGCGCCATGACGGGGTTCGCCGGAATGCCGAGCGTGAGGAGTGGAATGAAGGACGTCTGCGCGCTGGCGTTGTTGGTGGACTCAGGCCCCGCCACACCGGCGATGGCACCGCGCCCGAATTCTTCCGGTGTTTTCGACAGTCTCTTTTCGACGGTATAGGACGCAAAGGCCGCGAGGATGGCCCCGCCGCCCGGCAACACGCCCAAGGCCGATCCGATAGCCGTACCGCGCAGCATGGGCGCCGCCATGGCCTTCAGATCCTCGCGCGAGGGGAACAGGCTGTTCAGCCTGGTTCCCAGCACCGTGCGGTCCTGGTCGCCCTCCAGATTGCGGAGAATTTCCGCAATGCCGAAGACGCCAACCGCGAGCGCCACGAAATTCAACCCGTCGGCATACTCCGTGATTCCCAGATTGAAGCGCGGTGTGCCGCTGTAGATGTCGGTGCCGACGAGGCCCAGCAGCAGGCCCAGCACCACCATGGCCAGCGCTTTCAGGATCGAGCCATGGGCCAGCGCGATAGCCGAGATGAGGCCCAGCAGCATGAGCGAGAAATACTCCGCAGCCCCGAACTTCAGTGCGATGATGGTGAGCGGCGGCGCGAATATTGCCACCAGCAGCGTGGCCACCGTTCCGGCAAAGAACGATCCCAGCGCCGCAACTGCAAGTGCTGTTCCCGCCTTGCCCTTCCGTGCCATCTGGTAGCCGTCGATGGCGGTGACGGCGGAAGATGATTCACCCGGCATGTTGATCAGGATGGCAGTCGTCGAGCCGCCGTACTGCGCACCGTAATAAATGCCCGACAGCATGATGAGCGAGGATACGGGCTCAAGCTGGAAAGTGATCGGCAACAGCATGGCGATCGTCGCCGTGGCGCCGATCCCCGGCAGCACGCCGATCAGCGTTCCGAGGATCACCCCGATCAGGCAGAAGAGCAGGTTTTCGGGCGATGCGGCGGTGGCAAAGCCAAGGGCGAGATTCGCGAGGAGTTCCATGTCGGGCGGTCCTCAGATGAAGGGAAGCCAGGGTCCGAAGCGGCGGAAGGGAAGCCCAAGCCCATAGCTGAAGACCAGTGTCGAGAAGACCGTGACCGCTACGGCTAGCCACAGTGCTGCCGGCAGCTTCATCTTGAGCGAAGCCATGGCCGCGATGATCGTGGTGAAAAAAATCGCAGGCACGAAGCCCAGACCCCGCACCGTGAGGCCAAAAAAGACGGGTGCGGGGAGAATGAACATCATGCCGCGCCAGGCATAGGTCCCGACATCGTCGCCGGCCTTGTTGATGGCAGAGACGCCGATGGCAGCCCCGAGACAAATAAGGATCGCTGACAGCACCAGCGGGAAGTAGCCCGGCCCCATCTTGAACGCGGTACCAATGTCGAGATTGAAGGACTGTATTCCGAAGAACAGTCCAAAGCCTATGAAGAGAACGCCGGCGATGGCGTCGATCGCGTCGAAACTCTTGGTGCTCATGACGTGTAAAACTCCGCCGTGCCGTCAGAGGAATGCAAGGCCCGTGCTGGACGTCCCGGTGCATCATTTGTACCGGGACGTGTTACCAGTCACTCAGTCGGCGTAGACGCCGGCCTTATCGATCACGGCCTTCCAGCGCGGAATCTCCGACTCGAGTTTGGCCTGCAACGCCGCAGGTGTGGCATCCGCTGCAGAAGAGGGCGCGGTGCCGAGTTCGGCAAAGCGCGCGGCCACATCTGGGTCGGCCAGCGCCTTCTGCAGCGAGGCTGCAAGACGCTCGTTCACGGCGGCGGGCGTTCCCTTTGGTGTATAGATGCCATGCCAGACCGAGACATTGAAGTCCGCGAGGCCGCTCTCCATTGCGGTGGGAAGATCGGGGAGAATCTTGAGGCGGTCGGGCGTCGTCACGGCATAGGCCTTGATGGTGCCGCCCTTGATCTGCTCCCTCGTGTTGGTTGTCTGGTCGCACATGATATCGACCTGGCCGCCGAGCAGATCGGTCATCGCCGGGCCGGTGCCCTTGTAGGGAACGGTCGTCAGCGGCGCTTCGATGGCGCTCATGAGGATCATGCCGCAAAGATGCGAGGCCGCACCGATTCCGGCATTGGCCATGGTGATGGTCGCGGCATTGGCTTTCACGTGGTCGACGAAGGTCTTGAAATCAGCGGGCGCGAAGTCCTTGCGGGCGACGATGGTCATTGGCACCTCGGTGACGAGGCCCACATACTCGAAGGCTTTGAGAGGTTCATAGGCGAGCTCGCGGTAAAGCGTGGCGCTGGTTGCCATGCCGATGTTATGCAGCAGCACAGTGTAGCCATCGGCTTCCGCCGTTGCCACCTTGCCCGTACCCAGCGTGCCGCCGGCGCCGCCGACATTTTCGACCACGATCTGCTGGCCTAGGTCGGCCGACATTTTCTCGGCGATCAGGCGCGCGACGGTATCCGTGGGCCCGCCCGCCGAGAACGGCACGACCATGTTGATCTGCCGTTCGGGATAGGATTGGGCGAAGGCCCCCGAAACCGCGAGAACCGTGCCGACCGCGAGGCTGAAAATCGTTTTATAAATTGCCATTTGTTCCTCCCTGAGTTGAATGGCGAGGCATTGTCCGCATTGCAGGCTCTTGAAAGGGCGCTCCGGTCAGGGTCAGGTAAGCCACCGTGTCCTGTTTTGGCAATAGAGATGTGAGGGACGCCGATACCAAGTTGTGCCCTTAAAGTGCTGTAATACCAACGGTCATTGGGTCTAACCGACATGAGCCCATTGGCGCATTCCGATTGAGGTACCGTTGGAGCCGCCATCCGGCCAGGTAGTGCAGGGCACACCTCCTGTGGTGACCGCCCCTCCTGTCGATAACAGCCAGATTGCCATGTCTCACATTCAAGGTGCTGACATATTCGGTCATGACCTTCCCGGCATGCCGCTCAAGAACGTGTCTGCAGCACAGTGTGAGGAAGCGTGCATGTCTGACAGGCGCTGCAAGGCATTCACGTTCAACACCAGACACGCTGTGTGTTTTCTCAAGTCTGATGGCGTACGCGTATTCAGGAACCTGAACGCATTCGCTGGCTACAGGATCTATCTTGAGAGCAGGCTGCGAAGATCGACGATCACGATCATGGAAAGAACCGACTATCCGGGGAACGACTACCGGGAGATACGGGACGTGGGATTCGGGGAGTGCTCCGACAATTGCGAGAGGGATGATAGCTGCCGCGCATTTACATACATGGCCAGAAGAAAGAGCTGCTGGCTGAAAAGCGCGAATTCTAGCGCAGTCGAGACGAAGACCACGATCTCTGGCCGCAAAGACTGAGTGGTCAGGGGCGCGGGGCAGATAGGCGATGTTGAGGCTGACGGTATCGGAATGCAGGACAGCCCACATGCAACCACATAACTCAAGCATC
>NZ_JBIICB010000330.1:0-4305 GCF_044239095.1 Aestuariivirga sp. | reverse complement strand
ATCCGCCCTTCGGGCACCTTCTCCCATTGCTTCGCAACGGGAGAAGGGAATTCACTCCGCCGCCTCTTCCCTCTCAAGCGGCAATGGGTGATGTGGTGGACAGCGCGGAAGCCGTGAGATGCTGATCCCCTTCTCCCGTCGCAGCGCGATGGGAGAAGGTGGCCGACAGGCCGGATGAGGGCTCTTTCCACCGGCACGCCTCGCGGAGAGAGGCCCTCATCCGCCCTTCGGGCACCTTCTCCCATTGCGTTCCGCAACGGGAGAAGGGAATTTACTCCGCCGCCTTCAGCGCCGCTCCGCCCAGCCATTGATCGAAATCCGCCATGGCGCGCGCGGTGTAGGCGCGCTTGCGCTCGACTGCCTGTTCGGTGTGCTTCAGCCGCACGCCGTCCTTCACCTTCACCTTCTCGATGGGCGGGAACAGGCCGAAGTTCACGTTCATCGGCTGGAAGGATGACTTCTGCCCGTCGGTCGTCTCGATGTGTCCGCCGGTGATGTGGTTGATGAGCGCGCCATGCGCCGTCGTCGGCGGCGGCACGTGGAAGGGCTGGCCCAGCGCTTCCGCCGCGGCCATGCGGCCCGCCATCAGTCCCATGGCTGCGCTTTCGACATAGCCTTCCACACCCGTCACCTGGCCCGCAAAGCGCAGGCGGGGCATGGCCTTCAGTCTCAAGCCCTCATCCAGCACGCGCGGGCTGTTGAGGAAGGTGTTGCGGTGCAGCCCGCCCAGCCTTGCGAATTCCGCCTTCTCGAGGCCCGGAATGCTGCGGAACACCTTCACCTGGTCGGCGTATTTCAGCTTCGTCTGGAAACCCACAATGTTATAGAGCGTGCCCAGCTTGTTGTCCTGGCGCAACTGCACGACCGCATAGGGCTTCACCTCCGGGTTATGCGCATTGGTGAGGCCGCGCGGCTTCATGGGGCCATGGCGCAGCGTCTCGGGCCCGCGCTCCGCCATCACCTCGATGGGCAGGCAGCCGTCGAAGTATGGCGTGGACTTCTCCCACTCCTTGAAGTCCGTCTTCTCGCCATCGATCAGTGCACGGACGAATTGCTCGTACTGTTCCCGGTTCATCGGGCAGTTGATGTAGTCCTTGCCCGTGCCGCCGGGGCCAACCTTGTCATAGCGCGACTGGAACCACGCCACGTCCATATCGATCGTCTCGCGGTGGACGATGGGGGCGATGGCATCGAAGAAGGCGAGCGACTCCTCGCCGGTGAGCGAGCGGATCGCCGCCGCCAGAGCCGGTGATGTCAACGGCCCGGTGGCGATGATGACGCTCTCCCACGCCTCCGGCGGCAATCCCGCCACTTCGCCCTCGGCCACGGTAATGAGCGGATGGCGCTTCAGCGTCTCCGTCACCTCGGCCGAAAACGCATCGCGGTCCACCGCAAGTGCTCCGCCAGCGGGCACCTGGTGGCGGTCCGCCATGGCCATGATGAGGGAGCCGGAGCGCCGCATCTCCCAGTGGAGCAGGCCCACGGCATTCTGCTCGGCATCATCCGAGCGGAAGGAGTTGGAGCAGACGAGCTCGGCGAAGCCGCCGGTGCGGTGCGCATCGGTGCCGACATGGGGGCGCATCTCGTGCAGCACCACGGGCACGCCCTGGTTGACGGCCTGCCAAGCGGCCTCGGATCCCGCCATGCCGGCGCCGATGATGTGAATGGGTTTCTTCATGGGGCGCTCCTAGCATGCCGCGCGGGAGGGTGAAAGACTTCGGCCCTTCATCTGGCTCCCCCTAAGGAGTAGCATCACGGCCATGAGCACCACCCTTGCCGATATCTCCGCCGAACTCGACGCCATCCGCCAGCAATCGCTGTGGAAGACCGAGCGCCCCATCCTCAGCCACCAGTCGGCCCATATCCGGGTGAAGAGTGGCGAGGTGCTGAACTTCTGCGCCAACAACTATCTGGGGCTGGCCGACCATCCGGACCTCGTCACCGCCGCCAAGGATGCGCTCGAGACCCACGGCCTCGGCATGGCCTCCGTCCGCTTCATCTGCGGCACCAGCGACCTGCACCTGGCGCTGGAGCGGCGGCTGGCGGACTACCTCGGCATGGCGGACTCAATCCTCTTCGCCGCCTGCTTCGATGCCAATGGCGCGGTGTTCGAGCCGCTCTTCGGCGAGCAGGACGCGATCGTCTCCGACGCCTTGAACCATGCCTCGATCATCGACGGCATCAGGCTTTCCAAGGCCCGCCGCTTCCGCTTCGCCAATGGCGACATGAACGACCTCGAAACGCAGCTGAAGGCCGCGCGCGACGGTGGCGCCCGCCGCGTCATCATCGTGACGGACGGCGTCTTCTCCATGGATGGCTATTTCGCCAGGCTCGACGAAATCCGCACGCTGGCAGACCGTTTCGATGCGCTCATCATGGTGGATGACTGCCACGCCACCGGCTTCATCGGCCCGCAAGGCCGCGGCACGCCGCATCGGGCCGGGGTGAAGGTCGACATCCTCACCGGCACGCTCGGCAAGGCGCTGGGTGGTTCCGCCGGGGGCTATATCGCCGCGAGCCAGCCCATCGTGGACCTGATGCGCCAAAGGGCACGCCCCTATCTCTTCTCCAACGCCCTGCCGCCGCCCATCGTGGCCGCCGGCATCAAGGCCATCGACATGGCGGAGCAGGGGGATGATCTCCGCGCCCGCCTGTTCGACAATGCCCAGCGCTTCCGTCATGGCATGAGTAAGGCGGGCTTCAGGCTGCTGCCGGGCGAGCACCCGATCATCCCCGTCATGCTGGGCGAGGCGAAGCTGGCGCAGGACATGGCCTCGAAGCTTTACGAGAAGGGCATCTATGTCACGGGCTTCTTCTTCCCCGTGGTGCCGAAGGGCCAGGCGCGCATCCGCACGCAGATGTCGGCGGCGCATTCTTCAGCCGATATCGACAAGGCCATCGCCGCCTTCAGCAAGGCGGGCCGCGAACTGGGAGTGATCTGACATGCGCGCATTGGTGAAGGCGGAGAAGGCCGAAGGCATCGTCATGCGGGACGAGCCCGTGCCGCAGATCGGGCCGGACGACATCCTCATCAAGGTCGCCAAGACCGGTATCTGCGGCACTGACCTCCACATCTGGAAGTGGGACGCCTGGGCGCAGAAGACCATCCCCGTGCCCATGGTGGTGGGCCATGAATTCGCAGGTGTGGTCACCGAGGTCGGCTCCCATGTGCGTACAGTGAAGATTGGCGACCGCGTCTCGGGCGAAGGCCACCTCATCGGCATGAAAAGCCGTATGGCCAGGGCAGGGCACTTCCACCTCGACCCCGAAACCAAGGGCATCGGCGTGAACCTCCCCGGCGCCTTCGCGGATTATCTCAAGATCCCCGCCTTCAACGCCATTCATCTCCCGCCTGAGGTGGATGACGAGATCGGCGCCATCCTCGATCCGCTCGGCAATGCGGTCCACACCGCACTCTCCTTCGACCTCGTCGGCGAGGACGTGCTGATCACCGGTGCCGGCCCCATCGGCATCATGGCCGCCGCCATCTGCCGCCATGTTGGTGCGCGCCACATCGTTGTCACCGACATCAACGACTACCGCCTCGACCTCTGCAACCAGGTGACGGATGCGGTGACTGTCAACGTCTCGCGCGAGGATCTGCGCGACGTGATGGCGAGACTGCGGATGAGCGAAGGTTTCGACATCGGCCTCGAAATGTCGGGTGCTCCGAAGGCCTTCGACCAGATGGTGGACCACATGATCATGGGCGGCAAGATCGCCATGCTGGGCATTCCGTCGGGGCCCACCACGGTCGACTGGAACCGGGTGATCTTCAAGTCCCTCACCATCAAGGGCATCTATGGCCGCGAGATGTTCGAGACCTGGTACAAGATGATCGCCATGCTGCAATCAGGCCTCGACGTGCGCAAGGTCATCACCCACCGCATGAAGGCGGCGGATTTCGCCCAGGGCTTCGCGCTGATGAAGCAAGGGAGCTGCGGCAAGGTGGTGCTGGACTGGGGGTAATTGTTTGATGGCGTCATCCCGGCGAAGGCCGGGATCCAGCTTCCTTTGGGCCGCCAAAGCTGGACCCCGGCCTTCGCCGGGGTGACGCCGAGGAGGGGTGGTCTGCGATGCTTGCCATTCCCGCGCCCCGGGGTTACGGAGAAGCCAGCAACCCCCGTAACCACCTCGCGAGTCCGCCGATGCTCACTGCCTATGGAGCGGCCAATGGCTGCCTGACGGAATTCGAGGCCGCGGCCTCCCCCGCGGTCCCGCCCGACTGTGTCTGGCTGGACCTCGTCGAACCCACGGCGGAGGAGGAAGCCGCCGTAGAGGCCGCACTCGGCATCGATATTCCGA
>NZ_JBIICB010000329.1:0-4309 GCF_044239095.1 Aestuariivirga sp. | reverse complement strand
CGGTGTGCAGCACGTTGAAGCCGTTCCAGCCATCCTTGATGGCGCCGAGCCTTTCGGCGGTCTTGTAGGCCGCGGCCAGAACCTGCGCGCCATCGGTACGCGCCAGCGCGCCCTGCCCCACGATCACCACCGGCTTCTCGCCCGCAGCCTCCGCCGAGGCCAGCGCCTGGGCAAGGCTTTCCGGCCCCGCGCCCAGATAGGCATAGGGGTAGGTCAGATCGGCGCGCTCGCCGATCACGCTCACCTTGCAGGAACCCTGCATCACGCGCTTGCGGATGCGGGCATTGATGATCGGTGCCTCGATGCGCGGATTGGAGCCGATCAGCAGGATCGAGCTGGCCTCCTCAAGGCCGGCGATGCCGGTGTTGAAGAGATAGCCCGCGCGGCCACCCGCGCCGCCCAGCGGCGTGCCATCCTGGCGGCAATCGATGTTCTTGATGCCCAGCTGTTCGGCGAACTGGCGGGCGGAGAAGGCTTCCTCCGCGCCCACCAGATCACCGAGAATGATGCCGATGCGCTCCGGGTTGGTCCCCTTCATGCGCTGGGCGATGCGCTGGAAAGCTTCCGGCCAGCTGGCGGACCGCAGCTTGCCGATCTCGCGCACATAGGGCCGGTCGAGGCGCTGCGCCTTGAGCCCATCCCACACGAAGCGCGTCTTGTCGGAGATCCACTCCTCGTTGATCTCCTCATGGGTGCGCGGCATGATCCGCATCACCTCGCGGCCGCGCGCATCCACCCGGATGTTGGAGCCCACCGCGTCCATCGCATCGATGGTTTCGGTCTTGCGCAGTTCCCACGGCCGCGCCTTGAATTCATAGGGCTTCGAGGTGAGCGCGCCCACCGGGCAGAGATCGATGATGTTGCCCTGCAGTTCCGAGTTGATGGCCTTGTTGAGGTAGGTGGTGATCTCCATGTCCTCGCCACGGCCGGTGGCACCCATCTGCTCGATGCCGGCCACTTCGGTGGTGAACCGCACACAGCGCGTGCACTGGATGCAGCGGTTCATCTGCGTCTTGACGAGGGGGCCCAGATACTTGTCCTCGACCGCGCGCTTGTTCTCATGGAAGCGGTTCTTGTCCACGCCATAGGCCATGGCCTGGTCCTGCAGGTCGCATTCGCCGCCCTGGTCGCAGATCGGGCAATCCAGCGGGTGGTTGATGAGCAGGAATTCCATCACGCCTTCGCGCGCCTTCTTCACCATCGGGGTGTTGGTGAAGACTTCCGGCGGCTCGCCATTGGGGCCTGGGCGCAGGTCGTTGACGGAGAGCGCGCAGGAGGCCTGCGGCTTCGGCGGGCCGCCCTTCACTTCGACAAGGCACATGCGGCAATTGCCGGCAATCGAGAGCCGCTCATGGTAACAGAAGCGCGGCACCTCGGCGCCGGCCTGTTCGCAGGCCTGCAGCAGGGTGAGACCATTTTCGACTTCGATCTCGGTGCCGTCGATCTTGATTTTAGGCATCAGCTTGCTCGCGTTCCCAATCCGTCCTGACAGCCAGCCCCGGGCTGGCCGCCCTTAATCTTATTCAGCAGCGATCTTGCGCACCGCGCCGTCATGGTCGGGGTTTGCCGCATACTGGTCGATGCGGGCCTCGATGACATGGCGGAAGTGCGTGATCAGGCCCTGGATTGGCCAGGCGGCCGCGTCACCCAGAGCGCAAATGGTGTGGCCTTCGATCTGCTTCGAAACATCAAGCAGCATGTCGATCTCGCGCTTCTCGGCGCGGCCTTCGGCCATGCGCGTCATCACGCGCCACATCCAGCCCGTGCCTTCGCGGCAGGGCGTGCACTGGCCGCAGGACTCGTGCTTGTAGAAGTAAGCAAGCCTGGCGATGGCCTTGATGAGGTCGGTCGACTTGTCCATCACGATCACCGCCGCCGTGCCGAGGCCCGAGCGGAGCTTGGAGAGCGAGTCGAAATCCATCGGCGTGTCGATGATCTGCGCGGCCGGCACCATGCGCACGGAAGATCCGCCGGGAATCACCGCCAGCAGATTGTCCCACCCGCCGCGCACGCCACCTGCATGGCGCTCGATCAGCTCGCGGAAGGGAATGCCAAGTTCTTCCTCCACCACGCAAGGGGTGTTCACGTGGCCCGAGATGCAGAACAGCTTGGTGCCCGCATTGTTGGGGCGCCCGATGGAATTGAACCAGGTCGCGCCGCGCCGCATGATGGTGCCGGAAACCGCGATTGACTCCACATTGTTCACCGTCGTCGGCGCACCATAGAGGCCCACATTCGCCGGGAACGGCGGCTTCATGCGCGGCTGGCCCTTCTTGCCCTCGAGGCTCTCGAGCATCGCCGTCTCTTCGCCGCAGATGTAAGCACCCGCGCCATGGTGGACGATCACGTCGAAGTCCCAGCCATGCACATTGTTCTTGCCGATGAGGCGCGCCTCATAGGCCTGGTCAACGGCGGCCTGCAGATGCTCACGCTCACGGATGAATTCGCCGCGCACATAGATATAGGCCGCATGGCAGCCCATCGCGGCGCCCGCCAGCAGGCAGCCTTCGACGAGGAGATGCGGCTCATGCCTGAGGATCTCGCGGTCCTTGCAGGTGCCGGGCTCGGACTCGTCTGCGTTCACGACCAGGTAATGCGGCCGCTCGCCGATGACCTTCGGCATGAAGGACCATTTGAGGCCAGTGGGGAAGCCCGCGCCGCCGCGTCCGCGCAACCCTGAGGCTTTCACCTCATTGATCATCCAGTCGCGGCCCTTCTCGATGAAGCCCTTGGTGCCGTTCCAGCAGCCGCGTTTTTTCGCACCTTCCAGACCCCAGTCATGGAAGCCATAGATGTTGGTGAAGATGCGGTCCTTGTCAGCGAGCATTGCTTGTCCTCACTTGTTCGGCTTTTCACCGATGTCGCTCGCGGGGCGCCATCCGGTCATCAGCTTCTTTGCTTGCATCACCCATTCATCGCGCAGGATGCGGCCCTTGAAGCCTTCCAGCCGGTCATCCACCCAGGCGATTTCCTTCTCCGTCCAGGATGCGATCTGGTCGAAATGCCAGACACCCATGGTGTTCAACATCTCGCGCAGCTTGGGGCCCACGCCCCAGATCAGTTCGAGATCATCGGCCTTGCCGCCCTTGGGCGCAGCATGAAGTTCGGGCTTGTCTTCGGGAGTGGCAGCGGGCGCAGCAGGAGCCGGTGCTGCAGCGGGTGCAGGAGCGGCAGGCGGCGGGGGCGGCGGGGCCTCGACGCGGATGAAGGTGCGGTTGCCTTCATAGAGCGACGGCTCGATCAGCGTCGTCGCCCCACCGAAGGGAGACGCCATGTGGCGGTCGATCTGCGGGCCCACCTTCACCTTGGCGCCGGCGGCCAGGTCATCGATCAGTTTTTCGAAGGAGGCAGGCGTCAGGTCTTCATAAGTATCCTTGAAGATCTGCACCATCGGCGCGTTCACGCAGGCGCCGAGGCACTCGACCTCCTCCCACGAGAACCGTCCGTCTTCGGACAAATGATGCGGCTCGTGGTGGATCCTGTTCTGGCAGACCTTCTTCAGCGCTTCAGCACCGCGCAGCATGCAGGGCGTGGTGCCGCAGACCTGGATGTGGGCGACCTTGCCTACCGGGGCCAGTTGGAACATGGTGTAGAAAGTCGCAACCTCGAGCACGCGGATGTAGGACATGTCCAGCATGTCCGCCACGTATTCGATCACGGGCTTCGACACCCAGTTCTCATTCTGCTCCTGCGCGCGCCAGAGCAACGGAATTACTGCGGAGGCCTGCTTGCCAGCCGGATATTTGGCGATGGTCTGCTTGGCCCAGGCAAGATTCTCCGCATTGAAAGCGAAGCTGTCGGGCTGGATGGCATGAAGACGACGTACGCTCATTTCACTCTACCCGAATGAAGCCAATTGCAAGGGGAACCAGAACGGGCATCAAGAAACCAATCCATTGAAAGTAACTCTTTAGGATGCTCACCAGGAGAAAGGCCAGTAGACCTCCTCCGATCACCGTGATTAGCAGAGCAACCCATCCCAGCTGCCATATAGTTAAAGCAAGCGATGCGATGATTCCTATGAACGCTGCAGTGGAAATCCATCCCAACTGATTAGAAGCCCAAGTGCCTCTGGCCCAACCTCGCGCCGCCGCGTAACCGGGATATGCAACGAAGCCAAGGCTCAGCGCAAAGAGCACTACCAATAAAATCTGTGCTGTGTTTGCGCTCAGCGAGATCACCGGTCCACCTCACCAAAGACGATATCGAGAGAGCCGAGGACCGCAGAGACGTCCGCCAGCATGTGGCCGCGGCAGATGTGGTCCATCGCCTGAAGATGCGCAAAGCCGGGAGCCCTGAGCTTGCAGCG
>NZ_JBIICB010000328.1:0-4313 GCF_044239095.1 Aestuariivirga sp. | reverse complement strand
GTGAACGCGCTGGCGCCTGCCGAAGTCACCAAGGTCCTGCTCGACGAAGAGTCCGAACGGATCGAAGTCGTGGTGCCGGACGAGCAGCTGTCGCTTGCCATCGGGCGGCGCGGGCAGAATGTGCGGCTGGCCTCCCAGCTTACCGGCTGGGACATCGACATCATGACGGAGGCGGAGGAATCCGAACGCCGGCAGAAGGAGTTCGCAGCACGGACTGAGCTGTTTGTCTCCGCACTCGATGTCGATGAGACCCTGGCGCAGCTCCTCGCGTCCGAGGGCTTTGCCACTGTGGACGAAGTGGCCTACGTCGACCTCCGCGAAATCGCCTCGATCGAGGGTCTCGATGAGCAGACGGCGGAAGAATTGCAGAATCGTGCCCGTGAGTTCCTGGATCGCGAGGCTGCCGAACTCGATGCACGCCGCGTCGAACTGGGCGTGCTGGACGAGTTGAAGGACATCGAAGGCCTGACGCTCGCCATGATGGTGGCTCTGGGTGAAGCGGGCATCAAGTCGATCGAGGACCTTGCGGGGTGCGCAACCGACGAGCTCATCGGCTGGACCGAGCGCAAGGCCGGCGGCGCCGTCAAGCACAAAGGCGCGCTCTCTGACCTCGAAGTCGGTACGGATGAAGCCAATGACTTCATCATGAAGGCCCGCATCAAGGCGGGCTGGATCGAAGCCCCGGTGGAGCCTGAGGCAGAAGCGGAACAAGGCGAGGTGGACGCCTGAGCCAGATTCCCAGCGCCCCCGATATCGAGGCGGATCAGCCCTTGGCCGACCGCATGTGCATCGTGACCCGTACCGTCAAGGACGAAGCGGAGTTGATCCGTTTTGTCAGAAGCCCTGACGGTGTCGCGGTTCCCGACTTGGCCCGCAAGCTGCCGGGCCGGGGCGTGTGGGTGAGCCTCGACAGGGGGGTCCTGGCGGAAGCCGTGAAGAAGAAACTGTTTTCGCGCGGGTTTTCCGCCGAAACCACAATACCGCCCGATCTGCCCGATATGGTGTCTACTCTGCTTCGGCAGCAGGTGCTTTCCCTTTTGTCGCTCGCTAAAAAGGCTGGTGAGGCCGTTGCGGGCTTCATGAAGGTTGAGGAAATGCTCGGGCGGGGCCGGGCAAAATTGCTGTTTCATGGAACGGATGCCGCGCTCGACGGCTGCCGGAAACTGGACAGGCTGGCTGCCCCGGAAGTCGAAAGGGTCGCTCTTTTCGAGCGGCGTGAATTGGATTTGGCTTTTGGACGGCCAAATGTGGTACATGCTGCCGTGGCCAAGGGAGGGCTTGCCGAAAAGCTCTCCGCTGCCGTGCGCCGGATCGTGATGTTTGAGGGCCTTGAGCAGGCCCGCCGAGGACCTGAAGAGAGAAGATGACTGATAACAACGATAACGACCGCAAGCCCGAAGGCAGCCGCCCCGGTGGTGGAACCTTGACCCTCAAGCGGCCATCGATCGAGCAGAGCAAGGTCAAGCAGAGTTTCGGCGCCGGCCGCTCCAAGACGGTCGTTGTCGAAACCAAGCGCAAGCGCTTCGGCGACGACAAGCCAGCGGGCGCAGACGTAAAGCCGGCTTTCCAGCCGCAGCCGCGCGTCACGCCGGCGCCGCCGTCGAATACCCAGACGCCGGTCGCCCCCAAACCGCAGGCAACCCAGCGTTCGGGCGTGGTGCTGCGCACGCTGACGACCGAGGAAAAGGAAGCGCGCGACAGGGCGCTCGCCGGTGCCCGCGTGCGCGAGGCGGAGGACCGCAAGCGCCAGGAAGAAGACGCAAAGCGCCGCGCCGAGCAGGACGCGATCGACCTCGTGGAGCGCGAGGCCGCCGCCCGCCGCAAGGCTGAGGAAGAGGCCCGCCACAAGGCCGAGGAAGATGCCCGCCGCAAGGCGGAAGACGCCGCCCGCAAGCTGGCGCCCAAGTCCGCCCCCGCCGCATCCAATGTGGTGACGCCTGCGACGGTGCCGATGAAGCCGGTGACAGGCAAGGGCGCACCCGCGCCCGTGAAGCGTGTTCATGACGAGGAAGAAGCGCCCCGCCGCGCCTTCCCTGGTGGCGTCGTCAAGCGTGAGGTCAAGGCGCCCGTTCCCGCCCGCACCAAGGGCGAGGCCGACAAGCGCCGTGGCCGTCTCTCTGTCGTCAATGCGCTGAACGAGGATGATGAGCGCGCGCGCTCCGTCGCCGCCTTCCGCCGCCGCACCGAGCGCCTCAAGAAGCAGGTGCAGGGCTTCCAGATGCCCACCGAGAAGGCGACACGCGAGGTCGTCATTCCTGAGGCCATCACCATCCAGGAACTCGCCAACCGCATGGCCGAGCGCGCTGTCGACATCATCAAGTTCCTGATGAAGCAGGGCGAGATGCACACGATCAACGATGTGATCGATGCCGATACCGCCCAGCTGGTGGCCGAGGAAATGGGCCACAAGGTCAAGCGCGTGTCGGAAGCCGACGTTGTTGAAGGCCTGTCGGGCGAAACCGACGCGCCGGAACAGCTCAAGTCCCGTCCGCCCGTTGTCACCATCATGGGCCACGTCGACCACGGCAAGACCTCGCTCCTGGACGCGCTGCGCAAGACCAACGTGGTCTCCGGCGAAGCCGGTGGCATCACCCAGCATATCGGCGCCTACCAGGTTGAAACCCCGGGCGGCGTCGTCACCTTCATCGACACGCCGGGCCACGAGGCCTTCACCTCCATGCGTGCGCGCGGCGCCAAGGCCACAGATATCGTGGTGCTGGTCGTTGCTGCCGATGACGGCGTCATGCCGCAGACGGTGGAAGCCATCAACCATGCCCGTGCAGCGGGTGTGCCGATCATCGTGGCGATCAACAAGATCGACAAGCCCGCCGCCAACCCGATGCGTGTGCGCAACGAACTTCTGCGCTACGAGATCGTGGTCGAAAGCATGGGTGGCGACACGCTCGAGGTCGAAGTCTCGGCACTCAAGGGCACCAACCTCGACCGCCTGCTGGAAGTCATCCTGCTCCAGTCCGAAGTGCTTGACCTCAAGGCCAACCCGGACCGTGAGGCGGGCGGCATGGTGGTGGAAGCGCAGCTCGACAAGGGACGCGGCCCCGTGGCGACCGTCCTCGTGCAGCGCGGCACGCTGAAGCTGGGCGACATCTTCGTTGCAGGTTCCGCCTGGGGCCGCGTTCGCGCGCTGGTCAACGACAAGGGCCAGCAGGTCAAGGAAGCCGTCCCCTCGACCCCGGTCGAGGTTCTGGGCCTCAACTCTGCGCCGGAAGCGGGCGACCAGTTCGACGTCGTCCCGAATGACGCGCGCGCGCGCGAAGTGACCGAATACCGCGAGAGGAAGCGCCGCGAAAGCCGCGGTGCGGCCTCCGCCCGCTCCTCGCTCGAGCAGATGATGTCGGCCATCAAGGAGGGCGCTACCGAGTTCCCGATCCTGGTCAAGGCTGACGTGCAGGGCTCTGCGGAAGCCATCGTGCAGGCCATCGAGAAGATCGGCAATGCCGAGATCAAGAGCCGCGTCATCCATTACGCGGTTGGCGGCATCAACGAGTCCGACATCGGGCTCGCGGAGGCCTCCAAGGCGGTGGTGCTGGGCTTCAACGTCCGTGCCAGCGCCCAGGCGCGCGATGCGGCGGAACGTGCCGGTATCGAGATCCGCTACTACAACATCATCTATGACCTGGTTGACGACATCAGGCAGGCCATGGCGGGCAAGCTCGCGCCGGAACTGCGCGAAACCTTCCTCGGCAATGCCAAGATCCTCGAGGTCTTCAACATCACCAAGGTCGGCAAGGTTGCGGGTTGCCAGGTTACCGAAGGCAGCGTCCAGCGCGGCGCCAAGGTTCGCCTCATCCGCGACAACGTGGTCATCCACGAAGGCACCCTCTCGACACTCAAGCGCTTCAAGGACGAAGTGAAGGAAGTGCCGGTGGGCCAGGAATGCGGCATGGCCTTCGAGAACTACCAGGACATGCGCGCAGGCGACGTGATCGAGTGCTTCCGCGTGGAGAAGGTCCAGCGCACGCTGGACTGATCGGACAAGATGAGCAAAGGCAGCGCCCCATCCCAACGCCAGCTCCGCGCGGGCGAGCTGATCCGCCACGCTTTGGCGGACATCTTCCTGCGCGGGGAATCGGGCGACCCCGATCTCGAGCGGCTGAACCCGACGGTGGTCGAGGTGCAGATCTCGCCCGACCTCAAGATCGCCACCGCCTATGTGCGGACCTTGCAACCCAACAAGGAAAAGGCCCTGTTGGAGGCGCTGAACCGCAACCGGCGCTACATTCGCGGCCTCGTGGCGCCGAAGCTCGAGATGAAGTTCACGCCTGAGATCCGCTACCGCGTCGATACCGCGCTGG